>JAYYZX010000001.1:0-14419 GCA_036339955.1 Bacteroidota bacterium
ATAGTAAAAAATAATTCTTAAGTTTGACAAAACAATAGATTAAAAATGAAAAAACTACTACTTATATTACTTTGCTTTCCTATGATTGGGCTTGGGCAGAATGAAATCAAGAAAGAACAAGAGACAACTAAGAAAGAACAACAAACAACTAAGAAAGACTTTAATTTAGAAAATACTATAAGAAATATTTTCAAAAAGAAAGGAACTAAGAAAGAACAAGAGACAACTAAGAAAGAACAAGAGATAACTAATAATCCAAGTTCCATTAAAGTAACTAAACATGCAGGAACTGTTATTGATAATAATGATGGGAACAAATATGATAATCTAAGAAAGTTAGGCGTATTACGAGATGATGGTATTTTAACAGAAGAAGAATTCCAAAAAGAGAAAAAAAAGATACTTGAAAGCGAATAACTATTAGTATGAAGAAACTACTTTTTAAAAACTACTACGTATATTACTTTGCTTGCTGATTAGGTTTTGGAAACTAACAATGATACCTGATACTAACTTTGAACTGGCACTTATTAATTTAGGTTACGATAATGGCGCAATTAACGGAAGTGTTTATACTGCTATGATTAATACAGTAACTAATTTAGATGTTTCAATCAGTTGTAATTTATAGATTACAGGTTTTTTTTAATTTTTAGTGATTTAGATGATAAAATTTCACTTAAAGTAATTATTACTAATAGAAGTAAGAATAATATTTTTACTGCTAAATCTGTTACATTTCTTTTTTTAAAATGCAATTCAACCTTATCAACATTAATATTATTTATATTAAGTTCCTTTTCTGTGCTTAAAACATGATTTTGATTACTCCAATGACTAAAAACATAATCGTTTGACATAGTTTGTGCTATAATTATATTAGCACAATTAGTTTTAAAAAAACTTTTTATGTGAGGGAAGTCATATTCATTATAACTTTGAAAAGAGATGTATCCTGTGTTTTTTGGAAACACATTAAACGTTATATTATTAATAGTGTCAAGATGGAATTCGTTTTGTAAATCATTAGTATATGAATTGAATCTGTCATTATTTAGTTGAACATAATTATCTAAGTTTGTTATCCAATCATCATAAGAAAAATTAACTAAGGGCCACCTTGAAAAATGATCTGGAATAATTTGTTCGATTTTGAATTTTATAGAATCCAATTTTTCTGTAAAAAAGGACGGATGAAAAATATTATTTATTAGTTCAGTATAACGACTAATAAAAGAGCATTTCAGTGATTCATTATTCAAAATATGATTAAATAATTTTGAGCTTCTTGAGGAATAATCAATCGTATCACCTTCAGTGCTTAACTTATAAGGGCTTCTTGCAAAAGAAATTGCATTAATACTATCAAACTTACGTGAATATGATTGATCTGTATCGTACAGTACGTAATTCCATTTGCTTGATTCAGCCTGCCAACATTTTGTATTATTTCTACCTCCAAACCAATCACCATTTTGTATGTATGTTTGAATTATAAAATAATCAAAAAAGTTATCAAGGTTTATTTTGCTCTGCACTAAATCAGAGAAATTTGCATTATTTGGCTTAGCATTCATAATTGAGTTAAAAGCTATATTAAAGTACTCGTAAGAACCATTTATTAATCCCTTTCTGAAACTAAAAATATTTACATTTTCTGAGTTTATGTTGTAATTATTTTCAATATAATGTTCATCAATATTTTCTCTCAATGCGTATTGCCCCCAAAAAATACCGTTTACATACACAATACAGGGCTCATATCCCATTACATCAACATGACTATTTTCAGAAATAAGAGATATTAACCCATCATTAATTCGATTTTGTAAGCCCATACGAAGACCGCTACCACCATTTCTTAGAATAATATTATTAAAACTAACAATATTTGGTTTGCTTGGTAGAAAGTTCCAGTTTAAATTTCCAGAGTATTTTGATCTAAAATTTAATTTAAATGTTTTTTGGGGATATCTTCTAGAAGCACCCCCATTAATTCTTAAATCAATTTGTCCAGATTCGATAAATTCATTTTCTTCTGAAAAACATTCTACTCTTGCATACTTATAAGAGTCTTGGCAAAAATTAGCATCAGAATAATAAGGTGGTGGTCCAGGATTTAAACCATATGCATAAATTCCTGATGTATCTCCCCACAAATTAAGAGAATCAGTTATTAATGAAACTACTTTTAATCCTGTAGATTCATTAATGAAAAATGTTCTATCAATAGTTTGGCTTGGAGAATATCCATTTTTAAATACTCTTAAACTAATAATCGAAGTAGAGTCAATTAAAATACTATCCAAAAAGACTTTACTGTTTTGATTTGGTATATCACCATTTGTAGTATATCGGATTGTTGCAGAAGAGTCATAATTTACACTCAAGTAAAAACTATTCTGATAAAATCCAGAAATTTTTGAGATTCTAGGAGGTGGTAGTTGTGCTGTAAATGATAAGATATCGTTAGGATATCCAGGTGTGGGTGTTTCGTATATAACCCAGTTACTAATATTTTTAACATCTCTTCCTTCTGAAAGTTTAAAAAATCCAACCTCAATAAGCTTAGAGTCTATAATATTATTGTTATTATCTGAAATAAATACCGTTTCATGTTTTTTTAATTTAAATTGAGAATTAAAAAAATCTAAAGAATCTATAGATGACATTGAATTTATTGTATTGTCTCCTAGACTTATCAAAAACACTTCTCCAGAGTCAAGAATAAAGTCTGGCAAACTAGATTTCTTTAAATCTGAGATTTTATCAGATATATAATACTCAGATATATTAATTGAATCAGAGGTGCTAATTAATTCAATCCAGTCGCACTCATTGTTGTTTGAGTTTAAAAAACTCCCTTTTGAACAGAATTCATTGATTAATATTTGCGAAAATGTTAAAAAAGGAATTATGGTTAATATAAAAGAAATATAGATTTTAAGACCTTTTATTTTCATTAAGTAATTTGAATGTTACAATAATACAAAAACAATTTTATGTAAGTTTTCTTCTTATATTGCAAATCTAAATTATAATATTCAGTATTTAAAACAATAGATTAACAATGAAAAAACTACTTCCATTAAAATATTGTTTAGCGTACTCCTTATATATTATTGCATATTTTTCTTTTTCACTAACAGGCTATTGGACATATTCTTTAGTCATATATGGATATGTGATTATCCCTTTTATTGAGCTTTTTTACAAGCCAAATTTTAGTAATATCATCCAAGAAAAAGAAAAGGAATTAAGACAAAATAAGATTTATGATTATTTGATATATATAATGGTTCCTTTACATTATTTATCATTAGCATATTTTTTCTATTCTATCAATAAAGTAGATTTAGAAACATATGAAATAATAGGATATATTTTAACAATGGGAACTATTTGTGGACATAGTATAAATATTGCTCATGAATTAGGTCATAGAGGTAGAAAATTTGAACAAAATTTAGCAAAAACACTTCTTCTAGGATCATTATACATGCATTTTATTATTGAACATAATAGAGGGCATCATAAGCGTGTTGCTACAATGGAAGATCCTGCAACAGCACGAAAAGGAGAGATGATATATATATTCTTATGTAGAAGTATTTTATATAGTTATATTTCAGCATGGAAATTAGAATATAAGCGTTTAAAAGATCGAAACAAAAAGTTTATTTCATTTGATAATGAGATGATACAATTTTCTATTATTCAAATTAGTTTATGTGCGGCTATTTTTTTTACTCTAGGATTTATATATCTTCAATACTTCTTTGCTGTTTCTTTTATGGGTATTATTTTATTAGAGACTATCAATTATGTAGAACATTATGGATTGATGAGAGAAAGAGATGAAGATGGAAAATACGAGAAAATTACTGCTATGCATTCTTGGAATGCTAATATTACATTAGGCAGAATCATGCTTTTTGAATTATCCAGACATTCTGATCATCATTTAATTTCTTCTAAGAAATATCAAATCTTAGATTCCCATGCAGGTGCTCCTGAGCATCCTTCTGGCTATATTGGCATGATCTTACTAAGTTTCTTTCCGCCCGCTTGGTTCTGGGTTGTGAATCCTAGAATTGAGGAAATAAAAAAGCTTGAAATACTTAAGTCAGGCAATGTAATTACTAAAAAAACTGAATTATTTTAAAGAGTTAAATACTATATCACATTTTGCTGCTAGAATAAAATCATTTTCATGTAATCCATTTATTTTGTGTGTATATAATACAATTATTACTTTTTTATAATTAATATGTATAAATGGGTGATGCCCTTCTTCTTCAGCAAGACAAGCAATTTTATTTGCAAAAAGAACTCCATCTTTATACGTATCGAATATATATTCTTTTTTGATTTCTTTATCATTATAAACATTCCAATTACTATCTAAGAATTCCATTAATTTACTAATCTGATTAGATGTAAGAGGAGGAATACCACCTTGGCACGGAATACATTTTTTGTCACTTATCATACCATTACTGTTTTAAAAATTAAAATTTATTTCTAATATTAGCAAAAATATATAAATATGCGGTACTTATTATATGATGGTGATTGTTCCTTTTGTTCTTCTATTGTGCATAAGGTATCTTCTGTAAAGGGAGACTCTTTAATTATTTTTGTTCCTTTTAAATCTATACAAGCAAAGGAATTAATCGCTTTACATTCTATAAACGATATTAATTCTGTAATTTATATTAATTCAGAATCGAAGATTTATTTTAAAGCCTCAGCAGTATTGAATATTTGTAAAATACTGAAATTTCCATATTACTTTTTATATTCTTTTAATATACTTCCTAACTATTTCTTAAATTTGTTGTATGATTTTGTTGCAAGGAATCGGACTAGATTATGAAATATATTATATATAGGTAAATGAAACAATATTCTTGGGTTCTTATTTTATTAGGTCTATTTATTACTTTTATTGGGATTGTTACAAAAAAGTTTATTTTCTTATTTCTACTATTGCCATTAGCTTGGTTTTTAAAATCAGAGGATAATAGTTAGAAGCTTCTTTATCAGTAAGTTATTTTGCCAGATCTAATGTTTTTCATACATTAGCTGACTTTAACCAAAACAAGATTAACATGGAATTTGAAATTTCAACCACAATTAGCGAGTTGTTCAATTGTAGCGACTGTAAAATAGATTTTATTTTATACTGTCTTTTATCTTTAATGCCTTTTGCAATATTGGGCTACTTTTTTGCAAAGCATGAAAATCAAGAGCCTTCTTTTCTGATTGGCTTTGATCGTATGAAATCATTGAAGAATGCATGGACATTACTTTTAGTAATTACAGCCCCATTAGTTTTTATATATAATGTTTTTGTATGGGCAGGCTGGTCATTTGTTGTGATTGCACGTTTTATTGCAACAGTACTAAAAACTATTTATGATTTTATTATACCTCCTATAATTAAAGCCTTAAAGTGGATATGGAATTCTATCGTTTGGTTATTCATTAATATTTTTTGGATACCAATTTCTATGTTATTTAAAGCTTTATACCATTATTGCATCTTATGGACTTGGGATTTATATAAAACAGCCTTTCAATCTTTAAAAGGTTCTTATAGAAAAGACAAATTAACAGTTGGTTTTTCAGGTGCATTTTATGCATTATCTATCATAGGATTATCAGTTTATCTATCTGTTTTATTTGATTTTGTTGCTATTGGAATGATTGGATTAGTAATAGGGGCTTTGCCTGCTTTGAAAGCTTTTGGAACTATTACTTCAATGTTACATTCTGATGATGGTGATCATGATGCACATGGAAGAAAAGTAATGAAGACTGCTTTGAATTATGTTATTGGAGCTCTTGTAGCTCTTGTAGCTATTGAAATCTTATTATTTTTAAGTTTTATACCAGATTTTGGACTTATTGTTTTAGGTCTTGCTGTTAATGCTAATGTGTTTTTATCTGCTATTATCTTATTGGCATTTTTTGTATTAGTATTTTGTGACTCTCTTGTACCTAATCATTTACTACATCATGATGAGGATACTGCAATGCAAGGCTCTGTATTAAATTACTTACATGCAATTAAGGAAAAAGGAGTTCAATTAGCTTTAAGTGTATTGCCTGGCTCTATGTGGGGGGCATTACCTTTAATTTTACCAATTGCATTTATTTATTTCTCTATTTCAACCGCAGATTCATTAAAAGAATCTGTATTAGTCAATAGATCTTCTAGTATTAATGAAGATATTGGTGAAGCTAAGCAACATTTAGAATCAGTATATTTAGAAAATGTTGGAAATCTTGAAGGACTTCCGCTGATTGAAGATGCAATTAAAGATGCGATATCATTAGAAATGAAGAGCAATCAAAATGCTTTTGGTTTAAATTTCCCTAACAATGTGATAGAAAACCCAGAAATTATATTCAGTAATAATGAAGAAGAGTGGACTAGCAGTCTTCCTGCTACACATGCTGGACTTGTAAATGATACTAGTCGTATTAGAGGAGTTATAAGTGAAGCAAAAGTTAAGATATCAGAATTAACAGCTACTTTAGAAGAGTATAAAAGTCAACAATGGGAGTATATTGTGCAGAGACGTAATGCAAAAGATGCAAAAGACAATTGGAAAACTATATCCAGCGGTGCTGATATTAGTAGATATGTTGACAAGAATATTAGTGAAGAAAATACATATGTTTATAGAATAAAGGCTAAGAATGTGAATGGTTCTTCAGCTTGGAGTTCTAATATACAAAGAACAATAGGAAAAACTTCATTAGCAAATCCTAGCTCTTTAGTTGTTCGTAGTGAAAAGAATTTCTCACATATTCTTACATGGAGGGACAATTCATATAATGAGGATGGTTTTATGATTGAAAGAAAACTATCTAAAGACAAGAAGTGGAAGCTTTTATCAACTGTTGGTCCAGATGAGACTATTTATGTTGATTCACAAATTGAGACAGGAAAATCGTATGATTATAGAGTATTAGCTGAGGGATTAGGAGGTGAGTCAAAGCCTACAAATATTGTTGCTAAGAAATGCTACTTAGGAACTCCATACAGTGTAAATGCCAGAGCAAATTTAAAAAGTATTCTTGTAGATTGGGATTATAACCTAACATTTTCTAAGAATAGAAATCCTGGCTTAAGTGTTGAAAATACAACGGTAGGAGTTTTCGTAAATAAAGAACTTTCATTAGTAGACATATTAGAGAGTAATATTGATGAGCAAGTACAAATTATTGAAGCAGCAAAAGAAGAGCTTGTATATACTATTGCTGCTATTTCTGTTTTTTCATCTTTGATAAGTTATGATAAATCGCAAAGAGTAATGTTAAAAGTATTCAAAAATCTTGCATTCCTTTTCGCATTATTATTCATTGCTTTGTTTGGAGGAATGATTTGGAGTATTGTAATGTCATATTTTTCTACATTATTTTACAAAACATATCAAATTAGAGATAAAGAACCATGGTATTTCATTATGTTAGTTAATACTGCTAATAAAGCAAATAAAAATCAGCCATTATTAGGGTTTACCCTTCTAGTACTTGTACTATTATATATTTCTGGTGACCTTAATTGCATTTGTAATTGGCTATTCCAATGTGTAGCATAACATAAAATTTAATTATGAAAAGAAGTATTTTATTATTATCAGGCGTTATTATTATATTGAGTTTTTTCCAGACTCTTGATACTAAATTGAAATTATGGGAAACCCCCTCTGTACCTAATCAGTATTATACTCCTGATGTAAATGTTAAAATTAAATCAGATAGAGAATTTTTTATATTTGATCTTTTTATTAATTTTTTCTCTAGTATAGATATTTTTGGCAACGAAAGAGACCAAGCTGTAAAAGATGTTAGTGCTGATTTGCTTCAGGTGAAATCTGAAATTCAAGATAATAATAATATTGTTTCTTCAGATATAAATAATGAAGTTGTTAAAGATGTTATAGAGAAGGTTCAGGAAATAGAAAAAGTTCATACAGAACCTAAACCTCCTCCTGTTAGGGAAATAATTGAGAAGGAAGTAGTTCAAAAAGAAGAGCCTAAGATAGAGATTGTTGATTGGGATCAGGTTTTTCTTGCTGTTAAAGAAATGCCAGAATTTAATGGGGGTAATATGGCCTTGCAACAATATATACAGAATAATACTAATTATCCAGATATTGCAAAACGAATGGATCTTCAAGGGTATGTTTACGTTAATTATGTTGTAGACCAATCTGGTAATATCACAGATGTTAATTTAAAGAAAGGTGTGCATCAAGTTCTTGATGATGAAGCACTGAGAGTTGTAGGATCTCTTCCTAGATATAAAAATCCTGGGAAAAAAGATGGTATCCCAGTAAAAGTACAGCTCACAATACCAGTGAATTTTGCATATAAATCTGGAAACCCTGTTTTTGATGCTTGGTGGGAGTCTTTATCTGTAGAAGAAAAACAAGTTTTTAATGAAGAAGATCCTGGTTTACCAGAAGAGAAACTTAATGTAGAATCAATTATAGATAATGGACAAGAATCTATGATTGTTGAATCAATACAAAATCAACCTCAAGCGACCAGTATTGAAGATCAAATAAATCTGATAAAAGAATTTCCTGCAAAAGGAGCAATTATTGGGCTTATGATTAGGTATTTAAAATCAGGAGAATTAACCTTCGATGACTTATGTTCAATTAGAGATTCCAGAGAAGGGAAATCTATAAAAAGGAAGCATCTTAAGAAGATGATAAAAACAAAAAACAAAAAAGATAAATAATTTTTTTCTTTCGTATTTTTGTTATGCTTAAATTTTTATTTCTATGTCTTTTAATAAATGGATTGGTGCTGGTGCTGGCTGGTTTTTAGCAGGTCCAATTGGCGCAATTATTGGTTACTATATAGGGAAAAATCTTTTTTCTGGAAAAAATGATCAGCAGAAAGCATATGAAGTATCATTGTTGATTCTTTCTTCGTTAGTTATAAAAGCGGATGGCAAAGTTCTAAAAAAGGAATTAGATTATGTCAAGACTTTTTTCACTAATACTTTTGGCATAAATAAAGCTAATCAATATTTCAAAATATTTAACACATTAAATAAGCAATCATTATCTTCTAAACTTAGATCTATTTGCTTGCAGTTAAACTCACATGTTAATCATGCAGCAAGATTGGAGATAATACATTTTTTATTTGGTCTTTCGGCTTCTGATGGTGATATACATGTTTCAGAAGTCAATTTAATTAAAAAGATTTCTAATTATCTTAATATCAATCAATATGATTTTCAATCTATTCAGGCAATGTTTGTATCTTCCAAGAAAGGTACTCTTCTAGAAGAATATTTTAAGATTCTGGAACTAAAAAGCAATGCTTCTATTGATGAGGTAAAAAAAGCTTATCGTAAAATGGCAATGAAGTATCATCCTGACAAGTTAGATGGTGTTAGTGATGATATTAAACGTTTAGCAGAAGAGAAGTTTTTAAAAGTCAAAGAAGCTTATGATGCTATTATTAAAAACAAATCATAATTTTGTACTTTTATGATTATGTTAATTAGAATAAAAAGACTAATTTATTTAATTATCCCATTCCTTATTTCATGTACCTACGAAATCAATCCAGAGTGTAATATATCGTCTTCAAAAGATGAATCTATTACAAGTTTTATCTCAAATAAATGTCTCCCGTGTCATGCAGAAAATAATACTCCTCCAAATTTATCTGAAATTGCTGGCATAAAGGGTAATATTGATAGTATATGGGTGAGAATTAATCGTGAACCTACTCAATCAGGTTTTATGCCAGAAAATGGAACTAAACTTACTGAATGTGAGCTTGACAGTATAGAAGAATGGAAAAAAACCTTATTTGATTAGATGAAGAAGTTTAATTTTTTAATAATATTTGTGTTTGTATCTCAATTCTTATTCTCTCAAGATAGATTTATTACACGTAATGGTATAGTTTCTTTTAGTTCAGAAGCTCCTCTTGAAAAAATTGAAGCAATTAATAATAAAGTATCATGTGTATTGGATTTTAAGACTGGAGAAATAGTCTTTCAAATTTATATGATTTCATTTAATTTTGATAAAGCTTTGATGCAGGAGCATTTTAATGAGAAATATGTTGAATCAGAAATATATCCGAAATCAATTTTTAAAGGTAAAATCCAGAATTGGGAATCAGTGAATAAAAAACAAGGTGAAAAATATAATGTTAAGGCTTCTGGGATCATTGAAATACATGGTATAAAAAAAGAGATAGGAGCTGATGGGACTTTAGAATTAATTAATAAAGAGGTGCATATACAATCTGACTTTTTTATAAGAGTATCAGATTTCAATATTAAAGTTCCTCGAATTGTGAGAAACAATATTGCAAAAGAGGTTATAATTAATGTAGATGTTACACTAAATAAAATGTAAGTCAAATGAAATTAAAGAATTTGTTTTCCTGCTTATTTTTACTTTGTTATTTTTCCTCTTTTTCTCAAGATGAATTACTAGATTTAATTAACGATGATTCTAATAATAATGAATCGACTGTTTTTGCTACATTTAAAGGGACTAAGATCATTAATTTGCAATCTATTGAGCTAATTCATAAAAAGGAATTACAGTTTATGATTTCACATAGATTTGGTAGAATTAATACAGGAGCATATGATTTATATGGTTTAGATTATGGAGAAATAAGATTAAGTTTAGATTATGGACTTTTAAATTGGTTAAATATTGGTCTTGCAAGGAGTTCAAATGGTAAAATTATAGACGCTTCATTGAAGTATAAAATATTCGATCAAGGAAAGAGCATAACAAGTAACATTATAAGTCCGTTTTCTATAGTTGGGTATTCCAGTGTGTTCTTAGATCCAGTTGATCCATATGGAGCTCGTAAATTATCTTTTAATACTTCTAGATTAAGTTATGTGAATCAAGTTTTGTTTGCTAGGAAATTATCTAAAAACTTTTCTCTTCAATTTTCACCTACGCTCTTCCATTATAATTCAGTTCAAGATTCAACAGATAATCATGATGTTATAGCTTTAGGCTTAGGAGGTAGATATAAATTTAGTGGTAGCACATCAATTAATTTTGAATGGATTCCAACATATTATAATATATCTCAAAACACAAATTCTCTCTCTATTGGTATAGATATTGAGACAGGAGGTCATGTTTTTCAGTTAATGCTAACCAATTCTCTTGGCATGAATGAAAAAGTATTTATTGCTGAGAACACTGGTAAATGGGAAGACAAGGATATTCATTTAGGTTTTAACATTACTCGTCGTTTTTCATTCAAATAATATCTATTAACAAATAATAGTGTAATGCAACAAAGAATAAAAATTTTATTAATTATTCTCTTATCTTTTTTTATATTCACATATTTATATGTTTTTCAACAGCCTCATAGAGATTATATTGGAGAAAAAGCTAATATTTTGTTGTCTTCTCATGAATTATTTGTTCAATATCAAAAAGATGAAGAGCTTTCAAATAAAGCTTATTTAAATAAACTCATAGAAGTCAATGGCACAGTAACTTCTATTGAAAAGAGTCTATCTAGTATAAATATCTTATTAGATAACAGTTTGTTCTGTATATTTGAAAGTAACATATCTAATAAATATAAAGAAGGTGATATAATTAAAATAAAAGGAAGATGTGTTGGGTACGATGATATTTTTTCTCAGGTTAGACTCGATCAATGTGTGATTATTGATTAATTCTTTTATCGGGGTACCTCTCGGTCTTTGTCTTGACCTTTTTTAAAAAATTATTGAGTAAGTTTGCTTTATAAAAAAAACTACTACTTATTATTACTTTGCTGTACAGTGTGCTTGTCAGTAACAAGTAGAAGAATACAATGAAAGTAATTTTAATCAATTGGATACTCTCTTACTATATAGAAAGAATAAAAACGCAAACTCACTAAAGCCTCTAAAATAGATTAATATTAATGAAGAATTCAAAAAATATACTTTTAGAAAATTTTGATTTAGCACCTTTTCTAAAAGTGAAAAACGAAAATTATTTACCAGCATTTAAAGAATTAATAGAAGCTAAGAAAAAGGAGATTAATTCTATAACATCTAATTCTGATGACCCAACTTTTAAGAATACTATTGAAGCATTAGAATTTTCCGGTGAAAAATTAGACCGTGTTTCTAGGCTATTTTTTAATATTAACTCATCAGAGACAAGTCCTGAAATTCAAAAAATAGCCCAAGAAGTATCTCCTTTACTTTCTGAACTTGGAAATGATATTACATTAAATAATGATCTTTTTCTTCGTGTTAAAAATGTATATGACAAAAAATCTGAATTAAATCTATCTGTTGAGAAAACAACTTTGTTAGATATGAGTTATAAAAGTTTCTTAAGAAATGGGGCAAATCTTGATGATTCTAATAAGGAAATACTTCGAAAAATTGATAAAGAACTTTCTTTATTGAGGTTAAAATTTAGTGAAAATGTTCTTGCAGAAACTAACAATTATGAACTTCATCTAACCAATTTAGTAGATTTAAAAGGTTTGTCTGTAGGAGAAATTGAAGCTGCGGCTATTTTAGCAAAAAATAAAGGAAAAGAGGGTTGGTTAATTACTTTAGCTCCCCCAAGCTTCATACCCTTTATGAAATACGCAGAAAACAGAGAATTACGAAAAACACTCCAAATTGCATCTGGCTCTAAATGTTTTAAAAAGAATGAATTTAATAATGAAAAAATTGTTTTAAAGATTGCAAAATTAAGATACCAACGAGCAAATTTATTAAACTATAAAACTCATTCGCATTTTGTTCTTGAGGAAAGAATGGCAGGTAATCCTGAAACTGTTTCAACTTTCTTAAATGAATTGTTAGAAAAAGCTAAACCTTTTGCTGATAAAGAATTCAAACAATTGGAAGATCTTGCTAAAGAATTAGATGGCTTAGATCATTTAGAAAAATGGGATTATTTATTTTATTTAGAAAAATTAAAAAATAAACTTTTTAATCTTGATGATGAAAAACTTAAACCATACTTTAAACTTGAAAATGTGATTCAAGGCGCATTTACAGTAGCTGAAAAATTATATGAACTTTCATTTATTGAAGTAAACAATATTGATACTTACCATAAGGATGTAAAAACATACGAAGTTAAGAATAAAAAAAATGAACTAGTTTCTATTTTTTATGCGGACTTTCACCCAAGAGAGGGAAAAAAAAATGGAGCTTGGATGGATGCTTTAAAGAATCAAAAAATAGAAAATGGAAAAAACAAACGACCTCATATTATTAATGTTTGTAATTTCACAAGCTCAACAGATTCACAACCCTCACTTTTAACATTTAATGAAGTGACAACTTTATTTCATGAATTTGGTCACGGGCTTCACGGTATGTTAGCAAATACAACTTATCCAAGTCTTTCAGGAACAAGTGTATATGGGGATTTTGTTGAACTACCAAGTCAGATTTTGGAAAATTGGTGTTATGAAAAAGAATGTTTAGACATCTTTGCAAAACACTATAAAACAGGGGAATCTATACCGATGGAATTTGTGAAAAAAATAAAGGAATTTTCAAGTTTTATGGAAGGAATGTCAACAGTAACACAAATCAGATTAGGCCTTTTAGACATGTCTTGGCATGGTGTTGATCCAACAAATATTATAAGTGTTAAAGAAAATGAATCTCAAGCAATTATCAAAACCATATTCTTTCCCGATGTCGATATAAATTGTATAAGTGTATCATTTTCTCATATTTTCTTTGGTGGATATTCATCAGGATACTATAGTTATAAATGGGCGGAAGTACTGGATGCTGATGCATTTGAATATTTCAAAGAAAATGGAATATTTAATCCAGAGATTGGAAAATCCTTTGCGGATAATATTTTAAGTAAAGGAGGGACTGAACATCCAATGAAATTATATAAACGATTTAGAGGTCAAGAACCAAAACCTGAAGCGCTTTTAATACGTTCAGGATTAGTAAAGAGATAATTGGTGGTCTCTCGGTCCCAGTTTCGAACTTTTTTAGAAAACTATTACGTAAGTTTGGCAAATGAAAAATCTACTACTTGTATTACTATGCTTGCCAATGATTGGGTTGGGGCAAACTAATACATTAGGTTTTGATATAGTTAGCCCAAATTCAAAAATTAAAGAAGTCTTTTCAGGTGGAGAAGGAACTAAAAACAAACCTTTCTTTTATATCTATGATGATGGGACAGTTGAAAAAAGAATAATTCTTGAATAAACAAAAACCCACTCAAATGAGTGGGTTTTTATTTGGTGGAGCTGGTGGGTTTCGAACCCACGTCCAAACAAGGAATCTAATAACTTTCTACATGTTTATTAACCTTTTGTTTTCGAGAGAGGGTAGGAGAGGTTACAACCAAACCCAAACCTTAACTTCTAAATTTCATTTACT
>JAYYZX010000002.1:0-46005 GCA_036339955.1 Bacteroidota bacterium
TGTAGAATGAGTTAAATTAAGCATTTGTTTAACAGTAGTATTTAATCCAAAGATACATAGACCAGAACCTTGCATAGTCTTAGAAGACCAAGCTGAAGTTCCAACTTCTCTATATCTTATACGATATTTATCTACCATACAATCTTCATTTGGAGTTACTATGATAGAACCTGTCATTCCATTTACTGCATGTGAACCAACACTACAATCGTAGTTATACGTTCCTATAGTAGTAAAAACATAAGTTGCTAAACTAGAGCCTGTAGTTGGTGCAGTAACAAAACTTACTGGATTATTGTAACTGGATCCAGTAACTGATGATATATCAAAATTTACATTATGATATCCCCCATCGTTTATCCAAACTACTGTATCTCCAGCCTTAATAGTTAATGAAGAAGGAGAATAATAATAATTTCCAGAATTTATAATATGTGTAGTTGGTTGTGTATATGTTGAATTCATATTATCCCATGCAATCTTAGCACGCTCATCAATGATGTCGTACGAATAAACACCTGTTGGAATTGGCTCTGAACATCCCGTAGCATATTGACATGTTCCATCGTCAACAGTAGCAGTAGAGTCATAATTCAATGCTGTTGAATCTATACATCCAAAAACAGGTGGATGATGTGCAATAATAAGCCCCTTCATACCAAGTCCAGCATGAGGTTGACAGACATAGTAAAAATGATGACAATCATCAGGAACATAATAGTCTGTTGTTCCATATCCAAAATTAAAACCTCCACTTAAAGGTGCAGTACCTCCAGCCAACCATGTGCTATCACGAACTTCAACTGCATTATGTCCTGCTCCTAAAATAAAATGGATAGTATCACCAACATCACAAACTATAGTATCTGGAGAAAATGTCATGCCAATGGTCTGAATAGTGTATGAAGTGTAATCACAACTATCATTATCTATTGTAGCTAATGGATCATAATTTATTGCATTTGAATCTGTACAGCCATATACTGGAGGAATCCAAGAAACGATAGCTCCATTGAGTAAATTTCCAATTGTAGCATAAGAGCTAGTAGTCACACAATAGGCAGGGCAGAATGTAGTATATGATCTGTCTGGATATATGACATAAAACCCTGGAGTATAATATAATTGATAATTTATTACAGTAGGAGATACATTATTGGCAATTGGAAAAGAAGCACCATGAGTACTTGCAAAATTTGCAATTGCAGTACTATCAGTAGCAGCATTAATTTCTAAACCCAGAAATCTAGCAGTATTATTACCACTTGGACCATTTGTTTGATAAGCAGACTCTGTTCCTGGAGCATAAGAAATACAATGCCCGCATGTGACACTCATTAGCTCTAAAACCATAACATATCCACTATCTAAATAATCATATATAGTATGGCTATCCCCATTAATATCAGATACAGTAAAATTAGGTGCATATCCTGTCCCATTTAACATTCCCATCTGTGCATTTGCTGAAAATGTAACACAAAGGATAATAAATAATAAATAAAATCTTTTCATAAATATCTTGTTTTGATACAAATTTAATGAAAAATCACAATATATATTTTAACTAATTCTTAATAAATAAAATCTATCTTTGCCTATTATGATCTTAGAACTAAAAGCAAGAATAGAGGCAGCCTGGAATGACCGAACACTATTACAAGAAAATAATGTAAAAGAAGCTATTGAAAGTATAATTGAGAAACTAGATCAAGGAGAAACGCGTGTAGCAGAAAAAAAAGAAGGTCAGTGGCAAGTTAATGAATGGGTAAAAAAAGCTGTTATATTATATTTCCCTATTCGAAGTATGAAGACAATGGAAGCTGGTCCATTAGAATTTTATGATAAGATGAAATTAAAAACAGGATATAAGAAACTTGGAGTAAGAGTTGTTCCTCATGCAATCTCGCGCTATGGATCTTTCTTAGCAAATGGAGTGATTATGATGCCTTCTTATGTAAATATTGGCGCTTATGTAGATTCGGGAACAATGCTTGATACTTGGTCTACCGTAGGTTCTTGTGCTCAAATTGGAAAAAATGTACATATCTCTGGGGGAGTTGGAATAGGGGGCGTATTAGAGCCAATACAATCCTCCCCTGTTATTGTTGAAGATGATGTATTCATTGGTTCACGATCTATCATAGTAGAAGGAATAAGAATTGAAGAAGAAGCTGTGCTTGGAGCAAATGTTGTCCTAACTGGATCTACCAAGATAATAGATGTAAGTAAAGAAACACCACAAGAATACAAAGGAGTCATTCCTTCTAGATCTGTAGTGATCCCAGGTAGTTATAATAAAACATTTACTGCAGGTGAATATGGAGTGCCATGTGCTTTAATTATAGGTCAACGTAAGGAAAGCACTGATAAAAAAACCTCTCTAAATGAAGCATTACGAACTTATAATATCTCAGTATAATGCGTATTGGCTTTGATGCTAAAAGAGCCTTTCTGAATAACACTGGATTAGGAAACTATTCTCGTGATACTATTCGTATATTAAGTAAATATTATACAGAAAATGATTATTTTTTATATACTCCAAGACTTAAGGGAAATAATCGATTAGATTTTTTTAAAAAATCTACAAATACATATATTAAAACACCTAATATACTTGGAAAGATATTTCATGCATATTGGAGAACAAAAGGTATAGTTAAAAATTTATTAAAAGATAAAATAGACATATATCATGGTTTGAGTCATGAAATTCCACTTGGACTTGAAAAAACAAAAATAAAAACTATAGTTACTATACATGACTTAATATTTATACGATATCCAGAATTATTTAGCAAAATAGATAAAAAAATATATTATCAAAAATTTAAATCGTCTTGCCAAAGGGCTGATTTAATAATTGCTGTAAGCAAACAAACAAAGCAAGATATTATAAACTTTTTTAAGATTGAAAGTGACAAAATTAAAGTAGTATATCAAGGTTGTAATACAATCTTTCATTCAACAGTAGAAAAAGAAGATGTTAAAAAGAAATATAAATTACCTGAAAAATTTTTATTAAGTGTAGGTACAATTGAAGAGAGAAAAAATCTACTTACAATACTAAAAACACTAAGAGAAATCCCAAATCAAGAATTAGTAATCGTTGGAAGTGGCAAGAAATACAAAAACAGATGTATAGAGTTTATCAAAAAATATAGTCTCAATAACAGAGTTCATTTGCTTTCAGATTTAAATATGAAAGAAATAGCTGCTATATATCAATTAGCAGAGATCATGATTTACCCATCTTTATTTGAAGGGTTTGGAATACCTATTTTAGAAGCTTTAACTTCTAAAACGCCTGTTATCACATCAAAAAATGGATGTTTCTCAGAGGCTGGAGGTCCTGACTCAATATATATTAATCCACTATCAGTAGCAGAAATGAAAAAAGCAATATTATTAATTCAAAATAATCAAGAATTCACCTCCAATATGATAAAGAAAGGTCATTTATACGCTCAAGATTTTACAGATAATAAGATTGCGAAAGAATTAATGACAAGCTATCAGTCATTATAGATTCAGTATGAAAAAATTAACTGCTATTATTACATGTATGAACGAAGAACATAACATTGTTAATGTTATTAAATCAGTTGACTTTGCAGATGAGATAATGATTGTGGATTCTTTTAGTACTGATAATACAATGAAATTAGCAGAACCTTTAGCAACAACTATACTACAAAGAAAATATGATAGTCCTGCATTGCAAAAAAATTGGGCAATACCACAAGCACAACATAAATGGATTATTTTATTGGATGCTGATGAAAGAGTAAGTCCTAAATTAAAAGCAGAAATACAAGAAACTCTAAAGTCAGAGATTGTATTTGACTGTTTCTGGATAAAAAGAGAAAATTATTTTTTGAATAAGAAAGTAAGATTTAGTGGCTGGCAAGGAGATAAGGTGATACGTCTTTTTAACAGAGATAAATGCAGATATGAAAATAAAAAAGTTCATGAAGAAATTATACAAAATGGAAAAGTAGGTAAATTGAAAAATAAATTAATACATAATACTTTTGTTAGTAAACAGGCATACTTAAAAAAAATTAAAAGATATGCTAAATGGCAAGCGGAAGACTACAACAAGAAAACAAAATATATTACATTCTATCATACTGCAATTAAACCAATCATACGATTTCTAAAACATTATATATTACACCTAGGGATTTTTGATGGATATGTTGGAATCATAATAGCAAAATATCAAGCGAAAGCAGTAAAACTAAGATACGAATACTTAAAAGAATTGAGATGCAAAAAGAAATAAATACTTGTATAAACGTGCTGAAACAAGGTGGAACTATTTTATACCCAACAGATACTATATGGGGTATTGGCTGTGATGCTACCAATATAGAAGCAGTAGAAAAAATTAAAAAAATTAAAAACAGAACAGCTCAAAAATCTTTGATTATTCTAGTAGATACAAGATCTAGATTAAAAACAATCATAAACACAAAGTATAATATAAATTATCCTAATTTAAAACCTACAACAATTATTTACCCGAAGGTGTATAAAATTGCGAAGAATATCTTAGCAGAAGACGGGAGTTGTGGTATTAGAATCCCTGAAGATGAATTTTGTAAAAAATTAATTAAACAATTTGGTTATCCAATCACCTCTACCTCAGCAAATATTAGTAGAGAGGGAACCCCAAGAAAATTCTCGGAGATAAATCAAGCTGTTTTAAAAGATGTAGATTATATAGTAAATTTACGAAGAGAAGAAATAATGGAAACTCCTTCTAAAATTATTAAGATTGATGATATTGGTAACATAAAAGTTATAAGAGAATGAATTTACAAGATCAATTACATGATAATATATTTAATATAGTAACAGAAAGTGCTCTGGAATTAAAATATGAAACATACGTGATTGGAGGTTTTGTACGTGATATCCTGCTAAATAGATTGTCTGAAAACTTAGATATTGATTTTGTATGTGTTGGAAATGGAGAGAAACTAGCAAAATTAGTTACATCAAAACTAGAAAACTCATCAATTAAAATATTTAAAAATTTTGGCACAGCACATATAACATATAATAACCGAAATTATGAGTTTGTTGGAGCACGTAAAGAATCTTATAGATTAAATTCTAGAAAACCTATTGTTGAAAATGGTAGTCTAGAAGATGATCAAAAAAGAAGAGATTTTACTATAAATGCAATGGCAATAAGTTTAAATAAAACTAATTATGGAGAATTAATTGATCCATTTAATGGTCAAAATGATTTAATAAATAAAGTTATCCGAACACCTCTTAAAGCTAAAGATACATACTCTGATGATCCATTAAGAATGATGCGTGCAATACGTTTTGCATCACAATTAAACTTTAAGATTGAGACAGAATCTAAAAAAGCAATAACAGAAAATGCGAATCGGTTAGAAATAATATCTCAAGAAAGAATCACAGAAGAATTAAATAAAATTATCATGTCAGAAAAGCCTTCAATAGGAATAAATCTACTTTCTGAAACAAAACTATTGAATATGTTTTTCCCTGAAATAGAACTATTAAGAGGAGTAGAAACAATAAATAACTTATCGCATAAAGATAATTTTTATCATACATTAGAAGTTTTGGATAATATATCAAAAAACACACAAAACTTATGGTTAAGATGGGCAGCTATTATGCATGATATAGGTAAACCTCAAACAAAGAGATTTGAAAAAAATATTGGATGGACTTTTCATGCACATGATTTTATTGGAGGAAAAATGGTTCCAAGAATTTTTAAAAAACTTAAACTACCTCAAAACGAAAAAATGAAATATGTAAAAAAATTAGTAACATTACATTTACGCCCAATTGTTCTAGCACAAGATATTGTAACTGATTCTGCAGTCAGACGCTTATTGTTTGATGCTGGGGACTATATAGATGACCTTATGATATTATGTGATGCTGATATAACCTCAAAAAATATGCAAAAAGTAAATCGTTATTTAGCAAACTTTCAATTAGTAAGAAGAAAATTAAAAGAGGTTGAGGAAAAAGATAGAATAAGAAATTGGCAACCTCCAATTGATGGAATAGAAATTATGGAGATATTTAATATCGAATCAGGCAAAAATATTGGGATACTAAAAAACTCTATAAAAAATGCAATCTTAGATGGAAAGATAAAAAACACGAAAGAAGAAGCTATGCGTTTTCTTCTAGAAAAAGCTAAAAAATTAAATCTTAAAAAATCTAACAAAAACTAACCAAATATTATCTCTGAAATAAAAACAATAAACTAATTAAAGTAATATGAAAAAAAAGCTTATTGTTATTCTAGGACCAACTGCTGTTGGGAAAACAAGTGTTAGTCTTGAAATAGCTACATTTCTAAAAACTGAAATTATATCTTTTGATTCAAGACAGTTTTATAAAGAACTAAAAATTGGGTCTGCACCTCCAGATAAGCATGAATTAAAAAGAATACCGCATCATTTTATTCATAATTTATCAATCAAAGACAATTATAATTCTGGCATATATGAAAATGAAGCAATAAATAAATTAAATATCTTATTTAAAAAATATGACACACTAATTGCAGTAGGAGGATCAGGATTATATCTAGATGCAATTTGTAAAGGATTTGATATAATACCAAATATAAAAAAACAAGATAGAGAGCATATAAATAAAAAATACAAACAATACGGGATAGAATGGCTCAATGACCAAATTAAAAAAGTAGATCCCAAATATTATAGTATAGTTGATAAAAAAAATCCTCGAAGATTAATTAGAGGGTTAGAAGTTTTTTATAGTACTGGGGAACCATATTCTTCATATAGAAATAAAAACCGAAAAGAAAGATCATTTGAAATAATAAAAATAGGTTTATATATGAAACGAGAAGATTTGTATGAAAAAATAAATCAAAGAGTAGATTCTATGATAAAAATTGGTCTTTTAAGAGAAGTAATCAGTCTCCAAAAATATAAATCTTTAAATCCTCTAAAAACGGTTGGATACGATGAATTGTTTAAGTACTTGGAAAATAAAACTACACTAGAAGAAGCTATTACAGAAATCAAGCAAAATACAAGAAGATTAGCAAAAAGACAAATAACCTGGTTTAAAAAAGATAAAACAATCGAATGGTTTAATACAAAAGAAAGAGATGAAATAACATCTTTTATCGAATCACACTAACATTCCCTTGAATAGGCTTATAACCGTTTCCAATTTCTATATGATAAAAATAAGTTCCAGAAGACACATCGTTACCACTCATGTTTTTACCATCCCAAGGCTCTAAATAGCCAATTGACTCAAAGACCTTTCTTCCAAATCTTCCAAAAACTTGTATAAAAGAGTCTGAAAACAAAAATGCTTTATCTAAATTCCAAGTATCATTTTCACCACTATTGTTTGGCGTAAACACATTTGGGATACACTCTCCACTTAATACAGCTATCGTAATCGTTGTATCTAAAAAACAATTATTATTATCCATAACAGTAATTCCATATACATTTGGAATAAGGTTTCCTGTAAGAGTGTTTGATGTTTCTCCGTTAGACCAAAGATATGTATAAGGTAGAACTCCTCCAAAAACTTCAACTTTCAATTCAAGATCTTTGCTATTTAACTCACACTCTATAAGAAGCTCCTCAGGAACAAAATTAACAACAATAGGTTCAATAAAAAAATCCTCTCGTACAGTACATCCATTACTATCTGTAACTTCAACCCAATGGTCTCCACCGCATAAATCAGCATGTACATTAGTAGTACCATCATCCCAAAGATAAGTATAAGGTGCTTGTCCCCAAAGGCTCGAATCAGCTAATACAGTAACTGTAGTGTCATTTACTATTCCATTAGGCAAGTCATAAGTAACATCTAGTATGTCAGTAACTGTACAGCCATTACTTTGATCAGTAGTAGTAACACTATATTGACCTTGACATAAACTATACGCACTATCACCAGAATTATTGATATTTGTCCATATAGAACCAGTTGTTACATAAGTCCACTCGAAATTGAATGGCCCTGTTGAATTAGTATTGTCAATCTCAATACTAGCTATATAATTAATATTATCATAATAAAGAGCAGTAATTAACTCATAAGATTCTAAAGAAAATGCAATAGAATCTTTATTGCCACAAGAATCAATAGCTATAACCCAATAATTCTCTCCCCATAAGTCACTTATCGAGCTAACTCCTGTTTCTCCAGTACTCCAAATATATTCTATAGGTGGCGTTCCTCCTTCTACAATAATCATTGCTGTTCCTCCACTATCACAAGAAATAGTAGCTGGGTTTGTATATATTATACTTGATATTCTAAAAGAATCTGGACTTATAATTATAACTGTTTCATCAACTGGGCATCCATTATTATCCACCACACTACAGATAGATGTTCCTGAGCCAATCGATGTTTGTAAGGTAGTTGCTCCATTATTCCATTGAATAGAAAAAGGCCCAGTTCCTCCAGTAATAAGCGCATTTATATCTGTTTGCTCTCCGAAACATGATAAAACTTGAGAATAATTAGAAAATGTTAACTCTAACAATTCAGGTTCATATAAAATAATAGTATCATTTATAAAACATCCTAAACTGTCAGTAACTGATAAAGTATAAGAGCCTGATGATAAATTATTTATGATATTATTACTTCCAGCCACAGGAGACATGCTCTCCCATACATAAGTGTATCCTGAAACTCCTCCAGTAATATTAAATGAAATACTTCCATTGGCATCTCCATAACATAAAGGAGTTGTAAAATTTATATTACTAGAGATTTCTGAAAATTGATGATTAACAGTAATTGTATCTAATAGTGTACATCCAAGAGAATCTATAATAAATAAGAGATAATCTCCATCAGTCAAATTTAATATATCAATCCCTCCCCACTGTAATGTATAAGGAGAAACCCCTCCATAAATACTATCAATAGATATTACTCCTGTAGAATCACCATAACATAATACGTCTTGAACTGATGCTGAAACATGAATCTCATTTTGAGCAGTAACTAAATAGTCAATTGTATCTCTACATCCATACTGCAGATCATTTATGTATATACGATGTAAATCTGTTGATGCATATATAGAATCTGAGCCTGATTCTACCCATCCAAACTCAAGAGAATCATTACCTCCAGAAATACTATCTAAAAATAACCACCCACTATCTCCATAACACAAAATACTAGTTGAAGATGAGATATGCGGATGATAGAAAGCTGGTTCTGATATAAAGAAAGAAGTGTCAAAATTACATCCTAAAGAATCTACAACACTAAAATCATATATTCCGCTAAACAAATTACTTATATTAACAAGATTAGATGAAAAGTTTAATGGTCCTGTCCATGTTGAAATATAATTTTGATTACCCCCAAATATATTAACTTGAATATCACCATCCATTCCTCCATAACACATAACATCATTCAAAATAATATTATTCAAGCCTAATTTGTCAGGATCTATAATTTCTATATAACCCAACGTGTCATGACAACCTATAGAATCAGACACAATCACCTGATACCATCCCGAACCAACGCCACTTAAAACAGGAGATGATTGATTTAATAAAAAATTGTTTGTGCCTAAATTATCATCAGCACGATACCAAAAATAATTATAGTATTCATCTCCTGACAATGTATCTGAAAGCGCCATACTTAAATCTGGATCAAATAAAGTGCCTCCAAATGTATGGGTGTTTAAAGATGCATTAGTATCTCCAAAGCAATCTAATAAATTATTTAAACTATCTACCTCCATAATAGTCAAAGGACACGAAACAAAAAAAGAATCTATTGACTGATTAGCTCCACCATTATAATAAAACTCAATTTTATATTTACCACACCTAGTCATTTGTAATGTATCAGGTAAACTTGTACCACTAACAAAAACATCAGGCATTGTGTCAATATTCTGCCATTCACTACTAATCTTACTCCACCAAAACCATTGTATAAATATACCATTCTGATATCCAACAGAAATACTTCCTGTATCAGTATAACAATTTATACCAGAAATAGAGGTCGAATCTATTTGTGCTTGTGTATATATCACAAACGAAAAAGAAAGTAATAATAAAAATAATACTTTTCTCATGTAAAATACTTAAAAGTACAAATATACCTAAATAAAATTTTACATAAAATCTTTAAAATCTAGATTTAAACCAGGATAAGCTAATTGAGTTTCTGGGAAAATTGTTTGTGCTTCAACCTTAAGCTCCTCTAGATTCTTATATCTTTGAGAATAATGTCCTATAAGTAGTCGATTTACATTGGCTTTTTTTGCAATAGTAGCGGCTTCAAAAGTAGTTGAATGACCTGTTTCTAATGCTCGTTCTTTTAAATCTCCCTTAAAAGTAGCCTCATGATATAATAAATCAACATCAGATATTTTGTTTATTAAATCTGGCAGAAATCTAGTATCTGAACAGAAAGCATAAGAATGAGGTTTAGAATTCTTAACAGTAACTTGATTATTTTTTATACAGTTCCCATTATCATCTATAAAATCTTTACCAGATTTTAATTTATCATAATAACTAAACGGAATATTATACTTAATAATTTCTTCTTTCAATATAGTTCGAGATGGCTTTTTCTCTTTAAACAAAAATCCACTACATGAAATACTATGATCTAGTAATAGATTACAGATTCTTATATCCTTATCATCATAAAGAACTTCTTCTTTATCAATTGGAATTTCATGAAAAAATAAAGGAAATCTCAATTCAGTTGAAGATGCCTCCATCTGTAAATCGATAATATTTTTAAGCAATTTATGGGAGTAAATATGAAGCTCTTTTTTCCTTCCTAATAAATGCATAGTATTTACTAATCCTATAAGGCCAAAATAGTGATCTCCATGTAAATGACTAATGAAAATATGATTGATTCTCTGAAAATTTAATCCATTTCTTCTGAATTGAATCTGAGTGCCTTCTCCACAATCAATCAAAAAGAATCTTTCATTTACATTAAGTAGTTGAGAAGTAGGATATTTATCAATAGTTGGAATAGCTGAATTACAACCAAGAATTGTTAATTTAAATGGCATACATCAAAAAACCATCATATGCTTAGACAAGCTTTTATCGTATGTCTTAATTGTATATAAATACATACCTGAAGGAAAATCTTCTGATAATTCTATAGTATTTAACCCTTCTTTAGATAAGAAAATATCTTCATATATAATTCGACCAAATATATCTGTCACAAAAAATTCAATATTACGAACAGATGGAGAATTGAATTGTATATACATATTTCCATGAGATGGATTAGGAAAGCTTTCTAATAAAATTAATTCATTTGAATTATATAATGCAAAACCAGTACTACTACCATTAATCACAACTTTATAGCCTGGAAGCGTTTCATAACTACCTAATGCACTATAAAGATCAGTTTCTATTGGGTAAGGACCTAAAAGTGGTATTTGTATATCTCCATGTGTATATACATTAACTAATATATCAATAGGATATACACCAACAGGATCATTTGTAGTTCCTGTAAGAAAAGCACAAGTTAAAAAATCACCTGGCAACATACATGAAGATATATCACATCCGTAAGTTAAACCATTAGGTAATCCAGTTAACGAAATTAATTCCATACTATCAACAGGCCAATGACCTATATATTCATTAATAGTAAAACCAAATATGACGCTATCAATTACAGTTTGACTTGAATCTCCATCTGCAGCTTCAATAAGAGTTGTCGGTGTTTTAATAGTTAAAGTTGTAGCATATGGTGATCCCTGAGTAACTATTGGTAAGTTCTGAATAGTATCTGGCCAAATATTATACAAAGAATCTTGATAAGGTAATGGAGTACATTGTGAATAAGAAGCTAAAGAGATACTAGCTATTAATATTGTAAGTAAAAGTCTTTTCATTATGATATTATTTAAATTTTTATTTGTCTTTCTATTTCTTCGAGTTCAATAAAGTCATATGCTTCCTGTATTGTAGGGACAATGTTAAAATCATCACTACAAATAATCTTAGAAACAATCACGAAAGAACCTCCTCGTGTTTTTACATCATCACCAAAAGTAAGTAATTTATTCCTAATCATTTTAAAAACACTTTGATTCATTTTTTGCAAATTTAGAATGAAATTCGATATTTTATTAGATATAATAATATCATCAAAATTATTATCTTTTGATAATGTAAGAACTATAGTATTATCATTCCTACTCATTTAAGTTTTAATTCCTTGTGCTAACAGATATAATACTGCCATACGAATTGCAACACCATTCTCAACTTGATCCAATATAATAGATTGTTTTGAATCTGCAACATCAGAAGTAATCTCAATACCTCTATTGATAGGTCCGGGATGCATAATTGTAATTTCTTTTTTGATACTATTTAATAATGCTTTATTAATACCATAAAACATAGAATATTCTCTCAATGAAGGCAAATATTGGATGTTTTGTCGCTCTAACTGAATACGTAATACATTCGCAACATCACACCAATTAAGAGCATCCTGAATATTTGAAAAATACTCTACATTTAAAACATTTAAATCAACAGGAATCAAGGTTGAAGGACCACAAATACCAACTTTAGCTCCCAATTTTTTAAGACAGTAAATATTAGACAAAGCAACTCTTGAATGCATAATATCACCAATAATTACTATTTTTTTGTTTTTTACAGAGCCAAATTTCTCTCGAATTGAATAAGCATCTAATAAAGCTTGTGTGGGATGCTCATGAGTACCATCTCCAGCATTAATAATTTTTGCAGAAATATTCCTAGATAAAAAAACAGAAGCTCCTGGACTTGGGTGCCGAACAACAATCATATCAACTTTCATAGCTAAAACATTATTAACTGTATCTAATAATGTTTCTCCTTTCTCGATAGAAGATTTACTAGCAGAAAAATTAACGACATCAGCAGAAAGACGTTTTTCTGCTAATTCAAATGAGAGTTTAGTTCTAGTTGAATTCTCAAAAAATAAATTTGCAATTGTAATATCACGCAAAGAAGGGACTTTCTTTATTGGCTGATTAATAATCTTTTTAAAATTATCAGTTGTTTTGAAAATTAAATCTAAATCATGAATATTTAAATATTTGATGCCCAATAAGTGCTCTACAGAAAGGCTATGACTCATAATTATTTTTTTTCATTATAACTTGATCTTTGCCGTGTTTTTCTTTCCATTCAACAACTACTTTTTCAGAATCAATAACATCAATTGTTGATCCAACATAGTTGGGTTGAATTGGTAAATGTCTACTAAATCTTCTGTCTATTAATATTAATAATTCTATTTTCTTTGGTCTTCCAAAAGCCATTAAAGCATCTATAGCAGCACGCACTGAACGACCAGTATATAATACATCATCAATAAGAACTACATTCTTTGATTCAATTGAAAAATTCATATCAATAGATTGTGGCTCAATAGGATTCTCTCTTCTTCTAAAGTCGTCTCGATAAAAAGAGATGTCTAACATCCCTAATTGTAGTGAAGAAATATTCAAAATACTGTTGATCTTTCTTGATATACGTTCACTCAAAAATGTACCTCTTGGCTGCACCCCAACCAATACAGTTTCTTCAAAATAATGATGATTTTCTATAAGTTCTCTACATAATCTATTAATAACCAGACTCATGTGTTTACTGTCTAATATTTTTCTTTGAATCTTCATTTTATCACAAATATATCTAAAAAAAACCCCGAATAAAATCGGGGTAAAAATTAATCTTCTGACAAATCATCTTTCAATGAAGCAAGATCATCAAAATCTCCTAAAGTTGATTTTGTCTGCTGCTTTTGAATTTTATTAACTAATTTATCAGTTTCCTCTTTCCCTTTTTTCTTAGTTTTTTTGATCTTAGAACTGAAAATAGATGTGTGAGACAAAAGAATCTTTCTATTCTCTTTAGAAAACTCTAATACCCTAAAATCAAGATTTTCTCCAACTTGAGCAGTTACTCCATCTTCTTTCAGAAGATACTTCTTTGGGCAAAAACCTTCTGCTCCATTTCCTAATTCTACAAGAGATCCTTTATCATACATCTCTTTAACTTCTCCTGGATAATCTTTGCCTTCAACAAATAGAGTACTGAAAACATCCCAAGGATTATCTTGTAATTGTTTGTGCCCAAGACTGATTTTTCTGTTCTCTTGATCAATATCAAGAACAATAATATCTATCTCATTGTCTAGTTTAGTAAACTCAGCTGGATGCTTAATTTTTTTATGCCAACAAAGATCTGAAATATGTATTAAACCGTCAACTCCTTCTTGTAGCTCTACAAAAATCCCAAAATTAGTAAAATTCCTAACCCTTACTTTATGTTTAGAGTCAACAGGAAATTTTTTCTGTATATCTTCCCAAGGATCTTTTTGCATCTGCTTGATTCCTAATGACATTTTTCTTTGTTCTCTATCTAAAGTAAGAACTTGTGCATTAACTTTATCTCCTACTTTAAAAAAATCTCCAGCACTTCGTAAATGAGTGGACCAAGACATTTCTGATACATGTAATAAAGCCTCAATGCCAGCTTGTATCTCTACAAATACACCATAATCTGCTACAACAACAACTTTACCTTCTATTATACTACCAATATCAAGTTTGTCATCAAGTGACAACCATGGATGTTCTCCTAGTTGTTTTAAACCTAATTGAATTCGGCTTTTATCTTCATCAAAATCTAAAATAACAACATTAATTGTTTCATCTAAAGAGACAATCTCTTCTGGATGAGATATTCTTCCCCAAGATAAATCTGTAATATGAATTAAGCCATCAATACCTCCTAAATCAACAAATACACCATAGGATGTAATATTTTTTACCGTACCCTCAAGAACTTGACCTTTTTCAAGTTTTGACATGATCTCTTTTGTTTGTAATACTAAGTCTGCTTCAATCAAGGCTTTATGTGATACTACTACATTTCTAAAAGCTTCATTTACCTTTACAACTTTAAATTCCATTTCTTTACCAACATAACTATCATAATCTCTAATTGGCTTAACATCAATCTGAGATCCTGGAAGAAAACATTCAATTCCAAATACATCAACAATCATACCTCCTTTTGTTCTACTTCTAATTTTTCCATTAACAACAGTTGAGTCTACAAGAGCTACATTCAATTTTTCCCAAGCCCTCAGTACTCTAGCTTTTTTGTGAGAAAGGATTAACTGTCCATTTTTATCCTCTTGATTCTCAATCAAGACTTCTACAGTGTCACCTTCCTTTAGTTCTTTGTTATACTTAAATTCAGAACTACTAATTACTCCGTCAGATTTAAAATTAATATCTACAACAACTTCTCTACTACTAACTCGAACAACTTTACCATCTATTACCTGTGTATTTTCAATTTCAGGAACGGTAGCATCATACTCTTTTATTAATTCCTCTCTCTCTGAATCACTATATAAATTAGATTTTGAGCTTTCCCAATCAAATTTTGTCTTTTTTGGTGATATTTTTTCTTTGGAAATATCTTCTTTTGGAGATGCTTCTTGAGTTGAAGCTTCCTGTTGTTTTTTGCTAATCTTAGATTCTTTATCAGAATCCTGCTTAGTTTTTACTGACATAATTTTGTCAATCTTTTTGTATCTCTTTTAGGTTTAGGCTTTCATGTTAACCTTTGAATAAGAGAGTATTAATAATTATAACAACTTTCTCGTTACCTTTGATTTAAAACATCCGAAAAAGCGTGCAAAGATACAAACTTTTTTGATATATTTTACTGAGCCAAAAAATTGATATGATTTGAAACTTCCTCCATTAACCAACGTGGAGTAGATGTAGCTCCACAAACACCAACAGTATTTATATTAGTAAACCAATCAAAAGATAATTCTTCTTTTCCAGAAATAAAATAAGCTTTGGAATTCTCACTCTTGCAAGCTTCAAATAACATTCTTCCATTCGAACTTTTTTTTCCGCTAACAAAAATAACAACATCATGATCTTGTGAGAATTTCCTTAATTCTGGCTCTCTTCCTGAAACTTGTCTGCATAAAGTATCATTAATAAGAAATTGTATCGTATTATTTGGATTACATTTCTTGATTCTCAATTTTATACCATCAATAATCGTTTCATAAGCTTTTGGGCTTTTTGTTGTCTGTGAATATATATAAATAGGTTTAGAAAAATTAATTTTCTCTAAATCAGATAGCGAGCTGACTACAATTGTATCTCCTTTTGTATGACCTAGTAGCCCTTTCACCTCAGCATGACCTTCTTTTCCAAAAATAATAACCTGACCGTTGATACTGAATGATTTTTCAGCACCTTCTCTAATTTGATGCTGTAATTTTAAAACTACAGGACATGAAGCATCTAATAACTCAATGTTATTTTGAAGAGCAATATCATATGTTAAGGGAGGCTCTCCATGTGCTCTAATCAAAACTTTACAGTCTTTTAAATTCTTAAATTTTTTATGATTAATTACTTCTAAACCAAGTTTAGATAATCTATCTACTTCTTTATTGTTATGTACAATATCACCAAGACAATACAAATGACTTTCTTGTTTTAAGATTTCCTCAGCCATCTCAATTGCATAAACAACACCAAAACAAAAACCAGAGTTTTCATCAATAACTATTTTCATATATTTTTCTTTATTACTTGATTTATGATTTGCAAAACTAATGCTTTCTGACTCTTCTTAGACATTATTGTGGTGTCAATAAGTATTGCATTCTTTGCTTTTTTTAATGGATTAATTTTTCTTTGTGAGTCTTCTTTATCTCTATTTATCAAATTTTGATATACATCATCAAAGGTAATGCTGTTTGATTGTTTTAATTGTTCATTAAATCTTCTTTTAGCTCTTTCCTGTATATCTGCTGTGATAAATAATTTTATTTCAGCATCAGGCAAAACTTTAGTTCCAATATCTCTCCCATCCATAACAACATTCTTATGTTGAGCAATTTCTCTTTGAATAGCAATTAATTTATGTCTTACATAACCAAGCTTACTAATAATACTGACATTCTCTGAGACTAAATGATCTCTGATCTTATCATTTACATTTATATTATTTAATAATGTTTCTGAAGCCTTTTTCTTAATATCGTAATTAAACCGAATATCAATAATATTAATATGCCGCTTAACTAACTTCTCATCAATATTGCCATTAACAATAATGTTATTCTGAATACAAGACAAAGTAATAGCTCTATACATGGCTCCCGTATCTACATAATTCATCTTATATGTATCGGCAATCTCCTTGGCAATGGTGCTTTTACCACACGAAGAATGGCCATCAATTGCTATATTAATTGGAATTTCCATTGAACAATCCAAATTTAGCCAAATTTGTAGTAATACTAAAATTATTTGTATGTCCACTTAAATGATATGCGGATCGACTATAATCAATTTGAAATTTTGAGATCTTTAAACCTATACCACATGAAAAACCAATCATTGCAGGTCTAGAAGGAATAGTCATATCAAAACGTCTTTGAAGATTCAACCCTCCTCTTAAAAAAATATTTTCTCTAAACGGAAAAAATTCCCCTCCAATCACAACATGCTTCAACACTGTTTTTGCAATTGACTCATCATGAGTAGAAGAACTATAATTAGTATTAAATTGAGTGAGTCGACGAAAAACTATCGAATACCGAAATGGCAAATACATTAATACTTTACTAACCCCGAATTGGAGTTCAAAAGGGATCGCTTCATGTTTTGATGAATATACATCTAATTGCCTACCAATATTTTTAGCAAGAATTGATATAGTTAAGTCTTTTTTAACATTATGATAAGTTGTTGAAATATTAGAAGAGATAGCCGTAGAATGATATTGTTCATACCTTGAGTTCAAAATAGAAAAATTTATACCCAAACGAAAATATCTATTTAAACCCCTAGCAATACCGCAGGTAATTATCTGGTCATTAGCAGAAAAAGAACCAAGAGAATTTCCTGTGGCATCTCTATGTGTAAAATCACCATACTCAATTGCATTTACTCCAAAAGAAACAGTTCCTAAATTTGAAAAATATTTAGCAAAACTAGCTGAGACGACATTAATATCAGCTAAATAATCTACAGCGCTCAAAACTAATACATTATCCATTAATGGGTTTAATAAAGAAGGTGTAACTTGTCCTAGAGTTACATCATCATCTATTATAGCATTTGCCGAACCTCCTAATGCACTTATTCTAGCCGACGTATTAAGTTCTATTACTGAAAATTCTTGAGAAAATGACCCTAAGAAAGAAAAGAGAAATATAAATAAAAGATTAAATCTCATATTTAGTAAGTAATATTCGATATGCTATTAGAACTTACCACTGATAGTTTTTAATTTATAAACATAGGATTAATAACTTTATTTTTTAATAATGCAACGTCAGTTACTTCATTCATAGTATTTACATAACAAAAACTCATTCCCTTAATATATCTTTTATCAATCTCTAAAATATCTTTTTTGTTTTCTGAAGATAATATGATTTGATTGATTTTAGATCGCTTAGCAGCTAATATTTTTTCTTTTATTCCTCCAACCGGCAAAACTTTACCTCGTAAAGTGATTTCTCCTGTCATAGCAAGCTTAGATTTAATTTTACGCTGTGTGAAAGCAGATGCCAAAGAAGTAAACATAGTAATTCCTGCTGAAGGCCCATCTTTAGGGGTTGCTCCCTCCGGAACATGAATATGGACATTGTACTGATCAAAAATACTGTCAGAAATACCATAATTATTCGAATGTGATTTAAAGTATTCTAATGCAATAGTAGCGGACTCTTTCATAACATTTCCTAAATTACCAGTGATTGACAGCTTACCTTTACCTTTACTTAAGCTAGTTTCAATAAATAATATATCTCCCCCAACACTAGTCCAAGCAAGCCCAGTAGCAACACCTGCTATATTATTATTAATAAATGTAGCTCTATCATACTTTGGGAGGCCTAATATATTTTGAATATCATCACCACTACAATTAACATTATATGATGCTTCCATTGCGAATGATTTTGCAACATTTCGAATTATTTTTGTAATCATTTTCTCTAATCCTCTAACACCTGACTCTCTAGTATATTCATCTATAATCTTAGCTAGATTTTTTTTAGAAATTTTTAAATCTTTCTTTTTTAAACCATGACTTTGTAGCTGTTTAGGAAGTAAATGACGAGTAGCTATCTCAATCTTCTCTTCAATTGTATAGCCATTAATCTCAATAATTTCCATACGATCCTTTAAGGCCGGCTGTATATTAGATAAACTATTACAAGTAGCAACGAATAAGATTTTAGATAAATCATAACCTAGATCTAAATAATTATCATGGAAATCATCATTCTGTTCAGGATCTAAGACTTCTAAGAGAGCAGAAGAGGGATCTCCATGCATATCCCGATTAACTTTATCTATTTCGTCTAATACAAATACTGGATTTGAAGATTTTACTTTTTGAACCGATTTAATAATTCTTCCTGGCATAGCACCAATGTAAGTTCTTCTATGCCCTCTAATTTCTGCTTCATCTCTAAGTCCTCCTAAAGATATACGCGTGTACTCTCTTCCTAAAGCCTCAGCAATAGATTTACCTAAAGATGTTTTTCCAACTCCAGGAGGGCCATATAAACAAAGAATTGGAGATTTCATATCTCCTTTAATTTTAAGAACTGCTAAATGTTCAATAATCCTCTCCTTTACTTCCTTTAATCCAAAATGATCACGATCTAAAATTTTATAAGCTTTCTTTAAATCAAATTGATCTTTTGTATACTCATTCCATGGTAATTCTAATATAAGTTCTAAATAACTTCTTTGAACAGAATAATCTGACATTGAAGGATTCATTCTCTGTAATTTCTTTAATTCTTTCTCAAATGCTTGTTTGATATTAGTGTTCCATTTCTTTTTAGATGCTTGTTTTAATAACTCTTCAACTTCTTTCTCAGATCCCCCACCCCCTAATTCTTCTTGTATCGCCTTCATTTGTTGATGTAAAAAATATTCTCTTTGCTGCTTATCAAGATCTGTTTTTACTTTAGACTGTATTTCATTCTTCATTTCTAACATCTGAAGCTCTTTAGTAAGTAATTCTAAAGCTGATATAGCTCTTTTTTTGAGATCTATCTCTTCTAGTAAAGATTGTTTCTCTAATAGACTAATATTCATGTTAGATGAGACAAAATTAATTACAAAAGAAGAACTTTTGATATTTTTTATAGCAATAGATGCTTCTGTAGGAATATTAGGAGATTCTTCAATTATTCTAAGGGCTAAGTCTTTTATAGAAGAAACTAATGCTTCAAATTCCTTATCATTATCTATTTGTCGTATTTCTTGTATTTCTTCTACCTCAGCTTTAAAATACGGATCTGTCTCAACAAGATTCTTTAATTGAAATCGTTTCCTTCCCTGTATAATAGCTGTAATATTCCCATCAGGCATTCTGAGCATACGTAAAACATGAGCTACTGTACCTATATTATTAAGGTCTTTAATTCCTGGATCTTCAATAGAAGAATCTTTTTGAGCAAGAACCCCAATAACTTTATCACCCTTATCTGCATCCTTAATTAGTTCTATAGAACGATCCCTTCCAATAGTAATTGGGATGATTACGCCAGGAAAAAGGACTGTGTTTCTAAGAGGAAGTACCCGTAACAACTTTGGCGTTTGTTCCTTATCTATTTTTTCTTCATCTTCATCACTCATTAAAGGGAAAAAATCATTTTCTTCCTCAACGACATTTGAAAATAAATAATCTTCTAACAACTGTTTCTTTTTCACTCTATTATTAACACTTATAATCTACTATTATTCTTGAATGCTTTGAATAATTTTTCTTTAATCTCATTTTCAATTTTCTTTTCTGCTTCATTAAAACCTAATATTTTACCACATATAAAACCAATAAGAGTTGCTTCACGAACATTATACCCTTGCTGAAGAATCTTTAATAAAATATCATATGTGCAATCATTCTGCTGATATATTTTTTTTGCTTTACTGTATAAGCTGATTAAATCAGATTCACTACATTCTAGTAAATTGCAAATTTTTTCATGCTCAAAGCTAGATGCTTCTAAAAACGTGTCAAATTTATTCATAATATAATAACTTGTTTACACAAACAATATTATACAAATACTATACCAAAAAATAAATTACGTCTTTTTGTCAGTTAATCTGAATTTCTGTATCTTTTTGTCATGTTAAATACAGAAGTTAATATCTCAGCATCTATTTGAGAAAACTTTATATTTCTACGCTGCATCACTTTCTCAATAACAGAAAACACTTTTTCCTTTCTGTATGTAGATAATCCTTTAACGCCTCCCCAACTAAAAGACGGAATAAAATTTCTTAAAAATCCTGTACCATAAATATTACAACTAACACCTACTACAGCTCCTGTGTTAAACATACTATTAATACCACATTTTGAATGATCTCCCATGATTAAGCCGCAAAATTGAAGGTTAGTTGACTCAAAACTCTCAGAAACATAATTCCATAATTTAACAGCATCGTAATTGTTTTTTAAATTAGAATTATTAGATCCTGCCCCAAAATTACACCATTCTCCAATAACTGAGTTGCCAAGAAATCCATCATGTGCTTTTGATGAATACCCGAAAAGTACAGAATTATTCACCTCACCTCCAACCTTAGAAAAAGGTCCAAGAGTAGTCCCTCCATATATTTTAGCCCCCATTTTTAGGATAGAATTCTCTAATATAGCAAAAGGACCTCTTATTGTACAGCCCTCCATAATTTCAACATTTTTACCAATATATATTGGTCCTGATTCAGTATTAAAAGTACTATATTCCGCCTTAACTCCACTGTTAACAAAAATATTATCTCCCAATACAGAATTAGTTAAAGATAAATCTTTAGTTTCTTTCTTACTTACATATAGCGAAAAATCTGAACGTATTTGCTCATCGTTTAATACAAATATATCCCAAATTTTATCAATACTTATAATATCTAGATTAGTATCGATCCTATTTAAGCCTTGGAAAACTTTACTAGAATTTCTAAATGCAATTAGCTTATCAGATTTTTGCAATAATTCACCATTACGTAAACTTTTAAGTTCTTTAACAAGCTGAGGGGTTGGGATTATACTAGAGTTTATCCATAAATTATCTTCATTAAGATTGTAAACATATTTAGATTGTAAGTGATCTGCAGTATCTATAGAAATATTATTATAATAATATTCCCATTTCTCTTTAATTGTAAAAATCCCAATACGAAAATCTGCAATTGCACGTGTAAAACTTAGAGGATAATAATTTTCTCTATTTAAATCAAATAATATTGTATTCATTACATGCAAATTTAAAAATAAAAACCCTACTCTCTAATAGATAGAGCTATTAATATCTTTGCCTTAATTTATTTTTGAAAATTCTTATACTTAGTCTTGAATTTATCTACTCTTCCTGCTGTATCAACTAGTTTTGTTTTGCCAGTATAAAAAGGATGTGAGTCAGAAGAGATTTCCATCTTGACAAGTGGATACTCTTTACCATCTTCCCATTTAATAGTTTCTTCACTTTCTGTACAAGACTTAGTTAAGATTGCATAGTCAGTAGACATGTCTTTAAAAACACATAGCCTGTAATTCTCAGGATGAATATCTTTTCTCATAATTTATTTTAAAGAAGAGCAAAATTAATAAGATTTATATAAATTTCAAAATATAGCAATATAAAAAACGAGTTATTCTAATAACATATTAGTTTTTTTAACTGCAGTAGCAGATAAATGAAGTAGTTCTTGTTCTTTTTGACTCAAATCAAACTCAATAATTTTCTCAATCCCATTTCTGCCAAGTATAACTGGGACTCCTATGCATAAATCATTTAATCCATATTCACCATCAAGTAATGCCGAACATGCAAACATTTTATGTTGGTTACATGCAATAGCATGAACTAAAGAAGAAACTGCAGCTCCAGGAGCATACCATGCAGAGGTTCCTAACATAGATGTAAGAGTAGCCCCGCCTACTTTTGTTTCTTCTAAAACATCTACTAATTTATCTGAAGATAAAAAATGAGAAACTGGTAAACTATTTCTAGTTGCCAATCTGGTAAGTGGAATCATTCCTGTATCTGAATGACCTCCAATAACAAGACCATCTACATCAGAAATTGCACAATTCATAGCTTCTGCTAATCTATATTTAAATCTAGCTGTATCCAAAGCCCCTCCCATTCCAATAATTCTATTTTTAGCAAGATTAGTAATTTGATGTGTCAAATACGTCATAGTGTCCATAGGATTACTTACAATAATCAATATAACTTCAGGAGAATATTGAATTAAATTTTTAGTAACTTCTTCCACTATCTCTGCATTAATTCCAATAAGCTCTTCTCGGGTCATACCAGGTTTCCTTGGTATTCCACTTGTTACAACAGCAATATCACTATCTTTAGTTTTAGAATAATCATTAGTAGAACCACTAATCCTAGTATTAAAATTATTTAATGAAGCTGTTTGCATTAAATCCATAGCCTTACCTTCAGCAAAATTTTCTTTAATATCTAAAAGTACAACCTCTGATGCAAAATTTTTGATTGCAATATATTCTGCACAACTTGCCCCTACAGCTCCAGCACCTACTACAGTAATTTTCATAAAATTATTTTTAAGTATTAAATTATCTTTTAACTATCAATATTAGCATATTTTGCATTCTGCTCAATAAATTCTCTTCTAGGAGGAACCTCATCCCCCATTAACATAGAAAAAACCCTATCAGCTTCAGCAGCACTATCAATCGTTACTTTTTTTAAGGTTCTTTTTTCTGGATTTAAAGTGGTATCCCAAAGCTGTTCAGCATTCATTTCTCCTAATCCTTTATATCGCTGAATAGAAACGTTGACTTCTTTACCTCCTTTCATATCTTCAATTATAGTATCTCTATCATTTTCATTCCAACAATATCTATGATCTTTTCCTTTTTTTAAGAGATATAATGGGGGTGTAGCAATATATACATAACCATTTTCAATTAATTCATACATATAACGGAAAAAGAAAGTAAGAATAAGTGTAGCAATATGGCTTCCATCAATATCCGCATCAGTCATAATCACAATTTTATGATATCGTAATTTTTCCATATTTAAAGCTCGCTCATCCTCTTCAGTTCCAACAGAAACGCCCAGTGCAGTATACATATTTTTAATTTCCTCATTTTCAAAAACCTTGTGCTGCATAGCTTTCTCTACATTTAAGATTTTTCCCCTTAACGGTAAGATAGCTTGAAAATGTCGATCTCTACCCTGTTTTGCAGTACCGCCTGCAGAATCTCCCTCTACTAAAAATATTTCACATTTTACAGGATCTCTTTCTGAGCAATCTGATAGCTTTCCTGGAAGTCCTGATCCAGACATAACGCTTTTTCTTTGCACCATCTCTCTTGCTTTTCTAGCAGCATTTCTGGCAGTAGCAGCCAATATCACTTTTTGCACAATTATATGTGCTTGCTTTGGGTTCTCTTCTAAATAATAGGAAAGCATATCACTTACCGAACGAGATACAGCAGAAGTAACTTCTTTGTTACCTAATTTGGTTTTAGTTTGACCTTCAAATTGCGGCTCCATTACCTTTACAGAAATTACAGCTGTAAGCCCTTCTCTAAAATCATCTCCTGAAATCTCAAACTTTACTTTTTTTAGCAAACCAGACTCATCTGCATATTTCTTTAAAGTTCTAGTAAGCCCTCTTCTAAAGCCTGCTAAATGCGTGCCTCCCTCATGAGTGTTAATGTTATTTACATAAGAATGAACATTTTCTGTATAAGAATTATTATACACCATAGCAACCTCAACCGGAACACCATCCTTTTCTCCATCAATATATATTATATCATTTAATATAGATTCTCTTGTTCCGTCCAGATAAGTAACAAATTCTTTTAATCCACCTTCAGAAAAAAATTCGCCTTTTATTAAATTACCCTCATCGTCCATTCTCCTTTTATCAGTAATGGAAAGGTAAATCCCTTTATTAAGGAAAGAGAGCTCACGAAGTCTTGCTGCTAAAATATCATAATGATATATAGTATCAATAAAGATTGAAGTGTCTGGTTTAAAAGTTACCTGAGTTCCTGTCTTGTCTGTACTTCCAATTTCTCTTACATCATATTGAGGTACTCCTTTTTTATATTCCTGTTCAAATATTTTTCCTTCTCGATATACTTCAACTCGCAAATCATCCGAAAGAGCATTTACACAAGATACACCAACTCCATGCAATCCTCCAGAAACCTTATATGATCCCTTATCAAATTTACCACCAGCGTGTAATACCGTCATTACAACCTCTAATGCTGATCTTTTTTCCTTATCATGAATAGCAGTAGGTATTCCTCTACCATTATCTATAACTGTAATAGAATTGTCTTTATTAATAAAAACATCAATGTTGGAGCAATGCCCCGCTAATGCTTCATCAATCGAATTATCAACGACCTCATACACTAAATGGTGTAATCCTTTTTGACCAATATCTCCGATATACATAGCAGGCCTTTTTCTTACCGCTTCTAAGCCTTCTAATACCTGTATATTATCTGCTCCGTAATTCTCTAAATCTTTGTTTTCTTCATTCATATTTATTGGTTATTTTTATAACAAGCAAATATACGATTTTACTAGCTAAGGATAGCGGAAAAAAAAGTATAAAATTAAGTATAGTTTATCAACAAAAGTTAATAACTATTAGAATGAATAGCTAATACCAAATGCCCCATGAAATCCAATACTTTGATAGTCCTTCCAAAAAGGATTTGTAGAGTTATTAATATTCTTTAATTGTAGGTACGCAGTTAAACCTTTAGAATATTTATAATCTACATGTAAATTAATATGCATGATGGGAGATAAAAATTGATCAACACCATCATACCTTTTACTGAAATAATTTAATGAGGGATTTAAAATTATTTTATTTCTCAAATCAATTGATGAAGCAATGCCTATAACTAAATTAGACTTATGAGGTAATTTCTCTTTCCAATAATAATAATCTGCAGCAAAACTAAAATCAACAATATTATTAATTTTTCTTTCATATTCTGATTCTATATGAAGCTGGGCAACATCTAGATAAGAAACTAAGAAACGATTATTATTTAGTTCAAAAACTTGCTGATTTTCTATCTTTGCTAAAGAAAGTTTTCCAAAAAACACTTCATCTTTTGACAAAACATTTTTCATGCTAACAAAAAATTCTTTTGCTTCTGTACTTTTTAAATCCAAAACTGTATCATTTGCAATAATAATTTGATTAGTCCCCTGGTTATGTATATAAAGATTCTCATCAGATAAACTCTTAAATGTATTTCTATATTTATTATCTTGTATTCCTGCCGCAATCAATAGGATATCTTTTACTAATTCTTTTTTAGCAATAAAAGACGGGAATACATCTAGTCCTCCCCCATCTGATTCATAATCTACACCAATTCCAACGTCAAAATCTATGTCAAACTTTTGAAGGCTCACTGATGGAGAAATACTAATTATCTGAATACTTTGTGCTTCAAGGCTAACTATATTTTGTTTACTATTATAATTCATATAATTATCTAATTGAAAATCAACAGAAAATGGTAAGTTTTTAATTTCTTTATTCATGAGTGTGCTTAAATGAATTCTATTTTCTGAAAATTCATTTAAATCAGATATAAAAAAGGTGGTATTATACTTTAATTTTTTACTTTCTAAAACTTTGTTATATATCTTAAACGATAATTTACTGTAAGAAAATCTAGTTTTAAAATTATTCTCATCAATAAATTTTTCATTACCATATGTATAACCACTGTTCTTTTCAAAATCTAGATTAGTAGTTATAATATGCTTAGAAATATTTTTTTTGAAATATAAATGAAGCTTACTGAAGCTAGAATTAGCCTTTCTACTATTTACTTTAAACAACTTAGAATTATAACTCATGCTAGCACCATAAGCACTATTGACCTCTCTTGTGCTATTATATATCGTTTTTAATCTAACCAAGTTCCCTCCAATTAAATAAAATTCAAATGGATTAAAAGAAGATGGTTTTTCATTCTTAACTTTAGCCGGATTAAGAGGCTTGATCTTATAATTTGAATTAAGTTTTTCTTCAACAAGTATATACTCTTGTTCTGTAATTGCAATTACCGTGTCTTGAAAGGAAGCTTTTTGATTTAAGCGAGTAGCTTCAGGAATTTCTGGAACAAACCCTTCTACTACTTTAATTTCTGTAGTTTTTAAATCTTGACTCAATAATGAATAAGAACAGAAAGCTGCCAAAAAAAATAATATAAATTTATTACTCATCTTTAAAATATATAGTGTCATTATTACTAGGTTCTTCCTTAATATTTCCATCTTTAAAATATATGGTATCTTGATTAATAATATCTTGTTGAATAATCGTATCTTGACCATCTATTTCTGAAGCCTCTTCTTCATAAAGTAATTGATAATCTATCTCATCTTCAAGAATATCAATATAACTTTGTCTTTCTGCATTTATACGCTCCTCTTCTTTTTGTTCTTGAGTAACTAATTGCTCATGTTTTTTTCTAGCTTGATTAACTAAATCATCTTCCGGATAATTTTGGATAATACTCTCAAGTGTTGCCTTAGCTTGAAACTTATTATCTTGATATTCATAAATATTAGCTAATAATAAAAAGGCTTTTGCAATAAAATATTCATTATAATAATTTTCTGCAAAGCTGAATACCATTTGCTCTACAGTACTATAATCTTCATCTAAATAATGAAGATAGATAAGAAAAAATAATGCTTCAGCCCCATCATCATCATTAGAAATTAATTGTACCTGCTGAAAAGTATTTCTTGCTTTCGCATAATTACCTTCATTAAATTGTTTCCTGCCAATAATAATATTAGCTCTACTCAATAACCAATTATCGATTTTATCCATTGCAACTACATCCAATGCATAGCGATAAGCCTCATCTGGAGCGCTTTGCTCATTAATATACATCAAGCGTATCAAACTCTCTCTAGTTAAATTGTTTGTTGAAGAAGCTTTTGATAAAGCTATATAGTACGTATTCGCATCTGAATAATTGTTTTCACGATAAGAATATCTAGCTAAGAAGGTTAAGGCATTTTCTAAATAAATTTGACAATGATTTTCAACAATATATGAATAATGCTTAATTGCCATACTAGTATCTTTAATTTCTACGCTACTCTCAGCAAGATAAAAATTTGCCTCATTTAAAAATATACCCTCTGGAAAATTACTTAGATATTTAATAAAAATAGATGACGCTTGCTGAAAGTCTTGATTTGAGAATCGCATAAAACCAGCATGATAAGTTAATGAGTCTTGTTCATATTTAGTAATATTTACATTAGGCATACCCTTAATAATGTCAACAAACTCCTCGATATTACCCTTATTGCTATAAATAGAACGCAAAACAGACAAAGCTTCTTTAAAAGATGAAGTTTCTTTAAAATTACTCAAGATATATTTTAAATCTACAATAGCTGTATCAAGATTATTATTATTAAAATGAATCATTCCTTTACTTAGATATGCACGAGATGCTATTTGTATATCTTTCGTATATAATAATAATGTGTCATAATAGGACAAGGCAAATTCATAATTGTTTTGATTTTTATAATACTCAGCAATATCAAGTAAAGCATTATCAAGATAAGTTGAGGCTCTAAAATCTTTAATTATCCTTTCAAGTATTTTAATTTTGTCTAAATTCCTATTCAATAATCCTAAACATATAGATTGGTAATAAAGTGAATAATCTGTGTCAAATAAGCCATAAGAAGCAGCATCTCGATAATATTGTTCAGCTAATAAAAATTCATTCTGCATAAAATACCCATCCGCAATACGCAAATATGCATCCTGTAAGCGCATACTATCTTTAGCGTTTTCTAGATAAATTCGAAATTTGCTGTTAGATTCCAGATAATTACCTAATTGGAACAAACAATATGCTTGATTATATTTACTTAATTGAATATAGTGATCTAATGATTTACTTGGCTGCACAGTTAATTGATTGTATAATCTAGCTGATTCTAAATAATCAGAAAGCTGATAATAACTATCTGCTTCCCAAAAAACACTCATAAATAGAATATTCATATTAAATGGATATTCCTGAGATTCTTGAAAAAGTAAAAGTGCTTCTTTGAAACTTCCTTTATTGTATGCATTAACTCCTAAAAAAAAAGACAATTCTTGGAGCTTGCTTTTTTGACTTTTTGATAAGGAAGATAAGTTTTTTAAAGTATTATAAGCAGCATCGTATTGAGTTGTTTTTTGCAATACTTTCACCATTAAAGATTCTATCTCTTGTCTTTTATCAGAACTTTTGTATAATGTTAAATATTTCTCTAAAATTAACAATGTATTATCAAAAGACCTATCTATTTCAACAGCAAGTTTTACATAATTATAAAATGCATCTTCTTGAATTTTAATATTATAATCAAAATCAGAAGCTTTTTTAAAAGCATTTAATGCATAGTTCTTTTTATCTAAATTTATATAGCTCCCTGCTAAATGATAAGCTGAAAACTGCTGCATACTATCAGAGATATTATCTACTCGTTCTAAGTACTTAATAGCATTAAAATAATCCGCAATATTATAATATGCATGTCCAACCTGAAAATAGTCAATCGGTTGATACTGATCGATATAACTGAAATATTTTTCAAAATAAAGGGTGGCATTAGAAAAATCATCTGATTGATAGTATGCATCTGCTAACATTCTAGCAATCTCAGACTGCCTTGAAGAAATTACATCATTTAAAGCAATCTTGGCATATTCAATTAAATCTTTATATTGCTTCTGTAAGAAATATATTTGAGCAATATAATACGGAGCAATTGTGCCAAATCTTTCATCATCAGTAAGTTCAAAAAATATTTTAAGTGATGTTTCGTAAAATTTTTGCTTATATGCTATATGTGCAAAATAATACTTAGCTACTGAACTAAATTTAGTTCCAGAATTAAACAATTTAAAAAAATGATAGGATGCTTCATCTAAAGAATCAATCAAAAAATAACTATATGCTAATCTAAATTTATCATGTTCTTTCAGCTCTTCTGTATTTGACTTTAAATACCAATTTACAGCTTCATTAAAATCACCTTCTCGATAATTTATTTCTGCTAAAGCAATATACACCTTAGCACGAAACGGAGAATAAGAAAACTCATCTAAGAATTTACGAAATTTATACTCGGCATCACTAGTAAATAATATTTTAGAGCAAGAGGCAGAATAGAAAAGAGCTTCTTCACTATATTCGTCTAAATAAATATTATCAAATATAGATTGAGCTAAACTATACTTTTCTTGTTCAAAGTAACTCTTTGCTTCTTCTATAGATAATGATTGAGCGAATGATATTTTAGCGATTAAATAAAAAACTAAAAAAAATACAGTTCTTGAAAACATCTTTATGCAGATATTATAATAGAATAAAAATATATAATATGACGTTAGCACTAGATTAAGTCTTGTGAAGTTTTCAACATATCTTTTTAACAATTCACTTACGTCTATATTCTTTACTTAATAATATATTGTTTATTTGTAAATATGTTTTTTATTCTAAAAATTAAAGGCACAAAAACAATTCCAGATTTTGTGCAAATCAGGAACTCAGATATGACACTACGAGCATATTTTAGATTGAGTCAACAAGAAATTGGGCTAAAAAAGAATAAACTAGAAGAATATACTGAACCCATTATGAAATTGTTAAAAGAAATCCCATTTGGCAAAATACATGAGTTAAAAACAAATGACTAACACCACTCCTATAATATCTCTAGAAAATGTTGATATTCTACAAAATAATCATATAGTATTTGAGAATATTTCATTCCAAATAAACCGAGGTGACTTTTTATATTTAATCGGAGAAACCGGAAGCGGCAAAAGCAGCTTATTGAAAACTCTGTATGCCGAAACAAAAAATACTAAAGGAAAAATTAAATTAGATCATTTTAACATAGATTCTATTACTAAAAAAGAAATACCTTTCCTTAGACGAAAAGTCGGTATTATATTTCAAGATTTCAAATTACTCTCTGATAGGAACTTGACAGAAAATTTAAGATTTGTTTTGGAAGCTACTGGATGGAAAAGTAACAGTAAAATCAAGAATCGTATAAAAGAAGTCCTAAAAAGCGTACATCTTGAAAATATGGAAGACAAAATGCCACATGAACTCTCTGGCGGAGAACAACAAAGAGCTGCTATTAGCCGATCGTTATTAAATTACCCCGAAGTTATACTCGCAGATGAACCAACTGGAAATCTAGATCCAAAGAAGTCTGAAGCAATCATCCAATTACTGAAAGAAATTAATAAAACAGGAACAACGATATTAATTGCAACACACGATTATAATATAATAGAGAAATTTCCTGCACATACATTTAAATGCGAAGAAAAAAAAGTTGTTGAGATAAATAATAGAGATTTAGTATGATAAGTATTCAACATAATCAGTCATTAAAATCTTATAACACATTTAAAGTTGATGTCTGTACAAAATATTTTGCTGTTTTTAACAATGTAAATGAATTAATTGATATTTTAAACAACGAAATCATACAAGAAGAAAAAATATTAATCCTAGGAGAAGGGAGTAATATATTATTTACAAAATATTTTAACGGAATAGTATTAATAAACAATATTAAAGGTATAAAAATTAATAAAGAAACAAAACAAGAAGCATTTGTCTCAGTAGGAGCTGGGGAAAACTGGCATGCCTTTGTATTATGGAGCATAAAACAAGGTTTCTCTGGAATTGAAAACCTAGCTTTAATACCAGGATTAGTTGGAGCCTCACCAATACAAAATATTGGAGCATATGGGGTCGAAGCTCAAGAATTTATAACTGAAGTAAAATATATAGATTTAAAAGCAAAGGAAAAAAAAATACTAACTAATGAAGAGTGTAAATTTGATTATAGAGATTCTATTTTTAAAAATAAATTAAAAAATAAAGTTGTTATAACAGAAGTAATATATAGGCTAAGTAAGAAACCGAAACATAATATATCCTATTCTGTGTTAAAAAAAGAACTAGAGGAAACAACTCAAATTATTTCTACAGAATCAATATTAAATTCAGTAATCAATATAAGAAACCGAAAATTACCAAACCCAAAAGAAATACCAAATGGTGGGAGTTTTTTTAAGAACCCATTAGTCTCAAATACTAAATTTAAAACTTTGAGAAATAAATTTCCGAATATTATAGGTTATAAATCGTCTGAAAAAAATATGAAAATTGCAGCAGCATGGCTAATTGATAATGCGGGATGGAAAGGGTATAAAAAAGAAAATTGTGGCGTTCATAAAAACCAAGCATTAGTACTTATTAATTACGGAACTGCAACTGGTAGAGATATATTAAATCTTGCGATGCAAATAAAAAAATCAGTACAACAAAAATATAATATCACATTAGAAGAAGAAGTTACTATTTTATAACAACTGAAGAACTGCAAAACAACCTTATACATTGCCTGATAGAACAGAAAAATACCAAAGATATTATAATAAATATTAACTTATTAGTTAGCCAAGCTTTTATAAAATTACCTTTTAAAAGTTCAATAAAAGAAGTTGTAATACCACATCCCGGGCATTCAAAATAAAAGAAAGTCTTCCATAAACAAGGTAATAAATTATTAGATTGAAAAAATATATTAAGCAATATGGATATAAAAAAATATAACCCTGTTAAACTTAAAAGAGTAAATTTCTTAGAAAATAAATTAACGAATCGTGACAGATAAACCATTTGCATCTTTAAAATCTCCCATCAGAAGTATTATAAAATCAATTAAAGCCCAAATACCACAACCCCCCAATGTTAACAGTTGAATAATACCAATGGTAGTATGTCCTGTATAAAATCTATGAATACCTAAACAACCTAGGAATAAGCATAGTAATATAACTATAAGACCTCTATTGTTAGAGGTATGGTTTAAATTCATTGATAAGGAACATCCACAATTAATACATACAACTGCATCCTCATTATTAATCTTGTTTCCACATTTTTGACAAAACATTATCAACTTTTTAAATTCATTCTTGATTTCAATTCTTGATCTAACTCTCCTAAAAACTCTTCCGTATTTACATAATGACTTTCATTTAAACTATCAGAATGAATACATAAAGCTAAATCTTTAGTCATTACACCTCTCTCTACAGTAGATATACAAACCTCTTCTAAAATATGACAAAAATTAATTAACTCTTGATTATTATCTAACTTCCCTCTAAAAGCTAGCCCCCTGGTCCATGCAAAAATAGATGCAATAGGATTAGTTGATGTTTTATTACCTGCTTGATATTGACGATAGTGCCTAGTAACAGTTCCATGTGCTGCCTCAGCTTCCATAATTTTACCATCAGCAGTCAATAATGTAGAGGTCATCAAACCTAAAGACCCAAATCCTTGAGCAACAGTATCTGATTGCACATCTCCATCATAATTTTTGCAAGCCCAAACAAAATTACCATTCCATTTTAAAGCAGATGCTACCATGTCATCTATTAATCTATGTTCATATGTAATTTCTTTAGTTTTAAATTTGCTTTTAAACTCATTTTGATAAACTTCCTCAAAAATATCTTTAAACCTTCCGTCATAAGCTTTCAGAATAGTATTCTTAGTAGATAAATAAAGAGGCCATCCTTTATCTAAAGCTTGATTAAAACAAGAACGAGCAAAGCCATAAATAGATTCATCTGTATTATACATACTCATTGCAACACCACCATTTTTTTTATACTCATAAACATCCCATTCTGTAACCTCTCCTTCATCTGAGATAAAAGTCATTTTTAATTTTCCAGCACAATTAATTACAACATCAGTAGCTTTATATTGATCACCAAAAGCATGCCTCCCAATACATATCGGATGTTTCCAATTAGAAACTAGCCTAGGGATATTCTTGCAAACAATTGGCTCTCTAAAAACAGTTCCTCCAACTATATTACGAATTGTACCATTAGGAGAACGCCACATCTCTTTTAAGCCAAATTCTTTTACTCGATCCTCATCAGGAGTAATAGTAGCACATTTAATTCCTACTTGATATTGTTTAATAGCATTAGAAGCGTCAATCGTAATTTGATCATTTGTTAAATCACGATTTTCAATACCTAAATCATAATATTTAATATCTAAATCTAGATAAGGAAGAATTAATTTATCCTTTATAAATTTCCAAATAATTCTAGTCATTTCATCACCATCAAGTTCTACTACTGAATTCCGAACTTTTATTTTATTCATAATTAGCTTTTTTTTTAGAAATCTAATAACCAAAAATATCATCCAAGGTTAGATGCTTAACCTCTCCATAATTATTTAATATATCTAGATCTAATGCGTCTTTATCTCCTAAAACCATATAAACATAATTATCATTATTAATATGTGAATCATGAAATTCTTTTAAATCTTCCATTGTAAAATCAGGAACTTGATTAAATACTTTTTCTCGGAGATCAAAATCAATACCTCTTTTATGTGCTGCCTCGTATTGACGTAGAATATTAGATTTAGTTATTCTCTCAGTTCGTATTTTCTGTATTACACCTTCTTTAGCTGCTTCCATATTCCCTTTGGATTCCGTCATCTCTCTGAGGAGATTCATCATGCCTTCCATAGCTTCAGCAAGTTTATCTGCCTGCGTACCTATATAAGATAATTGATAATGAGAATCCTCTGGTTTCTTTGGAGTTGTATAAGTACTGTAAACAGAGTATGCTAATCCTCTTGCTTCTCTAATCTCTTGAAAAATAATAGAACTCATACCTCCTCCAAAATATTCATTATGAAACCGTATAATCGGAGTCTTTTCAAGATTTAAGATATCTCCTTTAGACATTATAACAACTTCTGCCTGTTTCATGTTATAGTCGACAACAAATACTTGATTCTTATTCATACTATTCTCTACATATCTCTGTTCATCTGGTAATAATTTTAAATTATCATTATTCACATGTAACTTTTTTAATTTAAAACACACTTGATTAATATCTTCCGGACCATAATATAAAATACGATGATCATAACTAGTAAGACTATGAATAACATCTAGTAATTTTTTCGAACTAACACCAAGCACAGAATCTTTAGAGAGCTGATAAGTAAATGGCGAATGAGCTCCATACTTTGCATAATTAAGCATAGCACCAAATAGAATTTTTTGCTTATCAAGTTTTGCATCCTTTCTCTTTTTCAGAATACTTGATTTAAGATTCTGAAGAGCATCTTCATCAGCAACTGCTCCTGACAAAATATTCTCAAATAATTTTACTGAATTCTCAAAGTTACTATTTAGTCCAGTTAAAGTAATTTGAGTTTGATCTGAAGAAGATTTAACTGATAAATCACACCCTAATTTATAGAATTCCTGTTCCTTTTGCTTAGGGGTCATACTAGCAGTCCCTAAATATTTTAGATAATCAACTGCTAAGGAAAGATATTGATTATGATTTGTCCCCATATCTAAAATATAATTTAGCTGGAATCTTTCGTTTTCTGTATTCTCCTTATATATAACAGGAACGTCCTCGATAAAAGATTTTTTTATGTCCTTTGTAAAATCAATAAAAACAGGTTCTATTTGAGGAGCCTCTTCATGTAATATAGATGTTAAAAACTCTGATTGTGCTTCTCTATTTATATCAAAAGGAGTAATCTTCGGTTTTACAACTTTCATAACAGAATTGTCTTCCCCTTGTCTTTTATATACTACAACATAATTATTAGTATAATACTGATTTGCAAAATCAATAATATCCTGTTTAGTGATTTTTGCCAAATCTGCAAGTTCATTTTGATACTTTTCCCAATCAATATCTAAAATAAAAGCATTCACAAATTCATTAGATCTGGATCTATTACTCTCGTACTTTTTTATTTTATCTAGTTTAAGATCTGAAATAATAGCATCGAGTAACCAATCTGGAAAATTACCATTCTTAATTTCTTCAATTTGACCTAATAATAAATCTTTAACTTCCTCTAAATCCTGACCTTGTTTAGGTGTGCCTCGAAAAATATGAGATGAATAATCGTGTAAAATATATGGGAAACATCCACCATTCATAATTTTTTGTTCTTGATTAAGATTCAAGTCAATTAGTCCCGCAGCACTATTTGAAAGAATCATATCTACCATTTTTAATATTGAGATATCATTTGAATGTACGCCTTTAAAACGGAACCCAATATATAAACGTTCATTTTCAGGACCATATACTTCTTTAATTACTGGCTCAGTAATAGGAAGTTCTTCTTTGACTTGAAATTCAGGAACAGATTTAGACTCAAATGAACCAAAATATTTATCAATCCATCCTATTACTTGATCTGGATCAAAATCACCTGACAAACAAATTGCCATATTGTTTGGAACATAGTATTTGTTAAAATACTTGCGTATCTCAAGTAAAGACGGATTCTTTAGATGCTCTATAGTACCAATAGTTGTCTGTTGACCGTATTCATGTGTTGGGAAAAGAGATGCAAGTAAAGTAGAGAAAAGTTTACGACCATCATTATCAAGAGATCTATTCTTTTCTTCATAAACTGTTTCTAACTCAGTATGAAATAGTCTAAAAACAGGATTCCTAAAACGTTCAGACTCAATTTTTAACCATTTTTCTAATTGATTAGAGGGAATATCATTTACATATACTGTTTTTTCATTTGATGTATATGCATTAGTTCCTTTTGCGCCAATACCACTTACCATTTTATCATATTCATTTGGAATAGCAAATTTAGCAGCTGCTGAAGAAAAAGAATCAATCTGATTCCAAACCAATTCTCGATTTGTTTCATCACTCATATCAATAGATCGATATTCTTCATAAAGCTCTTCAATCTTTTCAAGCAAAGGCTGCTCTTGATTATAATCTAAAGTACCATAAGAATCTGTTCCTTTAAAAAGCATATGCTCTAAATAATGTGCTAAACCAGTTGCATCAGCAGGATCATTTTTACTTCCAGCTCTTACAGCAATATTTGTTTGCACTCTTGGGGCATCTTTATAGACTGTTAGATATACTTTTAAACCATTATCTAAAGTATATATCTGAGCATTCAAAGGATCATTAGAGACAGATTGATAGTTATTTTCTAGTTTTGTCATTTGTTTTTTTGCATTAATTATAAAAAAGACGCCTAATATGGTTATCAAGGATATTGTAGTGATTTTGCGTAAAGTCATAAATTCATAAAATTTTAATTAATAGTCTGGATCTAAATTCAATTTTTCTGCAAGTTTCTCCAAATTTGGATTTTCTTTTTGCATTTTCTCATATTTATCTTTTGTTGTAAATGGGATCTCATCTTTAGTGTTTTTTATTATATGAGTAGTTATACTTATAGAATCATTATTAAGATAGTCCTGCAACAAATTGGTAATATATTCTTTATCTTGAGAAAAAAGTTCTTGTTGAGTAATATTATCTAATGAAATTTCTATCTGAGAATTACCTAATAAATTAGGTTTGTAATTATTTAAAGCAATGCTTAAGTTTATTTTACCATCATTTTTTAATTTTTTTACTAATTCAGGCCAGTAATTATAAAGATCATCCTCACTAAAAGGATTGATTCTGTCTTTAGAATTTTTAGCCTCAACACGGTTTTCAATCTCTGTAAGTGTAGCTGATATAGAAATAGTATTTGACTTCAAATTATTATCTGTTTGGCTCAACAAAGATGAGTTAGAGTTATTTTGAGTGCTTTGAGATTTAACTGCTTCCTCCTCCTCTACAATATTCGAATCCTTAGAGAAATTATGTTTATTAGTTTTTTCTGTAGCAGTTCCACTTATAAAGGTTTTATCAATAATTTCCTTTTCTCTTTTATCAATTGAACTGATACGAATCAGGCACAATTCAATAAATAATCTACCATTGGTTTTGTTTTGATACTGGATATCACATTCATTGCAAAGTTTAAGTGCTTCAATTAAAAATGAAATCTTCATTTCTCCTGCTTGTTTTAAATACTTTTTTTGTAAATCCTCTGATTTTTCAAGAAGCTTAATAGCATTTTCTGTTTTGCAAACTAATAAATCACGCAAATGTCCTGCAAGACCATTAATAAAATTATTTGCGTCAAAACCTCTAGATAAAATCTCGTCAAAAATTAACATTATACTAGAAATATCATTAGCAACACAAACTTCAATAATCTTAAAATAATAATCATGATCTAATACTCTAAGATGATCAATAACTGTCTGATATGTTAATTGGTCTGGAGAAAAGCTAACTAACTTATCAAAAATAGAAAGAGCATCTCTTAATCCTCCTTCAGATTTTTCAGCAATAACGTGTAGTGCTTCTAACTCAACCTCCACATTTTCTGCTTTTGAAATGAATGTTAAATGCTTAATAATATCATCAACAGTGATACGCTTAAAATCAAATATTTGACATCGAGAAAGAATTGTTGGTATGATTTTATGTTTCTCTGTAGTAGCTAAAATGAATTTTGCATGTTTAGGAGGTTCTTCAAGGGTTTTCAAAAATGCATTAAAAGCATTTGTACTCAACATATGAACCTCATCTATAATATAGACATTAAAATCTCCTATCTGTGGTGCAAAACGAACTTGATCTATAAGATCTCTTATTTTATCTACACCGTTATTTGACGCTGCATCTAATTCGTGTATATTAAATGAGTTAGAATTGTTAAATGATGTGCAAGACTTACATGAATTACAAGCATTACAATCAGAAGTTAATTTCTCACAATTAATTGTTTTTGCTAAAATACGAGCACAACTAGTTTTTCCAACTCCTCTAGGCCCGCAAAATAAAAATGATTGACCTAAATGGTTATTCTTTATTGCATTTTTTAATGTAATGGATATTGCTTCCTGACCAACAACTTCATCAAAAGAAGATGGTCTATACTTAAGTGCTGAAACTAAAAAATCAGTCATATTTAGCAATAATAATTAAAAAGAAAAACAAAATTAACATTTTAAATGAAAACAATTATGTAAAATTAAGTACAACTTTAAAGAGATATGCATTTGGATAATATATTTTGTTTGTCTAAATTTGCCGCCCTGTTTATGAATTGAATAAAGATATGGAAAATACTTATGAAATTACTTTTATTATGAATCCTGTTTTATCAGAAGAGCAAGTCAAAGAAACTGCAGATAAATTCATATCTCTTCTTAAATCAGATAAAGCAAAGATTATAAATGAAGAAAACTGGGGGCTGAAGAAATTAAAATATTCTATTCAAAACAAAAAAACCGGATTCTACTACATGATAGAATTTCAATCTGAAGGAAAAATATTACACAATTTCGAAGTGGAATTACAAAGAGATGAACGAATATTAAGATGGCTAACCGTAAAATTGGATAAATTTGCGCTTGAATATTCAGAAAAAAGAAAAAATAAACTACAAGAAAAAAGCAAAGAAAAAAATGAGTAATAGTTCAGAAATTCGATACTTATCACCAGTTGATATTGGAAAAAAAACAGGTCCTAAATACTGTCGTTTTAAAAAACTTAATATTAAGTATATTGATTACAAAGACCCTGAATTTTTAATGCGGTTTTTAAATGCACAAGGAAAAATTCTTCCAAGAAGGATTACTGGAAATTCTTTAAAATTCCAAAGAAAATTAGCTGTAGCTGTAAAACGTGCTCGTCAATTAGCTCTTCTACCTTACATAGCAGATAACCTGAAATAAAAACCAGATGAATCTTATACTATTAGAAAATATTGAAAATGTAGGTTTTAAAGATGAAATTGTGTCAGTTAAATCTGGATTTGGAAGAAACTTCTTAATCCCTAGAGGAAAAGCAGTTCTAGCAACTGAAACATCCGTAAAACAATTAAATGAAAAACTTAAACAGCAAGAAAGAAAAGAAGAGGAATTAATAACTGCTGCGAAAAAAATTGCTGAAGAACTGAAAAATATTGAACTAAAAATCAAAGCTAAAGTAGCTGAGGACAAGAAAAAGATATTTGGATCTATCAATAGTTCTCATTTTATTGAAAATTTATCTACGCTTGGATATGATATTGATAAGCGTTTTGTGAAACTAGGAATGATAAAAGAATTAGGAAAATATGAAGCTGAAGTAAGACTACATCGTAATCTTTCAGTAACAATTCCTTTTGAAGTTATAAAAGAATAAATCGTAAAATCAGGATTACTCGTTTCTTAATGATTCTATAGGATCAAGTTTTGATGCCTGTATCGCAGGGAGAACCCCAGATGTAATTCCAACTACAAAACATAAAATAATTGCGCTAAAAATCCAAATCCAAGGGACAACAAAACTTGCGCCAATAAATTTCGCAGTTAAATTACCTATTAATACCCCAACAATTATTCCAAATATACCACCAAGCTGACACACAATAGTTGATTCAATCAAAAATTGAGTTCGAATTAATCTTGAAGTAGCTCCTAATGACTTTCTGACACCAATCTCTTTTGTTCTCTCTGTAACAGAGACTAACATTATATTCATCAAGCCAATTGCAGCACCAACCAATGTTATAAAACCAATTAATGTAGCAGCTATAGTGACGTATCTAATGTTATCAATCAGCATATTAGATAAATTATCACTTTTAACTATCTTAAAATCATTTTCTTGTTCAGGTTTTAATTGCCGGACTTTTCTAAAAGTAGAAATAGCTAATCCTATAGTTGACTCTAAGAAATATCTATCTTGAGCCCTGACACTAATAACATATGAGGTGGAACCTCTGGTAAAAAAATTTCTTGCATTTGTAATAGGAACCAATATACTTTCATCAGTACTAAAACCAATTCTAGATCCTTTTTCTTCAAGAACTCCAATAATCTTAAACTTCTTGTTTCCAATAGAAAAAAATTTACCAACTGCTTTTTCATTAGGAAATAATTTTTCTTTTACTGCCTTTCCAATTAAACTAACATGTCTCCCAAAACTAATTTCATCAATAGAGAAATTTCTTCCATTTGCAATCTGATAGCCAGAATTAAAAACATAGTTTTCATCTACACCGAAAATACTAATGTTTGGATTAGTTTTTCTATATTCATGCTTTGCGGTTGCTGTTCTTGATAATAAGGATGAAATAGAAACTTTACAAGAATTGTCAAAATTATTCTTAAAATATACTGCTTCTCTATATGAAATAGGCTGATATTTCTTAGCTCTAGTGCCATTATGATGAGCCCGCATATTAGTTGAAGTATTTTTAATGTTAAATGTGTTAGCCCCCATTGATGTAAAATTTTCATTAATAGAAGATTTAACTGCGTCAATTGCAGTCAGTATACCTACTAGCGAAGTAATTCCAATACCAATAATTAAAATAGTCAGAATACTCCTTAAAAGATTTTCTTTTATAGAGCTTAATGCAACTAAAATATTTTCAATATAAGTCTGCATACAAGACCGCAAAATACAAAGAAGATTATAACTGAAAAATACAAAATAAAAATAGATTGAATAATTACAATTTGTTAATTTTGCAAATAATTACTATCTGACAAAATGACATTTAACATCAACTTAATTCAAAAAATATATAAAAACTTCAATAACAATGTTGCGAAAGCAAGAAAAATTATAAATAAACCATTAACAAGTACTGAAAAAATTCTTTATGCGCACTTGTTTAATAGAGACTATAATAAAAGTTTTAAACGAGGTTCAGATTATGTGAATTTTCAACCAGATCGAGTTGCAATGCAAGATGCAACAGCACAAATGGCTCTATTGCAATTTATGCAAGCTGGAAAAAAGAAAGTTGCTGTGCCTTCCACGGTACATGCTGACCATCTAATTCAAGCAAAGATTGGAGCAGATAAAGATTTACAGGAAAGCCTAAATAAAAATAATGAAGTGTTTAATTTCCTAAGCTCAGCATGTAATAAATATGGGATTGGATTTTGGAAACCTGGAGCAGGAATTATTCATCAAGTAATATTAGAAAATTATGCTTTCCCAGGTGGAATGATGATTGGAACTGATTCACATACTGTTAATGCTGGAGGTTTAGGTATGATTGCTATTGGTGTTGGAGGAGCTGATGCAGTTGATGTAATGGCTGGAATGCCTTGGGAATTAAAATTTCCTAAATTAATAGGAGTAAAGTTGACAGGAAAATTAAGTGGTTGGTCTTCACCTAAAGATATTATATTAAAATTAGCAGGAATATTAACCGTGAAAGGAGGTACAGACTATATTTTAGAATACTTTGGTGAAGGAGCTATCTCTCTTTCATGCACTGGGAAAGGAACAATATGTAATATGGGAGCAGAAATTGGAGCAACAACTTCCACTTTTGGCTATGATGAAAGTATGGAAAGATATCTAAGAGCAACAGAAAGAGATGATATAGCAGACGCTGCAAATAAAATAAAATGTCATCTGACAGGAGATTCTGAGGTATATGAAAATCCTAAAAAATATTTTGATAAAGTAATTGAAATCAATTTATCTACACTTAAACCACATATAAATGGCCCGTTTACTCCAGATTTAGCTACTCCAATTGCTGAAATGAAAAGTAAAGCAACTAAAAATAAATGGCCATTAAATATAGAATGGGCTCTAATTGGCTCTTGTACTAACTCTTCTTATGAGGATTTAACACGAGCATGTTCAATTGTGGAAGATGCTATAAAAAAAGGAGTTGAACCTAAGGCAATCTTAGGTATCAATCCTGGCTCAGAACAAGTTCGATATACGGCAGAAAGAGATGGTCTTATCGATATCTTTAAGAAATTTCCGTCAACTAGAATTTTTACAAATGCATGTGGCCCATGTATTGGACAATGGAAACGAGAAGGGGCTGAAAAAAAAGAAAAGAATTCAATTATTCATTCATTTAACCGGAATTTTGCAAAAAGAGCAGATGGAAATCCAAACACACATGCTTTTGTTTCATCACCAGAAATAGTTGCAGCAATTGCTATTTCTGGAAGATTAGATTTTAACCCTATGACAGACTCGTTAATAAATAAGAATGGTGATCAAGTTAAGCTTTCTGAGCCTAAAGGATATGAATTGCCTCCAAATGGATTTGATGTGAAAGAAAATGGGTATCAAGCTCCTGCTAAAGAAGGAGGACATCTACAAGTGATGGTGGATCCTAAGTCTGACAGATTACAATTATTATCCCCATTCCCTAAATGGAATAAGAAAAATATTAAAGGGGCAAGATTACTGATAAAAGCAAAAGGAAAATGTACAACAGATCATATTTCAATGGCAGGAGCATGGCTCAAATATAGAGGGCATTTAGATAATATATCAAACAATTGCTTAATTGGAGCATTAAATGCATTTAATGAAAAAACAAATTCTGTAGTTAACCAACTCAATGGTGAAATAGATGAAGTTCCAAATGTAGCAAGAGCATATAAAAAAGCTGGAGTTCCAACCATCATTGTAGGAGATCATAATTATGGAGAAGGATCTTCAAGAGAGCATGCTGCTATGGAACCAAGGCATTTAGGGGTAACAGCAGTAATTGTCAAATCATTTGCTAGAATTCATGAAACTAATCTCAAAAAGCAAGGAATGCTAGCGCTTTCTTTTAAAAATGAAGCGGATTATGACTTAATCAAAGAAGATGATACGTTTAATTTTATAGATTTAATAGAATTTTCAGAAGCAGAGCCATTAACTTTAGAAGTTATACATCAAGATGGAAAAATTAAGAAAATCACACTAAATCATACATATAATAAACAACAAATTCAGTGGTTCAAAGCAGGGTCAGCTTTAAATCTATTACGGGGATAAACTAATTAAGAGAATCAAAAGATGGTATATCATTCAAAAAATTAATTTTATTATTGTCATAATCAATATGGCAACAAAAATGTTCAATACCATTACTAACTAATAGATAAGGTACTTTCAGATCAAAATTATATTTTGTAATCTGATTGAAAACATCTCTGGTGAGTTTAATACTAGGAGATTTACATTCAATCATCATCATAGGCTGTCCAAATGTATTGTAGATTACTACATCTGCTCTACAACTTAATTTATAATATTTAAGAGTATGCTCTAACTTCATTAAGCTAAAAGGATAATTTTTATAAGCTCGTAAAAAATGAATAATATATTGGCGCACTCGCTCTTCTGGCGTAAAAACAATAAATTTTCTTCTTACTTCATCAAAAACTTGTGTAATCTCATTGACTAGTTTAATTTTGAGGTTTGGTTCAGGTAGAGTCAATTCAATATGCATAAAACAAAATTAGATGAATTATTCGAAAATCATTAAATCTCTACAAGATAAAAAAATTGAACCTATATATTTTTTAACAGGAGAAGAAACATTTTATATAGACAAAATATCAACATATATAGCAAATAACATTCTAAATGAGGATGAAAAACAATTCAATCAAACAATACTATATGGTAAAGAAATAACTATTGAAGACGTTATATTAGAAGCAAAACTTTTTCCCTCTTTTGGAGAAAAAAGAGTAGTAATTGTAAAAGAAGCTCAACATTTAAGAAATATTGACAAACTTGAAGATTATATTAAAACTCCTCAAAAATCTACTATTCTTGTAATATGCTACAAAGGAAAGTATCTAGATAAAAGAAAAAAGATATCTAAACTTATCAATCAAAAATGTGTACTGCTTGAATCAAAAAAACTGTATGACACTCAAATTGTAAAATGGATAGAAGATTTCATAATCCAGAATGGATATTCAATTAATCAAAAATCATGTCAAATGTTAAATGAAGCATTAGGTAATAACTTGTCAAATATTTATAATGAATTAAAGAAATTACTTGCTTTGCCTATTAAGGATAAAAAAATTACTGATAATATTATTGAAAAATATGTCGGTCTTAGTAAAGACTTTAATGCATTTGAATTACAAGATGCTTTGTCTCAAAAGAATGTATATAAATCTTATTACATTACCAAACACCTTTTATTAAATCAAAAAACTAATCCAATAGAAAAAATTATTGGCCTTTTATTTAGTTTTTTTCAGAAAGTAGTAACGCTACACAGCTTACAAGACAAAAGCAAAAATAACATTGCTAGTGTTTTAAAGATTAATCCATTCTTCATTACTCAATATGTAGAAGCTGCAAAAAAATATACTACAAAAGAATTATATCATATCATTACACTACTAAAAAATTATGATTTAAGAGCAAAAGGAGTAAATAATAAAAATACAACTAAAGCATCATTAATAAGAGAATTGATATCGAGAATATTACATGCAGAAAAGTAAAATTATTTTTACAAATACAACCCTCTTAGAATCTGTTTCTTTTATATTTGCGTTCAATTAAAAATATGCGCATAGTTATATCTATATCGTTTCTTGTATTTCTATCATTATCTTCATTCTCTCAAAACGCAACAGTTAGAGGATTTGTATACGATCAAGACAGCAAAGAACCTGTTATGTTTTGTAATGTTTTTTTACTTGAAATTATAAGTAATGATGGCTTAGAAGAAGGTATAACTGCAGGAAGCGCAACAGATGAGAATGGAATGTATATTATTCGTGGAATCAAAGCAGGAAAATACAAACTGACAGCAACTTATATAGGTTATGATACCGTACATCAAAATATTATATTAAAAAATAAAGAAATACTAAATAAAGATTTAGAAATTAAAGAATCTTCAATTAAATTAGGAGAAGTAAAGATTTCTGCTGAAAGAGCAGCTATGAAGACAGAAGTAAAGGTAGGGGCAATCAAAGTAACTAAAAAAGATTTAAAATTAATTCCAACAATAGGGGGAGAATCTGATCTAGCACAATATATGCAAA
>JAYYZX010000003.1:0-85717 GCA_036339955.1 Bacteroidota bacterium
AATGGGCTGTATCCCACCTTAAAAAGGTTAACCATTTCTTTGTTCAAAATGAAAAATCAAAAACTTGTCTGAATAATATAGGTGTACAAAATATTACAATTTCTGGAGATACTAGATTTGACCAAGTAAAAGAAAATACTATCAATGAACAGAATTTTGCTTCAATCAAAAAATTTATTAATAAATCTAAAACTATTATTATTGGGAGTAGTTGGCCAGGAGATGAAAATATTATTTTGCCATACATAAAAAAATATCCAGAGTATAAATATATTATTGCTCCACACGAAATAAACAAAATAGATTTATTAATAAAACGAACTAATGGTATTAAATATTCAGATATAGATAAGCTGAATGATGAGGCAAAAAATATTTTAATTATTGATAGCATTGGGCTTTTATCTCAACTTTATAAATATGCAGATGTTGCCTATATTGGAGGAGGATTTGGAAAAGGAATACACAATACATTAGAGGCTATTGTTTTTGGAATCCCTGTAATATTTGGACCAAACTATCACAAATCTCAAGAAGCTAAAAAAATGATAGAATTAGGGATTGGAAAAAGTATTAAATCAACCAATGAATTAGAAGATATTGCTAACTATTGGCTTCACAATAATATGAAATCACAATGTTTAGATTTTATTTCTAAAAATATTGGTGCAACAAAAAAGATACTGCAAGAAATATAAATATCTTTGGGCAAAATTCTTAAACTAGATATTCCATGATGAAAAAAATATTCTTAATATTAATACTTCTTCCTTTTATTGGGTTATCACAAGAAATTAACAGAACTCTATTGTATGATGGAAATAATAGAAATTTTATTATCTATATACCTCAAAACTATACTGGCAACAATCATGTCCCTTTATTATTTGATTTTCATGGAGGCAATGGAACTGCTTCTATAACTAATGAAATGAAAGCAATAGCCGATACAGCTGGTTTTATTTTTGTCGCTCCACAAGCACTAGCTGATCCGGGTGATGGTGGCTCATTTAATTGGCTGCATAAAGCACCAACAAATCATGATGATATATATTTTGTTGAGTCTATTATAGATACGCTATCCTCTGAATATATGATTAATAATGATAGGATTTACATCCGTGGATATTCATTAGGAGGAGAATTTGTATATGAACTAGCATGTAGATTAAATCATAGAATCGCTGCAGGAGCAGCAGTGGCTAGAACTATGCAGCAATTTCAGTATGACAATTGTACTCCTGTTCATCCTACAGCTATTCAAACTATTTTAGGATTAGCTGATTCAATTTCACCTTATAATGGATTAGTTTGGGGAGGAGTTTCTTATTATGTCTCTGCAGATTTAACACACTCATATTGGGCTACATATAATAATACAAATATAAATCCAACAGTAATTCAAATACCAGATATAGATCCGTTTGATGGTAGCACAGTAGAAAGAAGATCATGGTTAAACGGTGATAACTGTGTTACCGTAGAAGAACTGAAAGTAATTGGAGGTGGGCATGATTGGCCTGGGTATTTTGGGAATATGGATATTGATGCAAATATTGAGATTTGGAATTTCGTTTCTAAATATGATATTAATGGCTTAATTAATTGTAATCTTAGTGCAATACAAGAATTTCAAAATACAGACAAATTAATAAGGATAGTAGATATATTAGGAAGAGAAGTTTCTACTAAATTTAATAGCCCTCTATTCTATATATACGAAAGTGGTCGTGTATCTAAAAAAATTATTCTACAATAAATTTTGTTTATTTCAGAGATTAGATTATTGGATAATCAGTTTTCTTTGTTCAGTTTTATTTCCATTTTTTAGCGTTACAAAGTAAATACCTTTACTTTGATTAGTGAAATCAATTTGTTTCAAACCATCCATAATTTTTTCTTTTAGAACTAATTCTCCTAAAATAGAATAAATGGAAATCTCCAAATTATCCGAATCAGTTCGGATACTAAAAATTCCTTTTGTTGGATTTGGATAAATAAAAACATTAAATATTCTGTTTTCTACTTCTTCAAATGTTAAAATATTTTGCCCATTAATATTAATATTATCCATAAAGAACCTATTCCCATAATCATTGATAGCAACAAAACGTACCATGATGGTATCTCCATTATAACCTAAAGCAGTTAAATCTAAACTATCACTTGCCCAACTGCCACATGTAGGATACCATGGGCTATTTATAGTTCCAGTAGTTTGTAAAGCTGTTCCGCTTGCTCCATAAATAGAATCCCAGGTAATACCACAATTGGTTGAGATATCTATCCTAAATCCATCATTAGAACCATGAACCCAAGAAGCCGGAGGATTTAAACCACAATAAGCATAATCATAAGTTAAATAATTTTGTGCACTTAACCCCCCACCTAATTTCACTTTATTAGAAATTAAATACACCTCTTCACCTTTTTTATTAATCCAATAATGGTTCACATAAACGGCTTTAGTAGGTGTACAATTAATACCAGTATCTAGTTCAATAATGTCCCAGCCAAATGACCAATTTGGCCTTGTCCAATCTATTGGAGGATAGCTGCTACTTTCAAAATCTTGAGTATACAAACTTGCATTTGTAATTGACGAAACAGAATCTGTATAAGTAATAAAACTTGTCAACGTTTGTGTTGAAGACCCAAAAGCATCAGTTACTTGTAGACTAACATCATAGTCTCCTGGACTGCTATAAACAACAATAGGATTTTCTAATGTAGAACTACTTGGTGTTCCGCCAGGGAAAGACCAATTCCAACTAGCACTATTGTGTCGTACTGCTGAATGATCTACAAACTTAACTGTGTCATTTAGGCAACTGATTGTTAACCTGTCTGCTGCAATTTGTGCAGAAGGAGGCGTATTTTCATAAAAATCAATTTCATATGCACTTCTGTTGGTTCCATTTATCAAAAGACCTTCTCTATAATATGGGACTAGTTGAGTAGACAGCGTTCTGCTTGGTAAATTATTGTCATAAATTACCCAATCTGGCATACTATCATTTCTATAAAAAACAGTTGTTCTTGTACCTAAATATACACCCCCATTACTGCCTCTTTGATGTTCAATATTTGTCATGTAATGGCCATCTAATGTTGGTGTAGTTAAATTAATCCAATTTTGCCCACCATCTAATGATTTAAAAACCTTATATCCATCAATATTAGAATAATTTCCACTTTGAGCACATCTCACTACCCATAATATGTTTTCGTTAGAACTACTAACTGTAATATCATAGGAACGAGATAAATAACCATTTAACATTGTGGACGGAATCGTTATATCTACCCATGTTTTCCCAGCATCATTAGTCCTGAATATTTTTTTATTATCCCAAAAACCTGGCCAAGTTGCAACATATATTACATCAGGATTACTCCATGCGACTTCAATAGAAGTGACCTTTGCATCAAAGTGATAAACAGCCTCAAAATTCTTTCCGTTATTTTTTGAAAGCCAAAGAGTAGTATCGTTGCCAGAATAGATCCAATTGTGACACCTTGGGTCAAACTCTAGTTGAGAGGATTCTCCAATAATATACGATTTGTTAGGCTGCTTAGTTAAAGGGAATGAGGAAAGAGCTACAGTTCTATCTCCTGAGAGAATTTTTCCTCCTACATCATGATAAACTTGTCTTGGATTTCCAAAATTAACAAATCCTCTATAGTTATCACCTCCTTGTGTAGATATCCAATCATTAATATACGTGTTATTATCTTTCAATAGTGTGCCATTATGATAAGTTCCTCCAAGCATTACATCTCCATCTTTAAAGCCAGTCCCAAATCCCCAGAAATCAGCCCCTGCAATTCCGTATTGTTTTTTGTAAATACTATCTCCAGCATTATCAGAATAAAATATCCCTCCATCACAAGCAAACCATAAATCATTTCCAAAATAGTTAATATCATGAATGTCAGCATGAACATATCCCTTTTTGTGTGGTTCACTCCATTTTGCTGGACAATTAAATGTAACTCCACCATCAAATGACACCCAATGATTTACACCTCCAACATGTATAATATCTGCATTAGTTGGATTAACCGCTAGTGCTAAATCATAATAATATTGACCGCCATCATCCAATCCACTTGGTTGCCAGCCCATCATATTAATATTATTTGTATCAGGAATACCACCTGGATGTGGTCCGCAACACTGAAAAATCCAATTCTCTCCTTTATCATAACTAATATAAATGCCATACAAACCACTACCTCCATTTGCACTTCCTGTTGCAAGAGCTACTATTTTATTAGGTGCAGCAGGAGATACAGCTATCTCTGTTCTTTTTTGTTCATCCCCACTTGAAGGATTAGGCCATCCATTTGTATAATTAATTAATGTATTACCTCCATCATCTGACCGATAAAAAAGAGTACTGTCTCCAGCTTGTTTTATAAAATACATTGTGTCGGCCGAATTTGGATGAAACTCAATTTCCATAAAATTTCCACTCATAATTTGATTAAAATAGAACCCTCCATCAGTAGATTTAAACAGGCCTTCATTAGAGGCTACAAACAATTCTAAATTATTATTAGGCTTTAATTTTATATCTTTAACAGAATGAGTATAATTAGTAAAAGAAGTATCTCCAATGATATTCCAATTTATACCTCCATCAATAGTTTTGTAAATCCCTCCATTTCCACTAATATATGCAATATCTTCATCTGCAAAATCAATTTCAATAGTATATACTCCTCCTAAATGAATATCTTTTGTTAATAGTTCCCAATTTGCTCCTTTGTCTATTGTTTTCCAAGCGCCAGCAGTTGCAGATCCTGCATATAATACATTTGGATTACTGATAGATTGCTCCACTGTATAAACGTGTGCAGCACCCGGAGCATAACTTCTGCTAGCTGCATCCTTGTCAAAATCCCATGGACCCACACATTCCCATTGATTACTACTTTTTGATGTGGGTTTATTTGCTATAGGATGACTAATTCTACTTAAATTACGTACCCATCTTTTGTAGTATTGAGTATGCTTATTTTTTACTAATTTATTGTTTTTATAATAATCTCTGTAAGCGGCAATTATTTCTCCAGGATTAGGATTCTCTGCATACATTAACTGCGCCCAATGCGGTAAATTCTCAGAATTTGCATTGTATTTCATCTCTACTTGTGCAAACACAGAGAGATTAAAAATAATTAAAATAAATAATAAGATTTTTCTCATAATTTTTCCAAATATAACAAATAAGTGTTTTCATAAAAAAAGGGAGACTATCTCTCGATAACCTCCCAAGTACCCGGGACGGGACTTGAACCCGTACGAACGCAATGTTCATTGGATTTTAAGTCCAACGTGTCTACCAATTCCACCACCCGGGCGAAAAAAAGGATTCCTCAAATATTTGAGGAATCTTAGAGCGAGTGATGGGATTTGAACCCACGACCCTCACCTTGGCAAGGTGATGCTCTACCCCTGAGCTACACTCGCAGAACGGCAAATTTAATCATTTATTAAACATTACAAAAAGAAAAATTAGTTTCCTATTAGTTTCTTAATTTCATTTAACTTCAGTTTAGCTTCGACAGGAGTTAGACTATTAATATCGATATTTACAAGCTCATCTCTTACTTGTTCTAATACAGGATCATCTAATTTAAAGAAACTTAATTGCATATCTCCTTTTTGGTTATTAATCGTCTTTTTCGATCTGCTTTTTTCCAATTGATTTAGCATTATCTTAGACCGTTCAATTAATAAACGTGGCATCCCTGCCATCTTAGCAACATGTATACCAAAACTATGATTGCTCCCTCCCTTTTGAAGTTTTCTTAAAAAAATAATATCTTGATTCGTCTCCTTTACTGAAACATTATAATTTTTAATTCTATCAAAAGAATTTTCCATTTGATTTAATTCATGATAATGAGTAGCAAAAAGTGTTTTTGGTTTAGAATCACTATTGTGTAAGTATTCTGCAATTGCCCAAGCAATTGAAATTCCATCATAAGTACTTGTACCTCTGCCTATTTCATCTAAAATAATGAGACTATTCTTTGATATATTATTTAATATACTAGCTGTTTCATTCATTTCTACCATAAATGTGGACTCCCCCATAGAAATATTATCAGAAGCTCCAACTCGAGTAAATATTTTGTCAACTAATCCAATCTTAGCAACCCTTGCAGGAACAAAACTTCCTATCTGTGCCATTAAGACTATCAGGGCTGTCTGCCGTAATAATGCTGATTTCCCGGACATATTTGGGCCAGTAATCATCATAATCTGCTGTGTTTTGTTATCCAAATAAACATCATTTGGGATATAATGTTCTTCATTGCTTAACTGTTTTTCAATGACGGGATGCCTACCTTGTTTTATTTCCAAAACAGAATCTTCTTCTAATTGCGGCTTACAATAATTATATTTATTTGCTATAGAAGCAAATGATAAGAAACAATCTAGTTGAGCAATTATATGTGCGTTATTTTGAATCTTATTTACATACTTAGATATTTCTAATACCAAATTTTGGTATATGCTTAGTTCTAATTCAAATATTTTTTCCTCTGCCGTTAAAATTTTTGTTTCATATTCTTTTAATTCCTCAGTAATGTACCGCTCAGCATTAACTAAAGTTTGTTTTCTAATCCATTCTTCAGGTACTTTTTCTTTATGTGTATTTCTAACTTCTAAATAATACCCAAAAACATTATTGAAAGCTATCTTTAATGAAGATATTCCTGTATGTTCAATTTCACGTTTTAGAATTTCATCCAAATATTCTTTACCTGTACTACGTAAATTTCTAAGTTTATCTAATTCTTTATTTAACCCATCATTAATTATATTCCCTTTATTTGATAATACTGGAGGATTAGAGAGTAGTTGAGAATTTATTTTTTTTTCAATCTTCTGACACAATATGATTTTTCTTGATAGTCTTTTAATCGGAGGTAAAACTGAATTCTTGCAATATTTTTTTATTTCAGGAAGAGATTGTAATGCTTCCCCTAGCTTTTTACACTCCCTAGGAGAAATTCTTCCTGTAGAAACTTTTGAAATTAATCTTTCTAAATCGCCAATGTTAATAATCTCTGTACGTATAATTTTCGCAAACTCAGTATTATCTTTAAAGCCTTCTACAATATCTATTCTAGATTGTAATACTTTTTTATCTTTTAAAGGTAAGGCTAACCATCGCCTTAATAATCTTGATCCCATTGGAGAAGATGTGCTGTCTAAGATATCTATTAAGGTCTTTGCATCTCTATTGAAAGAATGAAATATTTCTAGATTACGTACAGTAAATCTATCCATCCATACATATTTTTCAAGACCTATTCTAGAAACAGATAATATATGATCTGTTTTATTATGATTTGTTTCGTTTAAGTAATGTAATATTACCCCTGCTGCTATGGTTCCATTATGTAATTCTTCTACGCCGAAACCTTTCAATGAATTTGTTTTAAATTTTCTAAGTAACAAATCTCTTGTATAATCTTTAGTAAACACCCATTCATCTAAACCAAATATGCAAGAAAGAAAATCAAAGTCTTGATTAAATATAATTTGATTGTTTTTTTCAAATAATACTTCCTTTGGTTCTAAATCATATAAAAGTTTATTGATATAGTCTTTATTCCCTTGATCTATCAAAAATTCTCCTGTGGAGATATCTAGAAAAGAAATACCTATACTATCTCTCCCATAATATATAGACGCTAAAAAATTATTTTTGTTAGATGTTAAAGTAAGATCGTTATAAGAAACCCCTGGAGTTACTAATTCTGAAACTCCTCTTTTAACAATTTTCTTTGTTAATTTTGGGTCCTCAAGCTGCTCGCAAATAGCTACTCTTTCTCCTGATCGTACGAGTTTTGGTAAATATGTATCTAAGGAATGATAGGGGAATCCTGCCAATTCAATATTAGAAGAACCATTTGCTCTATTAGTTAAGACAATACCTAATATCTCTGATGCTTTTATTGCGTCTTGACCGAAAGTTTCGTAAAAATCTCCTACCCGAAATAATAATAATGCTTCTGGATGCTTAGATTTAATTGAATTATACTGCACCATTAATGGTGTTTCTTTCCTCTTTTTTTGCTGTAATTGCTTAGCTTTCAATAATATATTTATTTAATTTTACCTATAATTTAAACAGGTGAGGAAGTTACAAAATAATGAATTAAAAAGATTAAGTGTAGAACAATTTATACACTCAAAGAAACAACCTATAGTTGTCGTTTTAGATAATATAAGAAGTGCTCTTAATGTGGGAGCTATATTTAGGCTTGCAGATTGTTTCTTATTAGAAAAAATTATATTATGCGGGATCACTGCTTGCCCTCCAGATAAGAACATAAATAAAGTTGCTCTTGGTTCAACAGAATCTGTAAAATGGGAGCATGAAAGTAAAATAGAAGATGCTGTAAAAAAGTTGAAGAAGAAAAAATATAGGATTATTGCTGTTGAACAAGTGGAAAAAGCAACATATTTAGATAAATATGATAATAATCAAACACCAATAGCGTTAATATTTGGGAATGAAGTAAATGGTGTCTCGCAAAATATTATTAATATATCTGATGAAGTCATCGAAATTCCTCAATTTGGAACAAAACATTCACTAAATATATCTGTAAGTGCGGGTATTGTGATTTGGGAATTATGGAAAAAAATAAAAGAATAAATAATAATTTTATAAATTGTTACTTTCTATGTTAAAAAAAGGTCTGGTCTATATATCTTTTTATATATATAAACTTTAGATTTGCAACAATATTAATTAAATACTACGCTAATGAAACTCCTAAGAAACATTTGTTTTTTTACAATTATAATTGCTTTAGCTGGATGTGGTCTAAGTAAAATGTCTACAAAATATAATACTACAACTTTCACTGTAACACCTGCTGTTCTAGAAACACATTCTGGTAAAATAAATCTCAAATTAGAAGGAAAATTTCCTGAAAAATATTTTGCAAAAAAAGCAATTGTAGAATTTACTCCTGTATTAGTATATGCAGAGGGGGAAACTGCTTTTAAAGCAATTACTATAAATGGAGAAAATGCTACCGGTGGTAAGAAAACAATATTTTATGAGAAAGGAGGAGAATTTACTTATAATGACATAATAAATTATACGCCAGCTATGATGAGTTCTAAATTAGAACTACGCGCTGTTGCAAATACTCAAAATGAAAAAGAATCTATTGCTGCAATTACAGCTTCAATTACGCAATCAAATAAAGAACAAATATTAGGTCCAGTTACACTTGCAAATGGCGTAATAGTTACTGCAAATAGAGTGGCAAACTCAGAAGAAGTTGCAGTTGCTGATCATGGTTATGAAAAAGAAACTATTCTCTCAGAAAGTGCCGTTGTTTATTTTTTGGTTAATCAAAGTAATATAAGAACAACTGAAAAAAGTAAAGATGCTGTAAAAAAATTAAAGGACTTTGCAAGTCAGGGAAATAAAACTAGTTCTATTGAAATAAAATCATATGCTTCTCCAGAAGGGACTATTGATATAAATGATAATGTTTCAGAAAGACGTATGAAAAGCACCTTAAAATATACTAAATGGTTAATGAGAAAAGTAGGTTTAGATGGTGCTCGTAATACCGCCTTATATACTGAAGAGTCAATTGGTGAAGATTGGGATGGATTTAACAACTTGATGAGTTCTTCTGAAATAAAAGATAAAAGACGTATCAATAGGATTGTAAATTCTGTAGAAGATCTCGAAAAAAGAGAACAGGCAATAAGAGATATGACTGAGTTATATGATGCTATTGAAAAAGATATTCTTCCGCAATTAAGAAAAGCAAGAATTACTGTACGATCATATGAATCTAAAAAAACAGATGAAGAAATTGCGGAATTGTGTGCTAGCACATTTGGAAGTGGAGGGGAAATAATAGCTGAAAATCTTTTTGATCTAGATATAAAGGAGGCATTATACGGAGTAAGTCTACAAATGCAAAGCTCACCAGATAATCATGAATTGGCTCTTACTCTGTATGAGAACATATCCCTAGCATATAACGATTGGAAAGGGCTAAATAATATTGCATGTCATTATTTAAACAATAATAATATAGCTAAAGCAAATGAGTACCTTCAAAAAGCTGAAGCAATTGGAGGAAGTCAAAATGAAATAGAAATTAATAAAGGGATTATTGCTAGTTGGAATGGGGAATTAACTAATGCTCAAAAACTCTTTACTAATGGGAACGTTTCAGAAAAAAATCAAGCAATACTCAATATCAGAAAAGGTGAATATGAAAAAGCTGCTCGATTCTTTAAAAATGACAACTCTTATAATGCAACTTTAGCAAAGTTATTAAATGGTAATAGTAATGTTTCTTGTAATGAGTCTACTGCTTCTGCATATTACTTAAATGCTATTCTTGGCGCTAGAAATAACAATGAATCTGCAACTATAACTAATTTAAAGAAAGCAATTAATGAGGACTCATCCTATAAGAAAGAAGCTGCAAAAGATTTAGAATTCCGTAATTATTTTAATAGCCCTTCTTTTCAGCAGCTGATTAATTAATCAATTTGAGATATAGCAATATTATCGAGAGTTCTGTTTGTAGCCACATATGAATCTGCCAAATCTTATAATAGGGGGCGCCCCGAAATGTGGTACGAGTTCTTTATATTTTTGGTTAGCAAAACACCCAGAGGTATTTGCCTCAAGAACAAAAGAGCCCTTCTTTTTCTTTGATAAAATTAATCGTTTCAATAAAAATTGTAATTGCATAGAGCATAATATAAATGCATACTCCAATTATTTTAAAGATAAAAAAGATGAAAAAATTTCTTTTGAAGCAACAGCAGCTTATTTATATTCAAACAATGCAATAACAGGGTTTTCTTCATTCAAAAACCCTCCGAAGATAATATTTATTTTTAGAGAGCCTTCTGCGCAAATTTATAGCCATTATAAGATGGAAAGGTATCGTACAAAAAGAACTAATCTTGATTTAGAAGAATATGTTAATCTTCCAAAGATAAATATGTATGTAGACTATGCAACACATCTAAATAAGTGGCAAAAAAAATATCCTAATCAATTAATTAAAATATTAATCTTTGAAGATTTAATTAGAAACAAAAGAAAAATATTGCAAGAAATAGCTAAATTCTTGCAAATTGATGACGGTTTCTATAAAGATTTTAATTTTGAACATAGAAATGAGTCTGTTGTAATTCGATCTTCAGCAATGCATAGAATTGGAACTAAATTGCAACCATTTATTCCTCATAAATTACAATCAAAACTACTCCCATTATATCTGAAATGGAATAGTAAAGGTTCTGTTTCTTGCAGTAATAGAGAAAAAGAAATTCTAAACAAATTGAAAGAGGAGTACAGTTATGTCAAAGATGAATTAAGAAAAATTAATCATGATCTTCCTCTTTATTTGTGGAATCAGTAATTGTTAAATTATGTACTCCAACTTTATAATTAGATGTAATTGCTGATTTAATCTTCTGATAGTCTGACTCGTTTTTCAAAAAATCAATATTAGTAACATCTATTATAAGTATCGGATGTAATTTTTGTTTGTGAAAATAATCTAAATAGTTGTTTTGAATATTCTGTAAATATTCAGCAGTAATATATTGCTCAAACGCTCTTCCTCTCTTACTTATGTTATATTGTAATCTTTCAATACTAGAATAAAGATACACTACAAGCTGAGGATTAGGAATTGAAGTAGACATAGTACTAAATAATTTATTGAACAGAAATAACTCGTCATCCTGAAGATTGTTCTGAGCAAATAATTTAGATTTTACAAATAAATAATCTGAAATAGTTAAGGAATGAAACAAATCTTGTTGTTGCATTTGGCTATATCTTTCAGCCATAAAAAAAAGTTCTAGTGAAAATGCATATTTTTTTGGTTTTTTATAGAACTTTGGTAAAAACGGATTATCTGAAAATGATTCCAAAATTAATCTTGCATTATGATCCGTACTTAACTTCTTTGCTAGAGAAGTTTTTCCTGCCCCTATATTACCTTCAATAGAAATAAAATTATACTGCATACTCTTCTACTTTTTCTGAATCTAAACAAGAAGCTAAAATTTCAGATATCTTTTTATTGTATATAGGATGAATAAAATTAGGAGCAATTTCAACTAATGGTTTCAGAACAAAAAGTCTTTTATGTAACAATGGATGTGGAACTTTAAGATGTTTTCTTGAGATAACATCTCTATTAAAAAATAAAATATCAATATCAATCTTTCTTGATCCCCACTTAATACTCCTAACACGTCCCATTATTTGTTCAATATGAAGTATTGTCTCTAATAACTCTTGAGCCGACAACATAGTTTGAGCAAATACGACCTGATTTAAGTAGTCTGTTTGCTGAGTGTTTCCCCAAGGGCTTGTCTCATATATCTTAGACTTATCCAAAACAATTCCTACTTTCTTTTCTATATAGAGACTGGCTCTTTGTAAAAAAAGAATTCTATCTCCTATATTACTTCCTAAATGTAAATAAACTAGACTCATATATTAAATTCACTCAAATATAAAAAGAAGAGAGTATAAAAAACAATCATTTATTTTTTATTTTTGTTGCTTATTTATTTTTTTATGAAATCTTTTTTAAAAAATTTACTTTCAACAATTTTAGGGATTATATTATCATTTATTATTTTAATGGTATTATGTATTGGGATAATTTCAATTATATCAATGAATAGTAAAAAAGAAATTCAAATTGAACCTAATACAATATTAAAAATAGACTTTAAGAATCCTATAGTAGAAAGGAAATCAACTAACCCTCTAGATGAGATAAGCCTTACAAACTCAGAACCAAAAAAAACAATAGAGCTTAAACAAGTTCTAGATAATATTGAAAAAGCAAAAAATGATGACAACATACAAGCAATCTATTTAAATGCATCTACAATAAATGCGGGTCTTTCACAAACAGAAGAAATAAGAAACAAATTATTAGATTTTAAAAGTAGTGGGAAGAAAATTATTGCCTATGCTGAGTGGTATTCTCAGAAAAGCTATTATTTATCATCTTTAGCAAATAAATTGTATCTAAATCCAGAGGGAATTGTTGAGCTTAGTGGATTTTCCGCGAATATTATGTTTTTTAAAGGTCTTTTAGAAAAATTAAATATTGAGATGCAAATTATTAGACATGGTAAGTTTAAAAGTGCCGTAGAACCATTCATTGCTGAAAGTATGAGTCAAGAAAATAGAGAACAGACTAAGTTATACCTCTCTGATCTTGCCAACAATATATTTGATAGTATCTCTAGTCAAAGAAATCTACGGCTTAAAGATGTGGAAAAATATATAAACCAACTTGCTCTAAATACTGCAGAAAACTGTAAAGAATTAGGGTTTGTAGACGATCTTATGTATGAAGATCAAGTGGAAACAAGCTTAAAAAGTATAACAGAAGCTGAAGAATTAAATTTTATTTCTTTAAAAAAATATAGCAATGTAAAATCTGAAAACAAAAAAAAGATCAGTAGAGACAAAATTGCTATCATTTATGCTACTGGAGAGATAAGCTCTGGTAAAGGAGATTATGATAAAATTGGGTCAATTACTACTGCAAAAGCTATCAAAAATGCAAGAGAAGATGAAAAGGTAAAAGCTATTGTTCTAAGAGTAAATTCTCCTGGTGGAAGTGCTCTTGCTTCAGATGTAATTTGGCGTGAAACAATACTAACAAAAGGAATAAAACCGATTGTTGTCTCAATGGGAGATGTCGCAGCATCTGGAGGTTACTATATTGCTTGTGCTGCTGATTCTATTGTTGCAAATCCAACAACAATTACTGGTTCAATTGGAGTATTTGGAATGATTCCTAATATGCAACCTTTTTATAAAAAAACTCTGGGAATAACTATTGATACTGTCAATACACATAAATATTCAGATATAGGAAGTTTTAACCGTGGGCTGACAAATTTTGAGAAAGCTAAAATTCAAGAAAGTGTAGAAAAAATATATGACACATTTATAAGTAATGTAGCTGAAGGAAGAAAGATAGCAAAAGAAGAAATAGATCAGATAGGGCAAGGTAGAGTTTGGTCAGGCTATAATGCAAAACAGATAGGTCTAATTGATGTTTTTGGAGGTCTTGAAAAAGCAATTAAAATTGCTGCTGATTTAGCTAAACTTACTAACTACAGGACCATATCTTTACCAAAAGAAAAAAATTCATTTGAAGAAATCTTAAAAGATATTAGTAGCAAGACTAGTGCTCAATTTATATTAAAAAACCTTGGGATTCATGAATCTGATTTTGAAGCAATTGAAAATTTATTAGATAATGATTATATACAAGCACGATTACCATACCTGATTACATTAGAATAATTTTGTTTGAGTATCACTTCCTTCTGTACTAAATAATTCTATGAGATATCCTTCATGCGATCTAACATTAAATACTCTTCCATTATCAAGAATTAAATACTGACCTTTAATCCCTTGCAGCTTACCTTCAATGATTGGTGTTTTATCAAATTTTACGCTCTTAACTTTTATTGGATACTCTTTTACAGGATAATCAATTTCAACTACAATATTATCAACTACTACATATTCTCTTAAAGAATCTGGTATATAAGTAATTAGATTATCTTTAATCTTAACCAAATCAATTGGATTTGGTTTTCCAGCAAGCATTCTACGCCAATTTGTAATGTCAGTTACAAAACTTTTTAATGCCACCTCAATATCTCCAGATAATCTTCTGTTAGGAACTTCTGCAAGAATAATTGCTTGACTTGCTCCTTGATCCATCCATCTAGTTAATTTTTGAGTTTTCCTAGTAATACCAACTTTTACGCCACTTGAATTAGCTAAATATACATAGTGGGGAGATAACTGAAATTTTTTTTCCCAACTTAAATTTCTTTCTTCTATTCCTAAGTGTGCTGTACATAATTCTGGCTTGAAAATACTTGGAGAAGCTTCTGGAGCCTCCCAATAACACTTATAACAAAATCTTGATCGATAAAAAGTTTTCATCAGACGATTACAAATAGAACAGCACACTTCTCCCTTCCAAGATAGTTGTATTTCTTTACCTATTAAATCATTCATCTTTTGTGAATTATTATTGAGGTTTAACGTATATACAACAACCTTATCAAGTTCTGTATCCATTTTTTTTAAATAGCCTGTCATTTGTTTTTATTAATTTTGCGATTCTAAAATTATCAAATATTCTGTAATATGAATCTAAAAAATTCTATTCTTTCTTACATAATAAAAAAAAGAGAAAATGATATTAATTATTTTATGCGAAACCCACATGAAATACAAGAGAAAGTATTTCAAGAACTAATTGCAAAAGGCCGCTTATCTCTTTTTGGGGAAGAACATCATTTTGTAGAAATTAAATCATATAAAAAATTTACCGAACATGTAGCTATAAGAACTTACGAAGAACTATTCCCATATATTAATCAAATAAGATGTGGAGGTGAAAACGTATTGTGGCCAGATAAAGTCAAGTGGTTTGCAAAATCTTCAGGCACAACAAATGCAAAAAGTAAGTTTATCCCGATATCAAAAGAATCCTTGTATAATTCCCATTTCAAAGCTGGTAAAGACATGTTGGCATTATATTGTAATAATTTCCCTGAGAAAAAAATATTTGATGGAAAAGGGTTAATGCTAGGAGGCTCTCAAGAGAAAAATATAACCTGTGATTTTATTGACGGAGATCTTTCTGCAATTCTTATTGATAACTTCCCGTTTTGGGTTAAAATGCATCAAAATCCTAACTCAGAAACAGTTTTATTAAGTGATTGGGAATTAAAAATTAAACGAATTACAGCACAACTCTTAAATGAAAATATAACAAATATAACCGGTGTTCCATCATGGATGTATCTTGTGTTACAAAATATTGTAAAAGAAAAAGGGGTTAAGACATTATCTGAAGTTTGGCCAAATTTAGAGCTATATATACATGGAGGAATTAATTTTTCTTCTTACAAGAAAAATTTCGATAAATTAATTGGAGATCATAAAATAAATTATTTAGAAATATATAATGCATCTGAAGGGTTTTTTGGAATACAAGATCAATATGAAAGTTCCGAATTATTACTAATGCTAGATCATGGCATTTTTTATGAATTTATACCAATACAAGAATTTAGAAGTGGGGGGAAACAAGCTATTACACTAGAAGATGTTAAGAAAGATCAAGAATACGTGCTAATAATATCAACTTGTTCAGGTTTATGGAGGTATTTAATTGGGGACACTATCAAATTTACATCAATCAATCCATATAGAATTATAATCTCAGGGAGAACACAAAGTTATATTAATATGTTTGGTGAAGAATTGATGGTGGGTAATGCTAATGAGGCAATAAATCATACGTGTAAAATCACTTCAAGTAAAATTATAGACTATACTGCCTCTCCAATATTATATAATGAAATATCCGGAACACATGAATGGATTATAGAATTTGAGAAAGCGCCTTCAGATATAAGTGAGTTTCAGAAAATATTAGATTCAAAGTTAAAGGAAATTAATTCTGATTATGCAGCGAAAAGAGATAAAGATTTACTAATTAAAATTCCCATAATTAAAACCGTATCTAGAGGAACATTCTACAATTGGTCTAGAGGAAAAAATCGTTTAGGAGGACAATATAAAATACCAAAATTATGTAACGATAGAATATTTGCTAATGAACTTAGTAAATATGAAAATTAAGTTTTCAACAAAATATAAAACGAGAGCTCTAAAATCTATTTTCATAATAAATTCTTTTTTATTTTAGTCAAATAAAAAAAAACTATGCATATAGCAATTTCTGGGAATATTGGGTCTGGAAAGACTACTTTAACTACATTACTATCTAAACATTATAAATGGGAAGCGCATTACGAAGATGTAGAAAATAATCCTTATTTAAATGATTTTTATAAAGATATGCAACGATGGTCTTTCAATTTACAAGTATATTTTCTTAATAGCCGTTTTCGTCAAATACTTGATATAAAAGAAAGTGGTAAGAAATATATACAAGATAGAACAATTTTTGAAGACGCATATATCTTTGCTCCTAACCTCCATAATATGGGATTAATGAGCTCAAGAGATTTTGAAAATTATAAAGCAATATTCAACCTAATGGACGGGCTTGTTAAAGGGCCAGACTTAATGATTTATCTAAGAGCCTCAGTAGCAAAATTAATAGAGCAAATACAAAAAAGAGGAAGAGATTATGAAAATAGTATTCGTCTTGATTATTTGACGCGTCTAAATGAAAGATATGAAGCTTGGATATCAGAATATAGTAAAGGAGAATTATTAATTATAGATGTCGATGATCTAAATTTCTCAGATAATAAAGAAGATCTTGAAGAGATTATCAAGAAAGTAGATTCCTCTTTGATAAAATTAAGCTAGTCCAAATTGACAATTATTATTTTTTAGATTTTACTAATATTGCTAGTTGTTTAGCTGTATTTGCTTTTAAGTTTTCAGGCTTTTCAAATATAATTCTCCCTGAGAACATATCAGCGTTTTCTGAAAGTGTATAACTTAAAGTTCCATATGTGGGAACATTATCTGCACCTAATAATAAAACGCCTTTAATAACAAATTCATAATTTCCGTCTTGAGATTCTTCCAATGAAGAAGCTATCGATTCAAAAATAATCTCAGGAGCAAGATATTCGTATAATTCTTTACAAACTTCTGCATCACCATCACAAATGAAGTTATTAGGGTCTGAATGCATGATCATTACAGATATTACTTTCTCTTCGACAATAAAATCTGAAGCATAGGAAGTTAATATAATCTCTTCCAAATCATAATCATTAGTTAGCTGAGTATAAGCGCCTGCAGTATTATTAATACTAATAGAAGGAGCAATAACTAATGCGACAACAGACATTAACTTTAATAAAATATTTAATGACGGCCCAGAAGTGTCTTTAAATGGATCTCCAACAGTATCTCCAACAACAGCTGCTTTATGCGCATCCGTTCCTTTCTTCCCTTGCTCTTCAATCATTTTTTTAGCATTATCCCAAGCTCCACCGGAATTAGATTGAAAAATAGCCATAAGAACACCACATGTAGTAACTCCAGCTAATAATCCTCCAAGCATTTCAGCTCCTCCGATAAATCCAATTGCAACAGGGACAATAATTGCTAATAAACCTGGGAATACCATCTCTTTAATTGAAGCTTTTGTTGATATCTCAACACACTTATCATATTCTGCAACACCATCAGCAGCATCAAATATTTTTCTATCTTCTTCAGATGCCTGAGACATATCTGAATTGTATTTTCTCATGACTTCCAAAGCCGCTTTTAAAGCTGGGATATCTCTAAACTGTCTTCTTACTTCTTCGATCATTGCCATAGCTGCTCTTCCAACAGCATTCATAGATAGTGCAGAAAAAACAAAAGGCAACATTCCTCCTATTAAAAGCCCAGCCATAATATCTGGTTGAGAAACATCAATAGAGGTAACACCTGCTGTTTTCATGAAAGCAGCAAAAAGAGCTAATGCTGTTAGTGCTGCTGACGCAATAGCAAACCCTTTACCAATTGCAGCAGTAGTGTTTCCAACAGCATCTAATTTATCTGTTCTTTCTCTTACTTCAGCAGGTAATTCAGCCATCTCTGCAATACCTCCTGCATTATCAGAAATTGGGCCATAAGCATCAACCGCTAATTGAATACCTGTATTAGCAAGCATTCCAACAGCAGCAATTGCAATACCATAAAGGCCTGCAAAATGATGAGAAATTAATATTGCTGCAGCAATCAATAAAATAGGTATTGCAGTAGACATCATACCTACTCCAAGTCCTGCAATAATGTTAGTAGCAGATCCTGTTTCAGATTGTCGAACAATTGAACTGACAGGTTTAGTTCCTGTTCCTGTATAGTATTCTGTAACTTTACCAACTAACAAACCTGTTATTAAACCTGTTATTGTAGCCCAAAAAACACCCATAGCTCCATGAGGTAATCCATTTACATCCCCTTCTCCTAACATCGAAGAAATAATAAAATAAGAAGCTATAACCATAAGAATTGCTGAACCAAATTCTCCAATATTTAATGCTTTATGTGGAGATCCTCCTTCTTTTACTTTAACAAAAAATGTTCCTAAAATGGACATTAATATACCAATAGCTGCTAATACTAATGGTAAATAAACAGCTCCCATACCAGCATAAGTAGGAGTTATAATATACATTCCTAGAACCATCGTTCCGATAATTGATCCGACATAGGATTCAAATAAATCTGCACCCATACCCGCAACATCCCCAACATTGTCTCCAACATTATCAGCAATTGTTGCAGGATTTAAAGGATGGTCTTCAGGAATCCCTGCTTCCACTTTACCAACCAAATCAGCACCAACATCCGCTGCTTTAGTATATATACCTCCTCCAACTCTAGCAAACAAAGCAATAGAAGATGCACCCAAGGAAAAGCCTGAAAGTACATTTAAAACCATTTCTAAATTATTAGAACCAGGCCACATATTTTGATAAATCATAAATAAACCGCTTAGGCCTAAAACTCCTAATCCAACAACGCCTAATCCCATAACAGAACCTCCAGAAAATGCAACCTCTAAGGCCTTACCTAATGATTTCCTCGCAGCATGTGTAGTCCTAACATTTGCTTTTGTTGCTACTTTCATTCCAATAAACCCTGCTAAGGCTGAACAAATAGCCCCAACTACAAAAGACAAAGCAACCATTCCATGTGAATTTATTTCATTAGAACCTTTGAAATATAAGAGTATTGATACTGCAACAACAAAAATTGATAATAATTTATATTCTGCTTTTAAGAAGGACATTGCCCCTGCAGAAATATTTTTTGCAATATTTGACATCTTCTCATTCCCTTCTTCCTGAGAAGTAACCCATTTATTCTTCCAAAAGACAAACGCTAAAGCGATTAAACCAAAAAGCGGTAAATAATTTACAATTAATTCCATGATATTTATTTTATAATTTTAATTCATTATTAGGATTGCAAAAATAGCATTTTTCTTGAAAGCGCCACTCCTTAAATTATGTTATTGTTTTTTAATTTAAGCTAGTATTATTTTTACCTCAAATTAGTTAAATTTGTAGTAAATTAAAAAATAAATATGAAGATACTAGTTTGTATAAGTAGCGTACCTGATACAACATCAAAAATTAATTTTGTAGAAAACAGCACAAAACTTGATACAACAGGAATTCAATTTGTAATTAACCCTTATGATGAGTTTGGATTAACAAAAGCTATGATATTAAAAGAAGCTAGCCAGGGAGAAGTAACTGTAATTACAGTTGGAGATGTTAATGTTGATCCTGTAATGAGAAAAGCTTTAGCAATTGGAGCTGATAAAGCAGTTCGAATAAATACTAAGCCTGTTGATAGTTTTAGTGTCGCGAATGAAATAGCAATGTATATAAAAAATAATCCGTTTGACCTCATAATTGGAGGTAGAGAATCAATTGATTATAACGGAGGAGCAGTTCCTGGAATGATTGCAGAAATATTAAACCTTCCTTTTATAAATGCATGTATTGACTTACAGATAAACGGAGAAAAAGCAGAAGTAACAAGAGAGATAGAAGGAGGTAAAGAAATAGTCTCTATAGATTCTCCTCTTGTTATTGGAGGACAAAAAGGATTAGTTCATGAAGATCAACTAAGAATTCCGAACATGAGAGGAATTATGACAGCAAGAACAAAACCACTTGAGGTTATTGAGCCTAACTCAACAGAATCATATACATCAACATATAAATTTGAGAAACCTGAAGAAAAGGCCAGTTGTAAAATAGTTGATTCGAATAATATTAACGAATTAATAGAGCTGCTAAGTAACGAAGCAAAAGTTATTTAATAAAAAAATAAAAAATGTCTATACTAATATATGCAGAGAATTGGGAAGGAAAAGTTAAAAAAAATATTTACGAAATCACTTCCTATGCAAAAGAACTTGCTAAGAAAGAAAATCTAAATATCATTGCTGTATCTACTGGGGATGTAGAGGAGAATGAATTAAGTACATTGTCAGAATATGGAATAAATAAGATACTGATTGGGCCTTCAATGATGAAAGCAGATAGTAAAGTAATTGCAAGTTTTTTAGAAACTATTGTTGAGGAGTATAACATATCTTTATGCGTATTTGCTGACTCTTATAGCTCAAAAATGATAACTGCTAGATTAGCTGTCAAGATAAATGCTTCTCTAATAAATAATGTTGTAGAGCTCCCCATTACACAAAACCCGTTTAAAGTAAAAAGAAAAACATTCTCTGGGAAAGCATTTGAAATAAGAGAAGCAAATAGAGATAAAGTTATTTTAACTATTTCTCAAAATGCATTTGGAATACAGAAAAACCCTATTGAATGCGAAATAGAGAAAGTTAATTATACTAATTCTATAAACAACATATCTGTAATAAAAACAGAAAAATCAAGTGGAAAAATTAATTTATCAGAAGCAGAAATTATTGTTTCTGCTGGGAGAGGATTAAAAGGTCCCGAAAATTGGAATATAGTAGAAGAGCTTGCTGAGGTACTAAATGCTGCTACTGCATGCTCCAAGCCTGTATCAGATAGTGGCTGGAGACCACATAGCGAACATGTTGGACAAACAGGTAAAACAGTAGCTCCGAACCTATATATTGCGATTGGGATATCTGGGGCGATACAACATTTAGCAGGAGTTAACTCATCAAAAACTATGGTTGTGATTAATACTGATTCTGAAGCTCCCTTTTTTAAAGCAGCAGATTATGGTATTGTCGGGGATGCTTTTGAAGTATTGCCAAAATTAACTGAAGCTATTCGAAATTTTAAATCATAGATAACTTGAAACTAATTCAATTAGATATATCAGCTATACGTTCAAGTGATTCTCAAAATAATGCTTATGTCCTTCTATTAAATGAAGTTACCGGGGAAAGGCAATTACCTATTGTTATAGGATGGTGTGAAGCCAGATCAATAGCAATTGCCTTGGATGGGTCTGAAGTAACCGAAAGGCCTCTGACACATGACTTGTTTAAAAGTTTTGCAAAGTCTTATGATCTTACAGTTAGTAAAGTTATAATCCATAGTTTAAACGAAGGAATATTCTATGCTTCATTTTATACGAAAGATAAAAGTGATAAAGAACAAGAGATAGATGCTAGAACCTCTGATGCTATTGCTATAGCGATCAGATTTTCTTGCCCAATCTTTACGTATGAAGATGTTCTAAAAAGAGCTGGGGTCATAATTGCAGACACAACAATAAAGAAAAAGAAAGGTGCTTCAAGTAAAAAAAAGAAAAATGATGGAGATAAGTCAAATCAAATGGCAAAATATAATTTAAGAGAATTGAAAAAATTACTTAAAGAAGCAATCGAAACAGAAAATTATGAAATGGCGTCTATTATAAGAGATGAAATCAAAAAAAGAGAAGAAAAATAATTAAATAATGGATGACTCTCTATTAATAAACATTGCAAGAGGAACTTTAGGAATTATAACACTAGTTTTTATAGCATTCCTTTTTAGCAGAAATCGAAAAAATATTAACTGGAGTCTTGTATGGAAAGGGTTGTTAATACAATTAATTTTTGCGATTGCAATTTTAAAAGTACCATTTATTCAAACTGTTTTTGAATGGTGTAGTCTGGCGTTTATTACTACTTTAAATTTTACTCGAGAAGGATCTCTATTTTTATTTGGCGGGTTAATAGAAAATACAGAATCTTTTGGGTATATTTTTGCTTTTCAGGTTCTTCCCACAATTGTCTTCTTCTCTGCACTAACTAGCATATTCTTTTATTACGGTATACTCCAAAAAATAATATATGGTTTTGCTGTATTTATGAAGAAATCATTAGGGTTGTCTGGATCAGAGAGCTTAGCTGCAGCAGGAAATATATTCTTAGGACAAACTGAATCTCCTCTACTAATCAAACCATATATAGATAAGATGACTATGTCTGAACTACTCTGCTTAATGAGTGGAGGTATGGCGACTATCGCAGGTGGTGTGCTTGCAGCATATATTGGATTCTTAGGAGGAACAGATCCTGTACAGCAATTATTCTTTGCTAAACATCTCCTTGCTGCCTCTGTAATGTCAGCTCCTGCTGCTATTGTAGCAGCAAAAATCCTGTTGCCTGAAACAGAAAAATTTGATGAAGATATGACAATCTCTAATGAACAAATTGGAAGCAATGCATTAGAAGCAATAAGTATAGGAACAAAGCAAGGACTTAAATTAGCAATAAATGTTGGTGCCATGCTTTTAGTATTTATTGCTTTAATCACTATGATAAACTATTGTTTGAAAAATGTTCTAGGAGACTTTACTGGTATTAATGAATTTATTGCAGGTATAACTAATGGTCAATACGATGGCTTAACATTAGAGTTCTTATTAGGATATATTTTTTCTCCTCTAACTTGGCTTATGGGAGTTTGCAAAGAAGATATTGTTCTGGTAGGACAATTACTTGGAGAAAAAACTATTTTGAATGAATTTGTAGCATATGTGTCTTTAGGAGAAATGAAATCAGGAGGTAAATTTTTTCAAGAAAAATCAATTATAATTGCTACTTATATTCTATGTGGATTTGCAAACTTTTCATCTATTGGAATACAGATTGGAGGTATTGGATCCCTAGCTCCAAAAAGAATACGTGACCTTTCTAAATTAGGTATATTAGCATTAATTGCAGGAACATTAGCTTCATTATTTACTGCTGTGATTGTAGGTATGATTTTATAATTAATGCAAAAACTACTACTTATATTACTTTGCTTGCCTATGATTGGGTTTGGACAAGGATGGATACAAACATATGGAACTCCAGCTGTTGGAGTTTCAGTTCAACAGACAAATGATGGAGGTTTTATAATTGATGGGCACACTGTTAATAACGGAACTAATTCAGTAGAAATTTATCTAATGAAAACAGATTCTATTGGTAATATGCAATGGGATAATACCTTTGGTGGAATTGGTAATTTTGAGGTTGGTTTTGGTCATTCTGTTCGTCAGACAAATGATGGGGGATATATTATTAGTGGGCAGCGAAGTTTACAGTCAGGGGGATTAAATTTTAGTGATAGTTCAGAAGTTTTATTAATTAAGACAGATAATCTTGGAATTCAACAATGGCAGCGATTTTATGGAGTAGGTGTTGTTACTAACGATCTTGGGAGTTCTGTTCAGCAAACTACAGATGGGGGATACATAATTTATGCTATTAAAGACGCGGGGGAAGGAGGGGGTTACCTTTGGTTAATTAAGACTAACAGTGCTGGGGTCTTGCTTTGGGAAAAAACATATGATATGTTAAATTTTGGGATTGCGGGACATCCTTTTGCTTCATTTGGAGAACAAACTACTGATGGCGGATACATTTTAGTTGGTTCGGGATGGGGCTCTGGTTTTACTCGTCCTATAAAATTAATCAAAACTAATTCGCAAGGAGATACAAGTTGGACACAAAATATATCTCTTCCTACAAATGTAGGCTTAGGGAATCATGGAATCTCAATCCGTCAAACAAATAATGGAGGATATGTCATTGCTGGTTTTAATGGCACACTAGATACTACCGCTATCGCTCAAGGATTTTTAACTGATGGTTTATTAATCAAAGCAGATAATACTGGTAGTTTAGTATGGGATAAAACTATTGGACATCTAGGGTATGATGCACATCAAACAACGGATGGGGGTTATATTTGGATGGGGAGGGACCAAGACACTACAGAACATATAATGCTACACAAAACAGATGCTAATGGAAATACAATTTGGACTAAAACCTATACTGGTTCTGGTAATGTTTATTATAATAATTTCTTCATTGGTAATGTAGAACAAACTACAGATGGAGGATATATTACGGCAGGATTTCATCATGATACAATAAATAATGCAAATGGAGTTTTGTTAATTAAAACAGATGGAAATGGTAATGTAACATCAACATTTAACATCACTAGGCCATCCTCAGACAGAAAATTAGAAAAAATTGTTGATATATTAGGAAGAGAAACAAAAGGAAAGAAAAACAAACCTCTCTTTTACATCTTTGATGATGGAACAGTAGAGAAAAGAATTATAATAGAATAATATGCAACAATATTTAGATTTAATGAAACGCGTAATGAATGAAGGTACATTGAAAGAGGATCGTACTGGAACTGGCACAAAAAGTGTATTTGGTCATCAGATGCGATTTGATTTATCTGAAGGGTTTCCATGTATTACTACCAAAAAACTTCATTTGAAATCTATCATTCATGAGTTACTATGGTTCTTAAAAGGAGATACTAACATAAAATATCTTAAGGAAAATGGAGTACGTATTTGGGATGAGTGGGCTGATGAAAATGGAGAATTAGGACATGTGTATGGATATCAATGGAGAAGCTGGCCTGCCCCAGATGGAAAACATATAGATCAGATTCAACAGGTTGTAGACTCCCTGAAAAACACTCCCGATAGTAGAAGAATTATTGTTAGTGCTTGGAATGTAGGAGAGATTGATGACATGGCTCTTCCTCCTTGCCATGCTTTTTTCCAATTTTATGTCGCTGATAGCAAATTGTCATGTCAATTATATCAAAGGAGTGCAGATATCTTCTTAGGAGTCCCTTTTAATATAGCATCATATGCTTTACTTACTATGATGATGGCGCAAGTTTGCAATCTCAAATTAGGTGAATTTGTTCATACTCTGGGAGATGCGCATATATATACCAATCATTTTGAACAAACAAAACTTCAGCTTAGTAGACAATGTAAAAGTCTACCAATTATGAAAATCAATCCTGAAGTAAAAGATATCTTTGGATTTAGTTATGCAGATTTTGAATTAATAAATTATGATCCACATCCACATATAAAAGGGGTGGTAGCTGTATAATGAAGAAGATTGTTGTTTTAGGAGCAGGGCTTATTGGTGGTGTAATGGCTAAAGATTTAGCAAACGATTATAATGTAACCGCGGTTGACATATCAAAAGATAATTTAGATAAATTAAACAACATTCAGACAATATGTGCAGACATATCCGATACAAAAAAACTACAAAATATTATTGATAAGTTTGATTTAGTAATAGGAGCTGTACCTGGATTTATGGGGTATAAAATGATGAAAGATGTAATTGAAGCAAAAAAAAATATTGTAGATATATCTTTCTATCCTGAAGATCCTTTTAAATTAGATCAACTAGCTAAAGAACATGATGTGATAGCAGTAATGGATTGTGGGGTTGCTCCAGGAATGGGAAATATTATACTTGGACATCATAATCAAAACATGAAAGTAACAGATTATGAGTGTTTAGTTGGAGGATTACCAGAAAAAAGAGAGTGGCCATATGAATACCAAGCAGTATTCTCTCCTATTGATGTTATAGAAGAATATATTAGACCTGCTCGCTATATTCAAAATAAAGAGCTTATAATTAAAGACGCTCTCTCCGATACAGAGCTTGTAGATTTTGAAGAAATAGGAACATTAGAAAGTTGGAACTCTGATGGATTACGTAGTTTAATACATACAATGCCTCATATACCAAATATGATTGAAAAAACATTACGCTATCCTGGATGTGTTGAATATTTAAAAGTATTACGAGAAAGTGGGTTCTTCTCGTATGATGAAATAGAAATAAATGGACAAAAAATAAAGCCTATAGATGTAACTACAAAATTATTGTTTCCAAAATGGGAGATGAAAGATGGAGATAAAGATTTTACAGTTATGCGTATTATTATTAAAGGAGAAGAAAATAGAAAAAAGGTAAAATATCAATATAATTTACTTGATCGATATCAAGATAATACCATATCAATGGCAAGAACAACCGGATATACCTGTACGGCAGTAGCAAATCTTGTTGTAAATAAAATATATACCAAAACTGGAATTTCACCAGCAGAATATTTAGGAGAACATTTTAATTTTGTGAAGAAATATCTAGAAGATAGAAATGTATATTATAAAATCATAAAAATATAATGAGAGTATCAATTATTGTAGCAGTGTCAGAGAATGGCATAATAGGGAAAGATCAAGATTTAATCTGGCATTTACCTAAAGACATAAAGTTTTTTAAAGAAACTACCTTGGGACATCATGTTATTATGGGTCGTAAAAATTTTGAATCTATACCTCATAAATATAGACCTCTTCCAAACAGAGAGAATATAATTATTACTAGAAATAACAATTATAACGCAGAAAAATGTAGTGTTGTTAATAGTATTGAAGATGCTCTTACTCTTGCACAATCTAATGGAGATGATGAACCATTCATTATTGGTGGTGGCGAAATCTACAAGTTAGTATTAGAAAATAATTTAATTGATAGAATATATTTAACAAGAGTGCATGCATCATTTGAAGGAGACACTTACTTCCCAAAATTATCTTCAGAGTGGAAAGAAATTAGCAGAATTAATCATAAATCTGATATACAGCATCGATATGATTATAGCTTTCTTATATATGAAAAAGAAAAAATAAGTTAATTTTACTAAAAACTGATTATGACAAAAACTATTCCGTATCTCATTATCATGCTAAGTATCTCTATATTTCTCTCTTGTAAGGATAGTGATGTCGCTGAAGTTCCTCCACCAATATCAAAACAAAGTTCAAAAGATTATTTGTTAGCAGAAAAACTGTTTTGTGAAGTTGGTAAAATTATAGAGGAAGGGATGTATGCTAATGGCGAGTTTTGGAAAGGAGTAACATATTATCTTAAAAATAGCAATCCTTTAAACGCAGATACATTAAATATAGATTTTGGTAGTTCTACAGTTCTAAATGGGAGTATTTACAAAGGAGAAATTGAGATTATATTTACAGGAAAATATACTGATTCTGGGACAGTAATAATATCCTCGTTTCCTCAGAATAATCCATTTCATATAAATAATCATCAAGTTCTGGGTGACAGAAAAGTAACTAATCTTGGAGAAAATAGTAGCGGAAATATTGAGCTATTAATTGAAATAATAAATGGGGAAATAAAAGCCCCTATTCCTGGAGGCTCAATAAACTGGCAAACTACTCGAATCAGAGAATGGGTTAGTGGAAGTAATACTCCTAACTTAACAGATGATAAATATTTAATAAGTGGAAATGGTTCTGGTGTAGATATGAGTAATAATATTTTTAATACAACAATATCTCAACCTATCTTACTAGATTTGCACTGTATGTCCTCCGAGTCTCAATGCTTAACCACTAGTGGACAAGTTAATATAATCCCCGAAGGATTATCAACGCGAGTCATCAATTATGGAGATAGTATTTGTGATTGTAATTTTATAGTTACAATAGATGAGAATAACTATCCTATCTATTTAGATTAAGCTGCAGAAAGTTTTTTGAAAGGAATTTTATTAAGCTGTTGTTTTGTATAAGTGCTAGTAATTTTTAACTGCTTAGCAGAAGAGTCTGAAGGGAGATTAAACATTGCATCAAGCATAATAGATTCGCAAATAGATCGTAACCCTCGAGCTCCTAGCTTATACTCAAGAGCCTGATCTACAATTAGATCAATTGCTTTTTTATCAAAAGATAATTCAACATCATCCATTTTAAACAACTTAATATACTGTTTTAAAATAGCATTCTTTGGCTCAGTCAAGATACGTTTTAATGCTTCTTTAGAAAGAGGCATTAAATGCGTGACAATAGGCATCCTCCCTATTAACTCTGGAATAAGCCCATAACTTTTTAGATCTTGAGGCATAATGTGTTGTAATAAGTTTTGATATAAATCTCCATCGTTATCTTGCTGAGATTTGTAACCAATTGATCTAGTATTTAATCTTCTTGAAATGCTTTTTTCGATACCATCAAAAGCTCCTCCACTTAAAAATAAAATATCTTTTGTTTCTAATGCAATCATTTTTTGGTCGGGATGCTTCCTCCCCCCTTGAGGAGGAACATTAACAATAGTCCCTTCTAAAAGTTTTAACATAGCTTGTTGGACCCCTTCTCCACTTACGTCTCTAGTGATTGAAGGATTATCACTTTTACGTGCAATCTTATCTATCTCATCAATAAAAATAATACCTTTTTTTGCTTTATCTACATTATAATCTGCAGCTTGTAAAAGACGGGAAAGTATACTCTCAACATCTTCTCCTACATACCCAGCTTCGGTAAGTACAGTAGCATCTGCAATACAAAAAGGGACATCTAATAATTTAGCAATAGAGCGAGCCATTAAAGTTTTTCCTGTTCCAGTAGGGCCTATCATAATAATATTAGACTTCTCAATCTCAACATCATCATCAGTGGTGTCTGGCTGTAATATTCTTTTATAATGATTGTAAACTGCAACAGCAATTACTTTTTTAGCTTCATTTTGGCCAACAATAAATTCATCCAAATAATTTTTAATCTCTATAGGCTTTAATAATTTTGAATCTGGATCAAGAACAACATCTGAAGTTGCATTATTCTCCTTACTAACAATATCATGCGCTTGCTCTATACATAAGTCACAAATATGTGCGTTATTACCAGCAATTAATATATCTGTATCTTGCTTATTATTTCCGCAAAATGAACACTGTATAATATGATGTTCTGACATTATTTATTCTTTACTAGAACCTCATCAATCATGCCATAGTCAAGTGCTTCTTGAGAAGTCATCCAAAAATCTCTATCTCCGTCTTCCCATACTTTCTCTGACGGTTGTCCTGAATGAACAGCAATAATGTCATATAACTCATTCTTTAATTTCTTAATCTCTCTTGCAGTAATCTCAATATCAGAAGCTTGACCACTTACTCCTCCTAATGGTTGATGAATCATGACTCTAGAATGCTTTAATGCTGTTCGTTTTCCTTTTTCTCCTGCACAAAGCAGAATTGCTCCCATTGACGCAGCCATTCCTGTACAAATAGTAGAGACATCACAATTTATATATTGTATTGTGTCATATATACCAAGACCAGCATAAACACTACCTCCAGGACTGTTAATATATAATAGAATATCCTTTTTTGGATCTGTTGATTCTAAAAATAATAATTGTGCCTGAATAATATTTGCTACATAATCATTAATTGGCACACCTAAAAAGATAATTCTATCCATCATTAATCTAGAAAAAACATCCATAGTAGCAATATTCATCTGTCTTTCTTCTATAATGGTTGGGGAAATATAATTCCCGTAAACTGATGTAAACTGTTCTACATGTGATTTTTTTATTCCTTGATGCTTAGTAGCATATTTTTGAAACTCTTTTGAATAGTCCATATTATTTTTGTTTTTCTGATGCTAATTTAATAAAATCATTGTAAGCAATATTTTTCTCTCTAATTTTAAAATTTTCTTTATATACACTAAATGTTTTTCTATCAAAGATTTGCTCATTTATTTTTTTCCGTTCATCTTTATTCTTTAAGACATTCTTCGCAATGTCTATAAGCTTCTCTGCTTCTGGTTTAGGCTGTCCATATTGAGCCATTTGAGAATTAATAAGATTTTTAGTATGCTCTAAAATCTCTTCTTCTGTAATGTTAATACTATACTCTTTTATAATCTTATTTTCAATAAGCTGCCACCTTAAGCTTCTAGAGTACATTGGGTATTCACCTTCTACTTTATCGAAAGTAAGTGATGCTTCTGAGCTCTGAACAAGCCATTTCTTTAAAAAATCATCTGGCAAATCAAATTCAGTTTTATCTAGCATATACTCAACAACATCATTTTTAAACATCCGATCACTTTCAAATATAAAATTAGCTTCTGCATCTTCTTTAATTTTTGCTTTAAATTCTTTTTCGTTTTTTACTGTGTTTTCTCCATAAACTTTGTCAAAAAGTTTCTTGTCTAATTTTGCAGGATTAATACGGCTAATTTTTTTTACAGTAAATCTAAAATCTTTTAATTCAATAGTGTCTAGCACTTTCTGTTCTATATTTAAAAGAGCTGCTAAGTCAGATTTGTTTTGAAAGCCTTTGATTACATCAACAACTAATGAGTCGTCTTTTTTAATACCAATAAATTGTGCTTTAATTTTTTTATCTGAAATAAAATCTATAGAAACTGTACCTTCATTCTCTATGCCTTTATGCAACGTTTCTCCTTCTAAATTTAATTGTTGAATATTACATAAAATTAAGTCACCTGATTCTGATTCTTCTGCGCTTTGCATTTCCCCATATCTTTTTGAGATTTCAAAACAATATTTCTGAACTAATTCCTTTTCAGCTTGAATCTTATGATAAACAATCAAATCTTTTTTTGACATAGGGATTTCAAAAATAGGAGCTAAAGCTACTTGATATGAAAAATTAAAAGTAGTTTGATTCTGCCAGTCAATATCAGTGTTTTTTTCAGGCAAAGGACTTCCAAGAATATCGATTTTTTTCTCTTCTATATATTTATACAATTCCTCTTGAATGATTTTGTTTATCTCATCTATCAAAACTGAAACACGATATTTTTTATTAATAAATGATATTGGGGTTTTACCTTTTCTAAATCCAGGAGTAACGACTTTTTTTCTGTAATCCAAAATGATTTCTTCTACTTTTTTCTCATAATCATCAGGAATAATCTCGACATTTAATAATAATGTTAAGTCTTTTTGTTTTTTTTGAGTGATTTTCATTTGTTAAAAAAATTAATAGAATACAAGATTACGCTTGTTAAAATAATATAATAAAAAATCAAAATTTTTAATCTTTTGTGCGGGTGAAGGGAGTCGAACCCCCACGCCTTGCGGCACTAGATCCTAAGTCTAGCATGTCTACCAATTCCATCACACCCGCAAAAAAACAGAAAACAAATATATTGTTTAATATTTATTACTAAATTGAAAAACAAAGATTTTTTATCTATTATATTTGCAGGAAAAATTTAAACAATGAGCTTATCAATAAAAGGAAAATTAAGTACAAAATTAAGTGTTGAAAGTGGCACCAGCAAAGCAGGAAAAGAATGGAAAAAACAATCTTTTGTACTCAATACAGGTGCTCAATATAGACCTGAAATTTGTTTTCAAATGTTTGGAGAAGAGAAAATGGAAATTCTAAACAAATTTAGTGAAGGAGATGAAATAGAAGTTTTCTTTAATTTATCATCTCAAGAGTATAATGGCCGATATTTTCATAATATAGATGCTTGGAGAATTGAAAAGATACAAGCTGACTTAACAGAAAATGTTTTTATTGAAGAAGAAGCAAGTCAAGAAGATGCACCTCCTTCTCAGGATGATGACTTGCCATTCTAAAATGGATTTTACAGATCGTCTTGAAAAAACATTTAAATCGGTATTACCTACACCATTTACAATTGCAGTATTACTAACGATACTTACTCTTGTATTAGCTTTTTTTATTACAAATAACACAACTTCAAATCCTCATTATATTGAAATATTATCTTATTGGGAAAAAGGACTATGGAACCCCCCTCTTCTAGTATTTGCCATGCAAATGATGCTTATGTTAGTTCTAGGACATGCACTTGCCTTAACTAAATCTGCACATAAGATTATTAAAATAATGACAAGATTCTGTACTAATACAGCAAATGCTGCAGCTATTATTACATTTTGCAGTCTTATTGTTTCATTGTTAAATTGGGGCTTAGGACTAATATTTGGGGCAATATTTGCTAGAAAAATTGGAGAACATTTTTCAAAAAATAATATTCCCATAAACTACCCTATTATTGGGGCATGTGGATATTCAGGATTAATGGTTTGGCATGGCGGAATATCAGGTTCTGCTCCAATTAAGATAGCTGAAGAAGGTCATTTTTTGTCTGATAAAATTGGAGTAATCTCCCAAGCAGAAACTATTTTTTCTAATATGAATATAGCAATAGGGCTTACTCTCATTATTATACTCCCAATGGTGATGTATATCATTAGTAAGGTCTCAAAAGAAAAAATCATCTCTCTAGAAAAAGAAAGTAAGAAAGATATAAAATCAAATATTTCTGGAGCAGAAAAATTAGATCATTCTAAAACGCTATCATTTGTTTTTTCTAGTACTATTTTAATATATATATTTTATAGTGCATTTATTTTGCCGGAAAAAATTTCATTAAAGATTATTACGCCAAATTTTATAAATCTTTGCTTATTTTCCTTAGGTCTATTATTACATGGTAATTTTCATCGTTATATTAAAAGCATAGATAGTGCTATAAGTGGAGCTTCTGGAATTCTAATACAATTTCCTCTCTATTTTGGTATAATGGGAGTGATGACACATTCTGGATTAATACAGATTATGTCTGATTTCTTTGTTAATATATCTAATGAGACTACATTCCCTCTGTATACTTTTTTAAGTGCTGGAATTGTAAATATTTTTGTCCCTAGTGGCGGTGGTCAATGGGCAGTACAAGGTCCAATTATTGTAGAAGCAGCTAATCAATTAGGAGTATCTATACCAAAAAGTATAATGGCTCTCGCCTATGGGGATCAATTAACAAATATGTTGCAACCATTTTGGGCCTTGCCTTTACTTGGAATTACAGGATTAAAAGCAAAAGAGATTCTCCCTTATACTATTATATTACTGCTAATAGGAAGTGTTGTTTTTATTAGTGGACTTCTTATATATTAAATAATTAGTTAGCCGCCATCAAAAGTATTATAAATCCTAATCCACCAAGAAGCCATGTACTACCTTTACTTCTTCGTTTCTTTCCTGTTGTTTGCTCTTCTGTAATATAGTAATTAGGATAAGAATGATGATAAGGCTTATAATCAAAATCTTGTAATGCCTTTTTATCGATTTCGTCAATAATATCTTGTGAACGACCATCTAAAAGAACAGCTGCGCTAATTTTACTGGTTTTTGCGTCAGTAACTCTAACTTCTAAGATTGTTCTAGCATCTCTAGCAATCTGCTTCATTTTTAATGAGTCAATATTTTTATCATATCTTATACCACAATCTACAATTCGATAACTAATAATTTTATCTGCACTGGTTAAGGTTGTCTTTATTTCAATTTTTTCTTGAGTTTCGCCCTCTTCGTATTTTGCTTTTCCTGTATTAAAACCATCTTGTCCAACAGAAGGATCTTTCTGTTTTGCTGCTTTATTAATCCTGGTAGTTTTTGAAGCGTCTCTACCATCTGAAGCATATAAGAAATGGTTATGCTTGTACGTATCTTCACTTTCAGAAATTAAGCGATAGGTCATATCAAAATCTCTTTCTAAAACCTTATATCCTAAAGAAACAAATTCTCTAGTTAAATTATCTTGGAGCACTCCTGTCATTATAGCTAGATAAGGGTGCTCAAATGTTTCTGGTCCTGCCTCAATCGGTACAATAATTATATTTTCATTCTTATTTAAATAAGATTTTAAATTATCTGCTACCTGCAAATTCTGAATACTTTTCTCAATCATAGATGCATTGGAATTTTCTCTTAAAACAGAATGGTCGGGAATAACACAGCCAGTAAATAATAATACACTTAATAGAAAGACTGATAGTTTCATAGTTTTTCTTGTAAACTTACAGATTATTTTTTACATCAAAGGCATCTCTAAGTCCATTGCCTAATAGCATGAAAGTCAAAACTAATGTCATAATAGCGAAACCTGGTATGATAGCTAAATATGCTTTATTCATAATAATATATGCATAATGATCCTTTATCATTCCTCCCCAAGAAGGGGCAGGAGGCTGCACTCCAATTCCTAAAAAAGAAAGCCCTGATTCAATAAGAATTGCAGTAGCAAAATTAGATGCTGCAATCACTATAACAGGAGCCATAACATTAGGTAAGATATGTTTGAAAATAATACGCTTAGAATTATATGCTAAGACCTTAGTTGCTTCTATATATTCTAACTCTCTAACAGATATAACTTGACCTCGTACAATTCTAGCTACTTCTACCCACATAGTAAGTCCAACAGCAACAAAAACTTGCCAAAAACCTTTACCTAGTGCTAATGTAATTGCTATTACCATAAGTAATGTAGGTATTGACCAAAAAACATTAATAATCCACATAATAATATCATCTATAAAACCCCTATAATACCCTGCGATAGATCCTAGAAGGATACCAATAAAAAGAGAAATTATTACAGAAATAAACCCTATTGACAATGAAATACGAGAACCATAAATTAAACGACTTAATAAATCTCTTCCAAACTTATCTGTCCCAAACCAAAATGTTTTCTTGGTAATTTCAAAATTACCTCTATATTCTCTTTCTAATTCTGAATCAAAAGTTTTATAAAACACTCTATCCCCTTTTATTGAATATTCTTGAATTGGAACCTGTTTATATGTTAGTTCTTCTCCAAAAAATAAACTCTGAAAAAATGAACGAGTATTTTCTTGATGATGTGTGTTTATTTGTAAAAACTCAACTGTAGTTTTAGGAGGTAAAGTTGACAACTCAATATGCATTTGATTTGTCATAGGAGTTTTATCTGGAATAAATAGATAAGCAAAAACTGATAATAATATTAAACATATAATAAATATTAATGCAATAAAAGAAATTCTATCTCTTTTAAATCGTTTCCAAGCAAGTCTATTTAGTGATTTTTTGTTCATTATTGTTTATATGATCTCCCCTTCCATATGAAAGAAGAAGTAAATGATACAATTACTATTAAGAGTATATAGAATGAATATATCAATTCAAAAAATAATATAAACTTAAGAAGACTTCTCCGTTTAAAAAAATTTAAAACCGGATACAAAAATAATGCGTCTACAATAAATTTAAGTAATAAGAAGATTATTAAATAGTATAATAATTCATACTCAAAACAAGATGCAATTATAAGGGTAGGAAATAATAAATTGGTTAAAAAAACAATGGTCCCAGCAAAAATAGAGTCAATATCTCTATATGACATGCTTTTAGCTGTCCATCGTTTCCTTTGATTAATAAACTCATCTATTTTTGAAATAGGATGGGTCTTAACAATTGCTTCTTCACTTTTTGCAAATACAACTCCATCTGGGAATCTACGTTTTATATAATGCATTAAAAACACATCATCTCCAGAAGCAATATTTTTTTTGAATATTTTATGGTTATTATCTATTATTAAATCTCTTTTATAAGCGAGATTAGCTCCATTACAAAAAATACCTCTTTTAATGCCTATAGAAGAAGCTCCAGAGCCTACTAAGCTTAAAAATTCTAATTCTTGAAATCTTTCCCAGATATTTTTAATATTAGAAAATCCAACAGGACCAACTACTAATTTTATATCTGGATCAATAAAATAATTAGTAATACTAGTCAGCCAGTTTTTATGAAAACTGCAATCAGCATCTGTAGTGACAATAATTTCTCCACTAGATTCTTGTATCCCTTTAATAATTGCATTCTTTTTACCGAATGATCCTTTTTCTTGTTGTAAAATAGTTAAATTTTTGAGTTTCTCTTGGTGTTGATATAGCAATTTCAATGTAGCATCTTCTGAATGATCATCAATCATAATAAATTCTATTTTCTTATGATTATATGATTGGTTATTTAATTCCTGTATTAATCTTGCAATATTTTTTTCTTCATTCCTTAATGCAATCACAACACTAATTTCTTGAGAAATAGTATTAACATTAGAGATTTCTAATCGACTCCATCCTATTCTATAGAAAAGAATTAATATAACATATAAAGAAATAATTATACACGTGAGAATCATTTAATATTTCCTAAAAAATTTAAGTGTGAAAATAAAGATTGTACCAATAAATGCAGGAATAACTAAATTAATAAGCCATATAAATAATGTTGCAGCTAGAATACCTAATATATTTTGTGAAAAAACAGAAAATAAAAAAACTGCAATAGAACCCCTAAGACTAATTTCTGTAATAGCAATTGTTGGTATAATAGATATTATTAAGAGCATAAGCATAATCAATACTATCGCATGATGATACAGAATATATACTTCAAATAAATTCAATAATATAAAAAATTGTGTGGTGAAAATTATATACCTTAAAATAGAATACAAGAATACTTGGAAAAGTTCTTTTTTGTTATAGTAACTAAGCACTTTTATATAGCTATAAATATTCGAAATCCATGAAATTGTTTTTATCTTGGCTATAATATTAACTATATTAAAATACAAGAATAGCGATGCTACACTAATAACCATCAGGACAATTGATATTAATATAAAATTATTATGTAGAATAAAAAGAGAGTCATTGTATTGATCCAAATACTGAAATGAAAAAAGAAATGCAATAGAGCCAAATACTATGGTGGTTAATAATTGACTCATGCTGCCTAAAACAGTAATTAACGCTGCTTGAATTCTATTTGCTTTTTTTAAACAAAATACTCTCCCTGCATATTCTCCAATACGATTCGGAGTAAAAGTAGAAACAGTAATTCCTGTAAATACAGCTTGTAATGAACGGGAAACGGGGATCAGTTCAATTTTTTTAATCAAAATTCTCCATTTAATTGCTTCTAAAAACCAATTTAAAAACATCATAAAAATAACTAAACTAATACCAAGTAAATTATCTAAACATAATTTACTTAAATAACCTATACCTATTTTTCTAATATCCTGATTATCATGTAACTCATTATATAAAAAATATAAAGATGTTGATATAATTACTATTTGAATAATAAAGTTAATTGACTTTTTAAATTTCATTCTTTAAGTTTGTAGAACAATATACAAAGATAAAAATTGGTCATTGATAAAATCATTTTAGGAATTGATCCTGGAACTACTATTACTGGTTTTGGGATAATTCATGTTAAGCAGAAACAGTTAAAGTTAATAAACATGGGGGTAGTTGATTTGTCTAGAAAAAAAACACACGAAATCAAGCTAAAAGAAATATTTGAATCAACTTTAGAGTTAATAGATACATATAAACCCGATGAGTTATCAATAGAAGCCCCTTTTTTTGGGAAAAATGTACAATCAATGTTGAAATTAGGAAGAGCACAAGGAGTTGCAATGGCAGCAGCATTATATAGAAGTGTTCCTATATTTGAATACAGTCCAAAAAAAATAAAAAAAGCAATAACTGGAAATGGGAATGCTTCAAAAGATCAAGTCGCAAAAATGTTACAATCATTACTGAAAATCAAAACTCTTCCTAAGCATCTAGATGCTACAGATGGTTTAGCCGCTGCTATATGTCATTATTTCCAAAACAACATAAATAATCAAGAAAAAAGTTATACTGGATGGAAATCTTTTGTAAAAGACAACCCGCAGAAAATCAAATAGCTTCTTGGATCAATCTAGCAATATTCTCCATTTCTTGTTTCGAAAATGAAAGTTTAGGTCGTGTAAAATTAATATCTTTCACGTCATTAATAGGAACTAGATGAATATGTGTATGTGGAACTTCTAATCCAATAACAGCAATACCAATACGCTTACATTCTAAAACTTCCTTCATCCCCTTAGCAACCTTCTTCGCGAAATTCCATAATCTTATATATTCCTCTGTATCAATATCAAAAATATAGTCTATCTCTTGCTTAGGGACAACAAGAACATGTCCACGAGATAAAGGAGAAATATCTAAAAATGCTAAACAACTAGAATCTTCGAGAATCTTATATGATGGAATATCACCTTTTATAATCTGAGTAAAAATACTAGTCACAATACTAGTTAATATTTAAGATTTTAAATTTCATAATACCATTAGGAACTTGTATCTCAACAATATCATCTACGGATTTGCCAATTAATCCTTTGCCTATTGGAGAAGTCGAAGAAATTTTTTTCTTTGTAATATCTGCTTCAGTTTCTGAAACAATAGTGTATGTCATTTCAATATCATTATCCAGGTTTTGTATGGTAACTATATTGAGTAAATGTATACTAGAATTATCAAGATGAGTGTTGTCTATTACTCTAGCATTAGATAGCTCTAATTCAAGTTTTGCAATACGAGATTCAAGTAATCCCTGAGCTTCTTTGGCCGCATCATATTCGGCATTCTCTGATAAATCACCTTTATCTCTTGCTTCTGCAATCTGATTAATAATTTTTGGTCGCTCTTCTAGCTTAAGCTGATTTAAGTCTTGCTTTAAACTGTTATAGCCTTCCTGAGATAAATAAATAAATGTCATATTAATAAAATCAATTGAAATTGTACATTAAGAAAAAATTCAGATTAGACTTACAAATCTATTCTTGCTCCAATAGAATGAGAGCCATTAAAAGGATCTGTATGTCTGTATGAATAATCTAAACCAAAAGTGCTCTCTCCAATCGGTAATTCAAATGTAATTCCTGCTGAAGGGCCGCGTAATGCTGTTGTTCTATAACTTTCAGTTCCTTCTCTTTCGTGATATTCTTGTGAATATCGTATTCCTTTCTCATATGTATAGCCTGCTCTTACCATCAGCATCTCATTATAAGAATACTCACATCCTAAACGATATTGATCTTTTTGAAAAGAATTTGATGTAAATGTCGCTGCATTAGTAAATTTATGCCTCCTGTTTAAATCTAATTCATATGTAAATCCAATCTGTAATAAAGCCGGGAGTTCAAAGCCTGCTGTTCGTTGATTAATAGTTAATTTATATCCATCACCATCATTAACTGTTGTTCCTCCAGCCTGACTTTCAAATGATAGCCCATCTCCTTTAAATACCATTTTTGGACCTATATTTTTTAATGCAACCCCAAATTTAATGTTATCTTTCTTTCCCGTAATATACTGTATCCCAGCATCAAGTGCTAGGCCATTTGCTGAAAGATTAGAAATTTGTTCTGAGATAACTTTAAAAGTTACTCCTCCATAGATACTATTAGAAAAAGTCTGAGCATAAGAAAACGCCATATTCATAAACTTCGGGGCAAATGTTCCTAATCCCCCCTCGGGATGGTCAACAGTAGTAATTTCAATATCTCCAAAATTCAGTGACATAATTGCAAAACCCAATGTTGAAGATTCTCCTACTCTTTGTGCTATACCAAATGAACTAATACTACTAACCGCTTGATCTGCATTGAACATATCACTACCATATTGTAGCCAAGAAGTTTGTACAAATACTAACTCTGTTGCTTCAGTAAAAGCTAAGCCAGCTACATTTGAATATACACTTTCAATACCTCGAATTCCAGCTATATTTGCTCCTGCCCATCCCGAGCTTCTTGCCCAAGGATTAATCAGTAATTCAGATGCTCCAGCTTCTCCTGCTCTTTCTCCATTTGCAAAACTCTCTACAGTACACACAAATAATGATAAACTAATCATTATGATTTGCGTATATGTTCTTAATGTTTTCATTCTCATATTATCTAAAATATATCTAAATCAATTGGTCTCATTGCTCCAAACCACTTAAGTATTTTTTCTCCATGAGGTGTATCTATATGTAATACATATAATCCACTTGCAACTGGTATTCCATAACTATTCTTCAAATCCCAATCCATTGATGTCATGCTATTATCTTTTTTCAATCTACGTACCAAAGTTCCGCTAATAGTAAAAATTGATATGGTAGCTCGTTGTGGTAAATTAGTAATCTTAATCCTATTGTCTAATTGATTATTTTCGTATTCTGAATATCCATAATAAGGATTAGGTACAACATTGATCATATCTAAAGCAGATTTTGCTGTAGTTTTATCTTGTACTGTAACCGATTTCACTATTGTATTAAAGAAATATGTTGGATTCATCCCATTAAATCCTAAGTTTAGTATAGCTAAACTATCATCAATCAAAGAATCAGGAACATTTTCTATATTGCTTATATCAATTTGAATTGGGTATCCATAACTATCCAAGATTGTAATTGTATTAGGGAAATTAAATCTTAGATCTAAATCAATCACTCTTGCTCTTGTATTCCCTGAAAAATCTGCTGTTGTTGCAACAAAAATATCTCCTGGGTCATAATCTTTGCCATCATGAGTTATTGATCTTCCACCCCATGTTGTTAAATCATTTAAATAAGCTACCACATATACTTCTCCTGTATCTAGAATCATATTTCTGTCTCGAATTCTTGGTTGAATATTTATAACAACTCCATCATTGTCCCAAGTTGTATCTGTTATCGCCTGATGCGTACCATGCTGTTTATCTTCTGGAGTACATCCGATTAACCCCAGTGTTATTTCATCTGGATTATCACATAACGGAACAAAATCTTGCCCAAACAATGTTGCATGTGGCTTATATGATTTTCCTACTCGTAATTTTACTTTAGCTATTGAAGGAACTAATCCTTCACAAACAGGTAATAATTCAATATTATTAGATTGTAAAAGAGGAATACTTGTCCAGCTTACATTGCCAAAAACATTGAATTTTCCAAAGAGACCTCCATCATTTAGCTGGCCATAAATCCATTTACATTCATCATAATTAGGACTGTCATCTACATCAGTATAATTTCCTGCTATATAGTCTTCTGTTCCTTTTACCCAAGATTCTCCTCTAACAACATAAATAAAATGCTTGCCTCCAAGTAAAAAAGCACCTTGAGTAACTGTAAATGTTCCACTATTAAAATCCCAACCTAAATTATCAGTAGTCATATTAGATGTTGGATTCCAAATCATATCTCTTCCGTTTTCAGCAGTTAACCAAGAATCTTCTGCAAAAACAATATTCAAACGTTCACCGGTTTCAATATCTATAGCATAACCAGGGAACCATCCCCATCCATTAGGAGAGGGAGCATTAGGATCTGAAAAACCACATTTATCCACTGAAGGACTTTTACGTATACCCATTTTTTCTTGCCCACCAACAGCGAGTGCCGGATCATCTTGAGCTTCAAGAACAACACATCTGGACCAATGAGCAGTATCTGGAGTAAAGACAATGTCAACTGAATGTAAATCTGCAATCTTTACATATGATTGTGTCACTGTTTTATTGAATCCAGGGCCATCATCATAAGTAGAGGCAAAACGATAAGGTGCCCAAGTACCACCAGTTAATGGAGTGCCTCCAAATGCCTCCAGCCCTTGTGTTTGCTCTATTAAACCCTCATAAACACCATTAGGGTCATCATTTTGATTATAATCACTAAACAAAGAATTATTATCATCTGTATACGAACCAGCTCTTATCCAATTAATTCCATAAAGTCCTCCTGCTGGGAATCCTTGCCATGGCTCATCAATATCTGGGACACCAGACAACCATTTATTATTAGATACACCACCAAAAGCATCTAAATATTCGATTTCTGAAGAAATAAGTCCATTATTAGGATAATTCAAAGGATCTTGCCCAGGAGAAATTGCATCTGTAATGCTTATGTCTAAACCTAACTCAGAAATATACTTATTACTACCTAGAACAATAGGGGTGTTTGATGTTACTATAACATCAGCTGGATTTACTCCATCAAGTAATCGCCACATACCATAACCAGTAACAACATTATTACTACTAATTATTGGTTCATTTAATTCTAACTGATAATAGCCTTCTTTAATTTCAGCAGGATTAACAACCGATACTGATATTGGCCCTCTATTCTCTTTATATTCTAACAACTGAGTCATTGCTTCTTTTGAGTTTAAAATATTATCAACAGTAGCTTCTGTAAGATCTAATGAATTACCGCCATTACCTGTTCCTGTTAAAACACGTACCTTAAAGCCATCTCCATAACTTGACCCTAATACTGTACCTCCATTCTCAGGAGAAATAGAATGTGGAATTGCAGGGTATGATTTAATGTTTCTACGACTTTGAATAAACGGTCTATTTCTACCATCATAATTAGGATCATTTACATTATACGGATCAGCATTCTCTTCAGCACGATTATATCCATATGCTAAAGCCATAAAATAATAAGTTCTATGATTTACTAAAACTGGTGGCGAAGAAGTAGCAAATCTATCAGTAACGACGTTAAATGAATACTGAATACCCTTATCAACAGACCCTAAAGCTCCTTCACTCAAATGAGCACTTACTTCTTCCACTGGAGTATATACTCCTAGTGTAGGATCTAAATATTGATTGATAATATTTGTAACTGTATCTTTAATATCTGTTCTAAATATTAATCGTGCTTTGTCTGGATTGTCTAAATCTGTTTGAGTAACCGTAGCATCTTTTAATTGATATACTAAATATCCCTGAAATGTATAATCTGGGCTATTGAGAATATTAAATGGTTTAGTGATATAGGGATCTTTTTCTGAATACACCTCTGTAAGTAATTCTCCGGTTACTGGATCTAATGCTGCGTTATTAGAAGAAACCTTATTCGATATTGTAAAAACTAACTCATTTTCTAATTCTAATATTGCAAGATCTGGAGCGTCTGGGCCATTCAAAATATTAAAATTATTATCAAAGAGAGCTTGTGCTTCTTTATCATATATTTTTACTAGTGCAACAGATGCTGTGTTTCCTCCCGTACTTGCTCTAGCCCAAACAACACCGGTTGTAATCTCATTTACTGCTCCAGGTTGCAATGTAAATGAACCTGCAGATTGTAAAAATCGTCTGTCAGCTGGAGTATTCCCTGCTGTAACTTCTGTCCATTCTTGACCTAAAAATTCAGGATCTGAAGTCCCTGGGAACATGAAATTACATAAATCATTCGTACTCCCTTGACCACTCCCATGGCCATCTCCACCCCAAGTCATTGGAACATTGTCTTTCCATATACCTCTAAGATAATTATAAAAATGTGTTGCTGAAGAAGGGTTACCAATAACAGTAAAATCATTATTATAGTATACAAACTTAGACATGATGATTTCTTCTCCTATCTCATCTATAGTCCCATCTCTATCATTATCAATTCCATCATTAGGATCTGCTAATGGTCCTTGAAAAAAGTCAACCCCAATAGCAGGCGGGGTATACCCGTACCCATTTGCTCCTTCATCTTCTGCATCTCCATTATAACAGAAACCTAAACCCAATCCAACATCACACCCCACATAATCATCTAAATAAAAACCTAAATCTGGATCGACCCATTGTCCAAAATAAGTATCCTCTAGAGGTATGGTCGATCTGTTTATAATTTGATAATTATAGAATGTCATATCATTAACCTCATTATCAGATGTAAAACCAAAAGCTTGTGCTCTAATTTCTAGCCCTAAGGGCTCTGCTTCTGATTCAGTATGGATATTTCCTTTATCATTGAATATCCAATAAAGTGTTTGATCTCCATATAATTTTGCAAGATCATTGTCTCCTGTAATATTATAATCTGGATAATCTCCATCTAAAGGGAAATATTCTCCATCTCCATTATAATCATAAAAAGGAGCTAAATAGTGATCTGCACCCAGGATAGTACCGTCTACGAGTTCAGGATGTGCTGGCCATTCTTGAATTGCTTCAGGATAATTATTAGGATCATTTCTATATTGCATATCTGTTTGCCATTTATTAACATGTTCCTCTACCTCTGATCTATTAATTTTAAAATGTTGATCCCATTCACTACAGCTAGTAGCATCAGTAATTGCTGTTGCTGTAAGAGGTCCAGGCCAAAAATCATTACCTCCTTGGCGATAAGTCATAGCTGCTACCTTTAATTGTCCTCCGGCATCAACACCTCCAATCCAAAGTGCTCCAGCAAACATGGAATGACGATTCCCATCCTTAGGAATTTCATATCTTGCGTCATCTAAGTTCCACCACATATCTCCTCCTCCCATTATGGTAGTACGCACATTATTTATGTCTAATTCAGTTTGTGAAGTTGAAGGGCTACAACCGGAAGCAATTTTAGGGTAAACTACTGTTGTTACTCCTGGTATTGTCACGTTCTCTTTCGCTGAGATAGAAAATCCAAATAATAATACAATACAACCTATAATTAATTGAGTTCTTTTTATGATATATATATTATTCTTTTTCATCTATTTAAAAATTCATGCTTACTCCGGCTCTCCACATACGTGGCCGACTATAATTTCCAGGATTATTAACATCTAGACCATACAAATACATAAATGACTCTTTATTGTCATATGGATCACTTTCCGTGGCCGCAACAAGGGCTAAATATCCATCATCCTCAGGATTACCAGTCTTACGATATACGCTAATTATGTTTTGAGCATCTAATAAATTGTTTACTTGAATATAGAAGTTTAAAGTAGATTTATCATTTATCTTGAAATCTTTATCCACTTTTGCACTCATTCTAAAGCTCCATGGTAAACGAGAACCATTCAAGCTTCCATCTAAAATTTTACGATCATTAATTCCCGACAAAGCTTCTGCTGTAATATTTGATTGTCTGCTATATGGAGTTCCTGAACCAGCAGTAATCACTATATTCATTCCTGCATCTTGAAGTATTTTTTTCCCAAAAAGAATTGGACCATTATAATTTTTACCTCTTGCATAATGATAATCAACAGTAGCTGATATTGCATGTCTTTGATCATATTCCAATGGGCTAGTACTTCTTAAATTTGGATATCCTGAACCAACAATATCTTCTCCTGTACTTGCACTAGATCCTGTACCATCAGTAAATTGCAAGGTATAGCTAGCATACATTTGTATATTATTTGTTCTTCGTAAATCATACTTTAAAGTCAATCCCTTCACGGTCCCAAAATCTTCATTACCATATGTAATATATTTTTGCGGATATGCACCTATAGTATTTATACGTGTTATCATATCTCTCATCTCTTTATAAAATGCTGAAATTACCAGAGAAGATTTTAAATTAAGTTTCTTAGAAAATCCTACCTCATAATCAACAGTTTTTTCAGGTTTTAAATCAGGATTATTCAAAACAGGATTTACAACATCTCTTAAATATAAATATTGTATAGGGTCTAATCTGCTATTGCTTTGAGGCCTTTGAGTCAGAACATCATAATGTGCATGAAATTGTGCTTCATCTGAAATTGGAAATGAAAATCCTACTCTAGGCATAATTATTAGCTCGGGCTCATAATCTTTAAAGGCATCCATACTAATTATATTAGATGCAGCATCATTTGGCTTTATTAAATAAGGGGTTATCTTACCTTCCGATAAATCTTCAAGTACACTTGGGTCTGATATTTCATTCCCAACTGCATTATACCATGTATCTCCGTCTCTGTATCCTACAACTGCTGTAGGATTAGAGGGCTGGTTTACATATACAACATAATCATTTCCTATTGTAGAAGGGTGTGTGTTACGTCCTTGAGAATCGGTATAATCTGTTAAACCATCCCAAAAATCTCCAACTGAATTTTGATGGCCAGCAGTATGTGCTGAAAACAATAAATATCTGTCTTTGAGTACTTTTTGATTTGCATCATAACGTTCAAAACGCACACCGACTTTTAAAATTAAATCATCAATAGCAAACTTATCTTGTATATATGCAGATTGTAAAATCGGAGCAAATGGCTGAATATATCTTTTAGATCCTTCTGTAGCAAAAAAATCTGCTAATGAGCCATTTTGTGAATCTTTTGTTTTATTCCCATATATGTCATATCCATAATAATAAACATATTCATTTCCATTATTCAATAATTCATCTTCACCAAAATAACTTAATTTCAGCAACTCAGGAGAAATGGAATTTATATCTAAATAGTCTAATCCATCTATAGGTAACCCTAGAGCTTGTCTAAGACTTTTATCAAAAGTAGACTGAGCCTCTCCCTGATATAAACGATTATAATCTACAACACCAGTAAATATTCCGTTTGGTAATGTATCAAAGATTGGGTTAGCTAAATCAAATTCCTCAATATGGCTATTTGTTAATAAATCTCCTAATAACCATAAATTTCTATATAAATTTGCTTGCCAATAATAATCTTTTCGTTGCTCATACTCGATACCAAAAGAAATTTCATGATTTTTTATATCTGCTGAGCCTGTAGCTTTAAATGCAAGTTGAGTATTTTCTTCTTTAAAGGCATACGGATACCATGTTCCGTGATTAGCAAATAATGAGTATACAGAGGCTGGTCTCTCTCCATTAGAAAGCCCAAAACCTTGTAATTCATATCTATTACGAATCACTCCTGGTGTTCCTCCAGGTAATGTAACATCCTTATCTTGAAAAATATCATAATAAGCTTGTGTATAGTTAACCAAGTGAGGATTTGACGCCCCATTTGGTGTAAAGCGCATGAAAGTATCAGAATATGTAGTTAAAATATTTACACTATTATACCATATTCCAGTATTAGAATCTAAGAAATCTCCACTACTATATAATTTAGTTCTAAATGTTTCAAACTTTCCAACATATCCAACATTAAATAAGTTCCATTCAGTATCATCTGTATAGTTTTTATCTCCCCAAGCATATTTATTATTTGTATAGTCTGCGCTAACAGTGAAATATGCGTTTTTTACAGTAGAACTACTGTTGTCACTATTAGATTCTTCTGAGCCAAATTTTTGTGTTAATGTACCAAACAATCGATATGTTTTTTGAGTGCTATTCCTATTCTGGTCAGAAGCAAACATCGAGTAGTAATCAGAAAAATCATTTCTTTTCCTATCATAATAACTCCCCCCTAAAGTTAAAGTAGTATTAGTAACTGGCTGGAAAATTAATTTTCCACTTGCATTTAGAATATGTCTCGCTGTATTTTGTTTAGCTTGCACATTCTCATAATCATTTGGAGTCAAAAAATTAGAACTACTCTTAAAACCTTCATTCTCATTATATACAAATGGTTCTGCACGAAGTTGATCTAACACATTGTCCTTTACTTTCCACATACCGATAGCGGATGGATCTGTATCATCTTCCATGGTAAACTCAGTAGATACAAAGTATCCTAATAGGGTGCGTTTTGCGCCATCAGACAATGTCTTTTTTATTATTGGTCCTGTCAAATATACTTGTCCCAAATTATAATTATAATCATCAAATAAAGACGAGCTTACAACTTCGAATCCTCCCGAAAACTTAGCGGCTGGGCCTTTAGTTGCAATAGATATAATACCTCCTGTAGCATCTCCATATTTTGCCTCAAGCCCTCCTGTTATAACCGTAATTTGCTCAATAGAACTTGAAGGAGGTGAAATCGCTCCTCTAACTTTTATGCCATCAATATAGTACTCAGTAGCATTATCACGAGAGCCTCTTATGTTAAGTGAACCATCTCCTTCATCTCTTTGGAAAATGCCGGCGCTTGTTGCTGCAATTGTAGAAACACTTTTTGTCGGCAAGGCAACAATTTCCTCCGCAGTTTTTGTTTGCCCTGCTAAATTATCTTTATCCAAAAGAGGTTTTTTATATTCAATAATTTTAACCTCTCCTAGTGCTACTCCTTTTTGCAGTTTAACATCCTGATATGTGATTTTATTTGCAGAAACAATAATACCAGTAACTTCCACTGTTTGATAACCAACAAAAGTAGATTTTAAATCATAATTCCCTGGGTCAAGTGGCTTTATAGTATAATTTCCGTCAAAATCAGTAGTAGTTCCAGCAACTTGATTCCCGCTTTTGAAAGCAACTACATTTGCAAAAGGAATAGCTTCTCCTGAAACAGCATCAATAAGGACCCCTTTTAATGTCCCTGTCTGAGCAAAAACACAGACAGAAAACACTAATAATACTAATACTAAACCTACTTTCCTTAACATTTTGATAAAAATACTTATTCTGTTTTATTTTACAAAGGCCGTAAAGATATAAATATTTAACAATTCTTTAATAATATTTTTTTCATTTATTTTGTTAAAATAATTAATTATATGAAAAAAATATTATTCCTTATTTTAGTTAGCTTCATTTCAGCATGTATTAACGATGATAATTACATTCCAATCGTTTCTGTAGATATAGATTTAAATCTAAATTTACCAGAGTATGAACAGCTTAACACAATAGGAAGCAGTCTGTTTGTAACGGGAGGAGTAAGGGGAATTGTAATTTATCATTTTGCAATAAATGAATATAAAGCTTATGACAGAAATTGTAGCTACCAACCTTCATTGGAATGCGCTAAAATAGACTCTATATACTCAAGTATCGCATTCTGTGGATGCTGTAATTCTGCATTCCTGTTAGATCAAAATGGTTCAGCAGCAAACAGTCCTGCCATTAATCCATTAAGAGAATATGCTTGTATTTTAAATGAGAATACAAATACACTACATATTTTTAATAAATATTATTAATATCTATAATAATCAGGCTTATAAGGACCCTCAATTTTAACCCCAATATATTCTGCCTGATCAGGCCTTAATTCGTCAAGCTCAGCTCCTATCTTACCAAGATGTAAGCGTGCTACTTTCTCATCAAGATATTTTGGTAGCATATAAACGTTATTTGTATAGTTTGTAGCATTTTTCCAAAGTTCTATTTGTGCCAAAGTTTGATTAGTAAAAGAATTAGACATAACAAAAGATGGATGTCCTGTAGCACAACCTAAATTCACTAATCTCCCTTCAGCTAATAAAATAATATCTTTATCCCCTATTGTATATTTATCAACTTGAGGCTTGATCTCTTGCTTAGTCTCTCCATGGTTCTCATTCAGCCATTCTACATCTATTTCATTATCAAAGTGTCCTATATTGCAAACTATTGTTTTGTCTTTCATAGCTTCAAAATGATGCCCTTCTATAATATCTTTATTGCCTGTTGTTGTAACTACAATATCAGCCTCTTGAACTACAGTATTCATTTTTTTTACAGCAAATCCATCCATAGCTGCTTGCAAAGCACAAATAGGATCAATTTCAGTAATAATAACTCTAGCTCCAGCACCTCTTAATGAAGCTGCAGAACCTTTTCCTACATCTCCATATCCAGCCACAACAGCTACCTTCCCTGCAATCATAACATCAGTAGCTCTCCTTATTGCATCTACTAAAGATTCTTTACATCCATATTTATTGTCAAATTTGGATTTTGTAACTGAATCATTTACATTAATTGCGGGAATAGGTAATGTGCCTTTTTCTACTCTTTCATATAACCTATGTACACCTGTAGTTGTCTCCTCTGAAAGACCTTTAATTCCTGAAACCAACTCAGGAAATTTATCTAACACCATATTAGTTAAATCTCCTCCATCGTCAAGAATCATATTTAATGGCTTATTGCCTTTAAAAGCTGTCAGTGTTTGTTCAATACACCAATCAAAATCTTCTTCATTCATTCCTTTCCAGGCAAAAACAGGAACACCTGTAGCTGCAATAGCAGCTGCTGCCTGATCTTGAGTAGAAAAGATATTACATGAAGACCAACTAACTTCAGCTCCCAATTTGATTAGAGTCTCTATCAGTACTGCTGTTTGAATTGTCATATGTAAGCAACCTGCAATTCTAGCACCCTTTAATGGTTTCTGATCACCATATTCTGTACGTAAAGACATTAAGCCTGGCATTTCCGCCTCAGCTAATACGATTTCTTTTCTACCCCATTCTGCTAATGAGATATCTTTTACTTTATAATTTTGTTTTTCCACTATTATATCCATTTTATTTGTTTCAAAAAAGAAGTGCAAAGATATATATAATTGATCAATTTATTATTACTTTGAAGCAGATAAATAAATCATGGGATTACTAACTAAAAAACAAATAAATAAGAATAGCATATTAGCTGTTTGGGAAATTAAAGAATCATTAGAATTATTAATCTCATTAAGCTCTCAAAAAACAGAAAGAGATGTAATTAATACAAAACGGAAAAAAGAATGGTTAGCTACAAGACTACTATTAAAAGAAATTAATTCTAAATATAAAATCTTTTATAATAAATATGGGGCTCCTCAAATCCTTAACAAGGATATTAGTATATCACATACGCATCGGTTTATTGCTATTATTATTAGTAATAACACTGTAGGTATTGACATTCAAGAAATAACTGAAACGCCATTAAATATAGCTTCTAGATTTATCGATATTGAGAAACATAAAAATTTAAATAATGAAAAAGCTACATTAATTTGGTCTGCAAAAGAATGCTTATTTAAAATACATCAAATAGGGAATTTAAATTATATCCGAGATTTATCAATTACCCCATTTCAAATTAAGAAAAAAGGGGAGTTAAACACATATTTATATACAAAAAAATATAAATTACACTATGAGAAAATAGATAATCACTATTTAGTGTATTTTTGCAAATAATGACTGATTTGTAAAGGCTCATGAATATATATAAATTGATAAAAACAAAAATTCGTGAAGAGCAGAAGATGTTTGCAATTCTTATTGATCCTGACCAGAAAAAACAATCTGATTTAATAAAAATTATTAAGCTTGCTAATAATGCTAAAATCGACCTTTTTTTTGTTGGAGGAAGTTTATTAAAAACAGACTCATTAGATTCTTGTATTGAAACAATAAAATCTCACAGTACAATACCTATTATTTTATTTCCTGGAAATGCAATGCAGGTAAATAATAAAGCTACTGGTATTTTGTTTTTATCGTTAATCTCAGGGAGAAACCCAGAGATGCTAATTGGGAGACAGGTAATTACAGCTCCTATCTTAAAAAATACTAATCTTGAAATTCTTTCCACTGGATACATGTTAATAGAAAGTGGTCAACAAACTACAGTATCGTATATGAGCAATACAATACCTATCCCTTATACAAAAAATGATATTGCAAGTGCAACTGCATTAGCTGGAGAGATGTTAGGATTAAAATTGATTTTTATGGATGGCGGAAGTGGAGCAATAAATTGTATCTCTCAGGAAATGATTAGCTCTGTAAAAAATTCTATAACTACTCCACTAATAGTAGGGGGAGGAATATCTTCTCCAGAACAAGCAATAAAAAGCTGTAATGCGGGAGCAGATATTATTGTTGTCGGGAATGCAATTGAAAAAGATCCTTCCTTAATACATAAGATATCTACTGCTATTCATGAAATATAAAAATCTGAATATATTACGAAAAAAAAGTGTTAAATGTTGGGTATAGAAACTATAGCTATTATTTTCAGCTTACTTTATGTAGTCCTAGCAGCAAAAGAACATATTTCATGTTGGACTGCTGCTATAGTAAGCGTATCATTATATATATACATATGTTATGAAGCAAGATTATACTCTGAAACAGGATTGCAAATTTTTTATTTATTTATGGCATTCTATGGATGGTGGAATTGGTCTAAAAAGAGTAATTCTCCAGTTTTAAATATTACTGAATGGGGCCTGACTAAGCATCTACTTATTATTATTGTTGGGGTAATATCAACATTCTTTATGGGTTTTTATTTTACAATCTATACAGATGCTTCCATGCCAATTTTAGATGCATTTACAACTATTTTTAGTATAGCCGCCACTTATATGATGGTAAAAAAAGTACTGGGGAACTGGCTCTATTGGATTGTAATTGATATAACATCAATACATTTATATCAAGAAAGGGCATTAGAAAAAACTGCTATTTTATTTATGCTATATACTGCAATGGCTATTTTTGGATATTTTTCATGGGCTAAACAAATTAAAAAGAATGCTTAAAGTCATTGTTACAGGACCGGAAAGCACAGGAAAAACAACTCTTATAAAAGAACTTGGCAGCCATTTTCAAATCCCCTGTATAAAAGAATACTCTAGAGAATACATCTCCGCTTTAAAACGAAGCTATACATCAAAAGATATTTTAGTAATTGCAAAAGAACATATTAATAAGGAGTTATGTGAAAGACCATTATCATTACTAGATACTGACTTGATTACGTTAAAAATATGGAGTGAATATAAATATGGCTTTTGCCATCATTTCATTAAATCACAAATAAGGAAACAAAAGCAGGAAAATCGAATATATTTGTTATGTAAGCCTGATATCCCTTGGGAATTCGACTCTCAAAGAGAACACCCAAAAGATAGAGAGCATCTCTTTGAAATTTATAAAACAGAATTAGTTGACCGAAACTATATAATTATCAGTGGATCATATAAAAAACGAGTAGCCTCTGCTATAAAAAAAATAAATAGTTGTTTAAAAAATAATTAAGTTTGCACATCATTAACTGGGGGTGCCTTACAATTATAAAGGCTGAGATTATACCCATTGAACCTGTTAGGGTAATTCCTAAAAGGGAATATGTATTCAATTTTAAAGCCCCTGTATAAATTTTGTAACCTCTAATTCATAAAAAAAATATCTATGCGTATTAAAAAAGAAATTTTAATTATACTATTTATAGTCCCTTTTTTGAGTTTTTCACAACAAAAGAATGATACAATTCCAATTAAGAAAATATTAAATGAAGTAAATATAAATGCTACTCGTGCAGATAAAAAAACACCGATTGCATTTACCGATTTAGACAAAACTGATTTAGAAAAATCTAATCTAGGTCAAGATATGCCTTATATAATATCTATGACCCCATCAATTGTTCATACGTCTGATGCTGGTGCAGGAATTGGGTATACTGGATTTCGACTTAGAGGATCTGATGCAACTAGAATTAATGTGACTATAAATGGTATTCCTCTAAACGACTCAGAGAGTCAAGGAGTTTGGTGGGTGAATATGCCTGATTTTGCATCTTCAGTGGAAAAAATTCAAATACAGAGAGGTGTCGGCACCTCTACTAATGGGGGCTCAGCATTTGGAGGCACTATCAATTTAGAGACTAATAAATTAAGAAAGAGAGCATATGCTATCACTAGCCACAGTATTGGATCCTTTAATACAATGAAAAATAATATAGAATTTGGAACTGGAGTCATAAATAATAACTTCGGAGTAGAAGGGAGAATATCAAAAATTAAATCAGATGGATTTATAGATAGAGCCGATGCTAATTTAGAATCACATTTTTTGTCAGGCACATATTATGGGGAAAATAGCTCGTTTAAAGCTCTTCTCTTTAGAGGGGAGGAACGTACCTATCAAGCTTGGAATGGAGTCCCTCTACAATATCTAGAAAATGACAAGTTGAGAACATATAACACATATACATATGAAAATGAAATTGATAATTATATACAAACACATTATCAATTACACTATACTAAAGAAATTAATCAAAAAACAGGTTTTAATATTGCATTCCATTATACACATGGAGAAGGCTATTATGAACAAGAAAAATTGAATGAAAATCTTACTGATTATGGTTTAGAGAATATGCAAATTAATGACACTCTAATTACAAATACTGATTTAATAAGAAGAAAATGGTTGAATAATGATTTTACAGGTATTACCTATTCAATAAATCATACAACAAATAAATTAAATTTAACTCTAGGGGGTGCTTCAAATAGATATGAAGGTCAGCATTATGGGAATATTATTTGGGCTCAATATGCTGCAAATGGAGCATATAATCATCAATATTATTGGAATAAAGCTTTAAAAGATGACCATAATATTTTTGCAAAATTAAATTACCAATATCTAAATAAAACTGTATTATTTATAGATATGCAGGGACGGACTGTACAATATACATTTACAGGATATGATGAAGGGTATTTCCCTGAAGATCAAAAAACAGAATTGTTGTTTTTTAATCCTAAATTTGGTGTCCAATATGCAATAAACAAACAACAAACGATATATAGTTCCTTTGGAATAGCAAATAAAGAACCTAATAGAAATGATTATGTTGATAGTGAATTTGGATCATATCCTAAACATGAAACTCTATATAATTATGAAGCAGGATATAAGATTAATAAAAAAAATGTCTCACTTGCTGCTAATATTTACTATATGCTCTATAAAAACCAATTGGTTCCAACAGGAGAAATCAATAATGTTGGATCATATATTCGTGCGAATGTAGCAAAATCATTTAGGGCCGGATTAGAAATAGAAGGAGCTATACAATTCTCGAACCAGGTAAAATGGCAGGGGAATATAACATTAAGTAAAAATAAAATTCATCATTTCATAGAATACATAGACAACTGGGATTCTTGGGGACAAGATTCTCTAGAGCATAACAATACAGATATCGCCTTTTCTCCTGATATAATTTGGGGGTCACAGATTAGCTATTCACTAATTAATAATCTAGAATTAAACTTTATTTCTAAATATGTAGGGGATCAATACATTGATAACACATCTTCTCAAGAACGAATTTTAGGAGAGTATTTAATAAATCACATACGTATAATCTATTATCTGAAGAACCCTCTCTTCACGGAAACAAAAATTAGTCTGCAAATAAACAACGTGTTAGATAGTCAATATGAAAATAATGCTTGGACTTATCGTTTTATTTCTGAAAATTATGACCCAAGGCAAGATGACATATATGTTACAAAAGGTAAAGAAGGCTATAATATGAGTGGGTATTTCCCTCAGGCAGGAAGGAATTATTTATTTGCAATAACATTAGGACTTTAATATTACAAATAGATAGTTTAACGTTCACTATTTTATATTACTTTTGTAATCAAATAAAACAGTATGCAATATAACACTCAAAGAGAACCGCTAATTATACCAGAATATGGGAGAACTGTACATAAAATGATACAACATGCTTGTAGTATTCAAGATTTAGAAGAAAGAAAAAAATGTGTAGACAGCGTAATAAAATTTATGGGTAAAATGAATCCTCATCTTCGTGATGTAAAGGAATTCACGCATAAATTATGGGATCACCTATATATTATGTCTGAATTTAAGATTAATATTGAATCACCTTATCCAATGCCAGAAGTGTCGAAGCTACAAGAAAAACCTAATAAGCTTGAATATATAACTAAAACTAGTAAGTTTTCATTTTATGGCTCAACAATAGAAGAAATGATTGAAATAGCAATTAATATGAGTGATGCTGAAAAACAAAAATCTTTAACTGGGATGATAGCTAATCATATGAAAAAATGCTATCTACTTTTTAATAAAGACTCTGTGGATAATCAAACTATTTCTCTTCACCTAGAGAAATTGTCAAATGGGAAGCTATCTCTTCCAGAAGGATTTGAATATATCAATGGAGGATCTATCACAAAAAATAAGAAATCATATCACAAACGAAAGTTTAAAAAAAGAAAATGAGTTCATTCCGAATCAAAGGAGGTGTAAAACTTAAAGGAGAGCTATGCCCTCAAGGAGCGAAAAATGAAGCCTTACAAGTAATTTGTGCTGTATTACTTTCTGATGAAGAGGTAATTATAAAAAATATCCCTGATATACGTGACGTAAATATCCTAATTAATCTTTTAAAAGACCTAAATGTCAGCATAAAAAAAGTTGCTTCGGGATGTTACAGCTTCACTGCCAATAAAATCAACCTTGATTATTTAACTTCAAAAGAATTTAAGCTTGAAAGTAGTAAAATTAGAGGATCAATAATGATTGTTGGCCCTCTTTTAGCTAAATATGGAGTAGGTTACATACCTCGTCCTGGAGGAGATAAAATTGGACGAAGACGAGTAGATACCCATTTTATAGGCTTTGAAAAATTAGGTGCAGAGTTTAACTATGATAAAAAAGAAGAGTTTTATAAAGTAACCACAAATGGATTGAAGGGAACATATATGCTTTTAGATGAAGCTTCTGTTACTGGTACTGCAAATATTATTATGACTGCCGTCATGGCAGAAGGCGTGACAACCATTTATAATGCAGCATGTGAACCATACCTACAGCAATTATGCAAAATGTTAAATAAAATGGGAGCAAATATTGAAGGGATAGGGTCCAATCTTATAATTATTAAAGGTGTGACAAAATTGCATGGATGTGAGCATACTATTCTGCCAGATATGATAGAAATTGGAAGTTTTATTGGTTTAGCTGCAATTACAAAATCAGAAATAACTATTAAGAATGTTTCTTATGATGATTTAGGTTTAATTCCTTCAATATTCAGAAAACTTGGCATAAAAATAAATCGAATTGGTGACGATATACATATCCCTGCTCAAGAAAGTTATGAGGTACAAAATTTTATTGACGGCTCTATTCTTACTATATCAGATTCCCCTTGGCCAGGGTTCACCCCTGATCTACTAAGTATTGTATTAGTTGTTGCTGCACAAGCTAATGGGTCTGTATTGATCCACCAAAAGATGTTTGAAAGTAGATTATTCTTTGTAGATAAGTTAATTGACATGGGAGCTCAAATTATTCTTTGCGACCCTCATAGGGCAACTGTTATCGGTCTAAACCATAAATCTAAATTTCAAGCCACAACTATGACTTCTCCTGATATTCGTGCTGGAGTTTCTTTATTATTAGCTGCATTAGCTGCAGAAGGAGAAAGTATAATACATAATGTAGAGCAAATTGATCGTGGATATCAAAATATTGATACTCGATTGAATGCTATTGGCGCGCAAATTCAAAGATTTGATTAAATTAGAATAATTATGCTCAAAAAGAGAAAAATACTATTTTGTTTATTAATAACTTGTATCGTATTCTCAAATACATATGGTCAAGAGATCGGCTTAAATAAAGGTGATATAGCCCCAGAGTTGGCATATAAAAATCCTGCCGATAAATTAATGAAATTATCCGACCTTCGAGGAAAAATAGTATTAATTGATTTCTGGGCTTCTTGGTGTTATCCTTGTCGCTTAGAAAACCCTAATTTAGTAAATGCATATAGAAAATTCAAGGAGAAATCTTTCAAAGGAGGTGTAGGATTTGAGATATTTAGCTTTTCACTAGATGGACGAAAAAATCGATTTGGAAAGCAAATACAAGAAGACCCGAAAATAGATTGGATGAACGCAATCTCAAGAGATAATTTATTCTGGAAATTCCATGTTTCAGAGCTAGATGGTTGGGAATCAAAAGGTTCTAGAAAATATAAAGTTCGAAGTATACCGTATAACATTATTATTGACGGAAAAGGGGTTATCATTGCTAAAAATGTAAAAGGGGAAGCTCTTCATGTATTCCTAAAAAATCTGCAAAAATAAATTACACTGTCAGATTGTCGTAATTTTAATTATGGCAAGCTATTTGCAGTTGTATAAATTGAAATATTAGATAGAAAAATGAAAAAATCAAAAGCAACAAAAAATAAGAAACCAACTTTAAAAGACCAACTACATATAGAAAAAGACAAATATCTTAGATTATTTGCAGAATTTGATAATTTTAGAAAACGTACCGCAAAAGAACGTATAGATTTATTTACAACAGCTGGTCAAGATATTATAACAGGCTTACTTCCAATTTTAGATGATTTGGAAAGGGCTATTAAAGCAAATAATTATACTGAAGATCATGGTGTTGTTTTAATTTACAATAAGTTGAAATCTGAATTAGATAAACGTGGTTTAAAAGAAATTGAGGATGCAGTAGGTAAAAAAATCGATACAGATTATCATGAAGTAATTAGTAAAATCCCTGCGGAAAACAAAAAATCAAAAGGAAAGATTGTTGACGTCATAGAAAAAGGATATGTTCTAGGAGAAAAAGTCCTCCGCTTTGCAAAAGTCGTAGTAAGCAACTAAAATAATATAATGGAAAAACGTGATTATTACGAAATATTAGGTGTTAGTAAAAGTGCTAGTAAAAAGGAATTAAAAAATGCCTATAGAAAATTAGCCATAAAATATCATCCAGATAAAAATCCGGATGATAAAACAGCTGAAGAAAAATTTAAAGAAGCAGCTGAGGCTTACGATGTCTTAAATAACGATGAAAAACGACAGCGATATGATCAATTTGGTCATGCTGGCATGAGAGGTTCTAGTGGTGGTGGCTTTGGTGGTGGAATGAGTATGGATGATATCTTTAGTCAATTTGGTGATATTTTTGGAGGAGGAGGATCTCCTTTCGAATCCTTTTTTGGAGGAGGTGGTAGAGGTGGAAGAGTAAGTAAGGGGTCTAATTTAAGGATAAGGCTATCTCTAAATCTTCAAGAAATTGTAAAGGGTGTAGATAAAAAAATTAAGGTAAAAAGACTAGTAAATGCATCAGGGACAACACATAAAAATTGTTCTTCCTGTAATGGTACTGGACAAGTTACCCGAGTTAGCAATACTATATTAGGGCAAATGCAAACATCAAGTGCATGTCCTGCATGTCAAGGTCATGGTAAAACTATAGACCAAAAAGCAAAAGGATCAGATTCTAATGGTATGGTTCAACATGAAGAAACTGTAAAAATCACAATCCCCGCAGGGGTTGAAGATGGAATGCAATTAAAAATGAGTGGAAAAGGTAATGATGCGCCTTTTGGTGGTATTAGTGGAGATATGATAGTATTAATACAAGTAGAAGAACATCCGGAACTAATCCGTGATGGACAAAACCTACATTATGATCATTATATCAGCTTCTCAGAAGCTGCACTTGGGACTTCATCTGAAATTCCTACTATATCAGGGAAAGCACGTGTACAGTTAGACCCGGGACTACAAAGCGGAAAAATTTTACGTTTAAAAGGTAAGGGCTTGCCATCAATTAACAACTATGGTAAAGGAGACTTATTAATCCATGTGAATGTTTGGACTCCTCAGGATCTTAGTAAAGAAGAAAAAAAATTCTTTGAGAAAACTCAAAACTCAAAAACTTTTAAGCCAAACCCTACAGAAAAAGATAAATCTTTCTTCTCTAGGGTTAAAGAAATGTTTAGCCAATAAATGAATACATGCATATTCATAGCAAAAAATGTTACTAAACAGTACGGTAATTACATAGCATTAAATAATATAAATATCAAAATACCTCAAGGTAGTATATTTGGATTATTAGGTCCCAATGGTGCGGGAAAAACAACACTAATGCGTATCATTAATCAAATTACTGCTCCTGATAGTGGGGAATTGTATTTTAATGGAGAAATATTAAATCGTTCTCATATTCCTTTAATTGGTTATTTGCCAGAAGAAAGAGGTCTTTATAAAAAAATGAAAGTAGGAGAACAAGCACTATATCTAGCTCAACTAAAAGGAATGAGCTATAAAGATGCAATCCAAAAATTAAAATTTTGGTTTGAAAAATTAAATATAATGGATTGGTGGCATAAGAAAGTAGAAGAATTATCAAAAGGAATGGCACAGAAGATACAATTTATCGTCACTATTATTCATCAGCCTGAACTGTTAATCTTTGATGAGCCTTTTAGTGGTTTTGACCCTATAAATGCCGCTATTATACGTGATGAAATATTAGAATTAAGTAAGCAAGGGACCTCCATTATTTTTTCTACACATAGGATGGAATCCGTTGAAGAGATTTGTACTGATATTGCTCTTATCCATAATGCAAAAACTATACTAGATGGGCCTATTAGTAGCATAAAACAAAAATTTACAGATCAAACATATGAGATTACATTATTACAAGGGGAATTAGTGAAGAATAACCTTTTTGAGATTATTAATAGAGAAGAGAATACTTTCATAATAGAACCAAACAATGGGAATAGCATACAAGTAATTCTAGAATCTATTAATAAAGAGTTTAATATAATTTCTTTCAAAAAAAGATTACCAAGCATGGAAGATATTTTTATAAAAGCAGTAAATCATGAATAAGATTTGGCTTATAATTCAACGAGAATATCTTGTGAGGGTACGAAAAAAGACTTTTATCATCATGACAATTGTAGCGCCCTTATTAATGGTAGCTTTAATTATAGCTCCTACAATGTTAGCCTTAAAAAGTCAGCAGGACCGCTTAATTGCTGTTTATGAAGAGGAAAATGTTATCGCCTCTCAATTAGAAAATAGAGAGCTACTTCATTTTAAAATTATATCACAAGAAGAATATCTCGCATTAAAGTCAAATTTTAATTCAAATTTATATTATGCTCTTCTAGATATAAAAGATAATGTGTATACTCTTTATTCTAATCAACAAATAGCCCTTGCTACTAGAAATAATATTGAAGTAGAGCTTGAGTATATACTGGAAAAAGAAAACCTTAAAAATGCAGGCATATCAGTACAAACAATTAAAGCAGCAGAAAGTAATATCAATGTAATTACCAAAATCATATCAGAAGATGGGACTGCGACCAGTTCTAATGCAGAAGTAAGTACAGGTATTGGTTTTATGTCTGGTATTTTAATCTATATTTTCATTTTTATGTACGGTACAATGGTAATGCGTGGAGTAATAGAAGAAAAAACAAATCGTATCATAGAAGTGATTATCTCTTCAGTAAAACCATTTCAACTCATGATGGGGAAAATTATAGGAGTTGCCTTAGTTGGTCTAACTCAATTTGTCCTTTGGATAGGACTGACTTTAATTCTTTCCTCTGTCATTGAAGCCCTTTTTCTAAATGATACAATACAAAATATGTCGCAAGATAATTCTCTTATACTAGGAGAGGTTAATAGCTGGTTTGGAGGGATAAACATTATACAGATTTTGCTATCATTTTTATTTTACTTTCTAATAGGATATCTGCTTTATAGCGCATTATTTGCTGCTGTTGGATCTGCTGTAGATGCAGAATCTGATACACAACAATTTATATTACCAATAACAATACCTCTAATTCTATCTTTTATACTCATACAGCCCATTATGGAAAACCCTGATGGCTCTCTTGCTTTTTGGCTATCTGTTATTCCTTTTACCTCACCAGTAATTATGATGGTAAGATTACCCTTTGGTGTGCCATCTTGGGAGCTGGCTCTTTCAATGCTTTTACTTATAATAGGATTTCTTTTTACAACCTGGCTAGCAAGTAAGATTTATAGAGTAGGTATACTTATGTATGGGAAAAAGCCTTCCTATAAAGAAATTATGAAGTGGGTGAATTATAGAGAATAATTCCAAAATTTGGCTGATTTTAGACGTTTTTTCATAAAAATGAAGTGTTTTTTAGCCTATTTTTTCCACAAAAAAAGAAAGACTAAGTTACTGATTATAAGTGACTTATGCCCTATATGCACATTATAATGTTAAAAAAGGTGCCGTTTTCGTTTGCTCGGGTTAAATGAGTAGTTTATCTTTGCCGCGTATTAACCAAATTAATTAATTATGAAAAAGAATTTACGTAATTCATTAATCCTTGCTTTAGGATTAATAACAACGGGAGTTTTTGCTCAGGATTGGTCAGGTGATTCTCGTACCAGAATAAACATGCATGGTGAGAATGATATGATGAGTACTGATCAAAGAGCTACCTTAGGCGTAACATGGGGAGACTCTGATTGGGGTATTCACGTGAGCGGTGTTGTGAACTATACATTAGGGGAGAATGATGAAACAACTCCTGCAAGCATCGATGTATACGAAGCATACGGTACTACGTCTCTTTTCGGTTTTGCTAATATGACTGCTGGTCGTCAAGCTTTAGAATATGGATCAGGAACTATTATTGGAAAAAACGATTGGAATCCAGTTAGACAAACTTGGGATGGAATGAAATTCTCTGTTAACAATGATCTTGCAAATGTAGACATTGGTTGGTTTAGAGAAAATGCTCCTGAAGAGGATGCTGATACTGTTATGCAAGAAAACAGCAACAATGCTTTATTTGCTAACCTTAGTAAATCAGGAGATAACTGGAATATGAACCTTTTCTACATGGACAACTCTGCAATTGATGGTGGAGAGGCTGGTGATAAAAGTAATGCAATGGGATTAGATCTTAACTATACTATGTCAGGATTTGATCTTGGTCTTTCTTACAACACTGCTTCTACAACAGCAGCAGGTGAAACACCTACAGATATGGATGTTATGACTATTTCTGCTGGTTATGCTGTAAATGATAACCTTAGCCTAGGTCTTTCAAGAACTGCTTATGGTGAGTCTGGTTTTGCTTCTGGGGTAGGTAATTTAGGTGGCTACCTTGGTCATGCGAATGATACTTTAGTTGATGATACAACTGGATTACAGATCAATCAAGTAAGTACTTCTGCAAATGCAGACGGAAGTGACAACAACTGGTTGACGCATGGTAACATGGGTCACTTAGCTGCTGAAGATGTAGCTATGAGTGTTGATGTTGACTACACTATGGGAGCTGTTAGTCTTAGTGTTGGTTGGACTACTGTTTCTTCAGGAATGGAAGCACCAGAAGATACTCAAAGAGATGGTGTTGACTGGGATGAATGGGATAGAACAGTAGTAGATTTTGGTTTAGGTTATAGTCTTAATGACAATGCTTCACTGAGTCTTAGATATGTAACTGATGCTATTGCTGAAGGTGATGCTGACAAATATATGTGGGTAGGATTACAGATTACTCCGTAATTACCGCATATTTTAGATAAAAAAAGGGCTGTTTTACAGCCCTTTTTTTTTGCCCTATACTGCTGTAACTTCCTATTAAACAACAACTTAACAGCCGATTGTTAAAAATAATAGTAGATTTTATAAGAAAAGACAATAATGATTACTATCTTAGCGCCCGTATTAACTAAAAACTGTATGATATGAAAAAATTTTTACTCACTGGATGTTTCGCTCTTTCGACATTATTTGTATCTGCGCAATTTATGGTAATGACTACTGTAAATGCACCAGATGCTGATGCTGAACCACAAGAAGAATGGGGATTAGAAAGCTTTACTGATAGGTTAGGTATTGGTTATCAAGTAGCAGATAATTTTGCGATAGGTGGCGCTAGAAATGGAGAAGAAGATTTTCAAGTTTGGGCTAGATATTTGCACAATGAAAATTTATTTATTTCGATGTTTGCCCCTACTTCAGCATTTTCTGATGAGATGCAACTAGGTCTTGGATATTCATTTAATGCATGGGAATCACTATTTATAGAACCTAGTTTTTCTCTGCCTGTTCAAAAAGACCCTGAAACAGATAAAAGAGACGGCGTATTTAATTTTGGTCTAGCATGGAAGTTAGACATGTAATATAGATATTCCTATCATAAAAAATAAAAAAAGGCCGCAGTTTTGTGGTCTTTTTTTTATTTAGATAATAACTGTTTAATGATAGAGAATGCCTCTTTAATCCCTTTTGGATTTATACCTCCTGCTGTAGCGAAGAAAGGCTGTCCTCCCCCAGAGCCCTTAATTGCTTTAGAAGACTCTTTTATAATAGAAGAAGCGTCAAGGCCTGAATCTACAAGATCTGTAGATACAAATAAACTAAGTAGAACTTTATTTTCTTTAACTGAAGCTAGTACTAATACTAAGTTCTTTTCATTTTGTTTTAAATCAAAACATATGTTTTTCATCTCCTCAGCTGATAAATCTACCTCTTGAGCTATGAAACCAATATTGTTAACTTTAATTACATGATCTAATAATTTACTCTTTATAGATATAATCTCCTCATTTCTAAGTGCAGCAAGCTTTTTGTCTTTTTCTTTATTTGATGACACTAAGTTATTAATGGCTTGTAAAATATCTTGTTCCTTTACTATTTGCTGGATATGACTTAATAATGAATCTTGCTCTTCTATTGCTTTTAGCGCTTTATCTGCAGTAATAGCCTCAATCCTTCGAATTCCTGCAGATACAGAGCTTTCAGATACTATCCTAAATAAGCCTAATTCTCCTGTATGAGATACATGTGTCCCACCGCATAGTTCTTTTGATCCTCCAAACTGTATTAAGCGTACTACATCCTCATATTTCTCTCCGAAAAGCATCATAGCTCCCATTTCTTTTGCTTTTGTTAAAGGGATATTGTCTTCTTGTAAAGGAATGTTTTGTAATATCTTCTTGTCTATATATCTCTCGACCTTCTTTAAATCTTCCTTGTCAACTTTTGAGAAATGAGAAAAATCAAAACGTAAATACGAGGAAGACACTAGAGAGCCTTTTTGTTCTACATGTACTCCTAGAATCTCTCTTAATGCCTGATGTAATAAATGAGTTGCTGTATGGTTGCAACAAATATTCTGTCTATTTTCCAAATTGACCTGAGCAAGAAACTCAGATTCTAAATTGCTAGGAAGCTTCTTTGCAAAATGAATAATAAGATTATTCTCTTTTTTGGTATCTATAATATCAATATTCTCATCAGCAGAAGATATGACTCCAACATCACCTATTTGACCTCCTCCCTCAGGATAGAAAGGAGTCAAATTAAATACAAGCTGATATAAAGTTTGATTTTTTATAGTTATCTCCCTATAGCGACTAATCTTAATTTTAGTCTCTAGAGTATCATACCCTATAAATTCTTGTTTTTCATCTTCTAAAACAACATTCCAATCACCAGTTTTTACCTGGGCTGCAGATTTAGAACGATTTTTCTGTTTTTGCATTTCTATATTAAATTCCTCCTGATTATATGTAACTCCATTCTCTTCAAGAATAAGAGCAGTAAGATCATTAGGGAACCCAAAAGTATCATAAAGCTCAAAAACTTGCTTGCCGGAAATATTCTTACCTCCAGAAGCTAAAATTTCATCTATTTGCTTAAGTCCTCCTGAAAGTGTACGTAAAAAAGCCTCTTCTTCTTCTTTAATAACATCCTGAATAAATTGATTCTGAGCTTCTATCTCAGGATAATATTCACTCATTTCTGAAACTAAAACAGGTACTAATTTATAAATAAATGAATTCTTCATCCCCAAAAAAGAATATCCATAACGGATAGCTCGTCGTAAAATGCGACGAATAACATATCCTGCTTTTATATTAGAAGGTAATTGTCCATCTGCAATAGAGAATGAAACAGCCCTAAGATGATCTGCTATAACACGAATTGCAATATCAGATTCTGTATCTGAACCGTATTCTATATTTGTAATTTTTACAATCTTTCCGATAATAGACTCAAAAACATCTGTATCGTAATTAGAATCTTTGTTTTGCATAATCATAGATAATCTCTCCAGTCCCATTCCTGTATCTACATGTTTATTAGACAAAGCCTCTAAAGTGCCATTAGATAGTCTATTAAAGCAAATAAACACTAGATTCCATATCTCTATAACTTGTGGATGATCTTTATTAACTAAATCTCCACCTGGAAGAGTTTTTCTCTCGTCCTGCGAGCGATTATCATAATGGACTTCTGTACATGGGCCACACGGACCAGTATCTCCCATTTCCCAAAAATTATCTTTTTTATTGCCATTAATTATCCGGTCTTTAGAGATATATTTCTTCCATATATTATAGCTCTCTGCATCTCTATCTAATTGCTGACTCGCCTCCCCCTCAAATATGGTAATATATATTCTCTCTTGATCTAATTTGCAAATTTTAGTTAAGAATTCCCATGCCCAATCAATAGCCTCGGCTTTAAAATAATCTCCAAAAGACCAGTTTCCCAACATCTCAAACATTGTATGATGGTGACCATCATGTCCAACCTCTTCTAAATCATTATGTTTACCTGAAACTCTCAAGCATTTTTGAGAATTAACAATCTTAAGGTCTTTTGGAGTTTTATCTCCTAAAAAAACACCCTTAAATTGATTCATCCCTGCATTTGTAAACATTAAAGATGGGTCATCTTTAACAATCATAGGTGCAGAGGGAATCTGCTTATGTCCTTTTGTAATAAAAAAATCAAAAAATGCCTCCCTTAATTTATCTGATTTCATGTTCTTATTTACACATTAAATTGTTAGAAACCATTATAGTTTAATTATATATCTGATTCCAAATGATTAAATTTGCAAAATATTATTTCAATATGGCTAAAGTAAAATATTATTATGATACTCGCACACTAAGTTACAAACGAATTCAACTTAGTCTTCTTGATAAAATTAAAAGAACTTCATTATTTCTTTTAACTAGTGCATTTTTTGGCTTTATCATGATAATCATTTTTTTTCAATTCATTGATAGCCCAAAAGAAAAACAGCTAAAACGAGAAATTGAATATCTAACATCTAATTATAAAGTAATTGACGAGAAAATGAGTCAACTAGAACTAGTTTTAGATGATGTTCGACATAGAGACGATAATATATATAGGGTTATTTTTGAAGCAGAGCCTATACCTAATTCTATCAGAAAAGCAGGTTTTGGAGGAGTAAATAGATATGAAATGCTTCGTGGATACAGCAATTCTAAATTAGCAGAAGAAACAACCATGAAAGTTGATCAATTAACAAAACAATTATATATTCAATCCAAATCATTTGATGAAGTTATAGCTCTTGCAAAAAACAAAACAGAAATGTTAGCCTCTATTCCGGCTATACAGCCAGTATCTAATAAGGATTTAAGTAGGATGGCAAGTGGATATGGCTATCGTATTCACCCTATATATAAAACAAGAAAATTACATGCCGGTATGGATTTCTCTGCTCCCCGAGGTACTCCAATTTATGCTACTGGTGATGGCAAAGTAACAAAAGTACGTAGAAGCAGACGTGGATATGGTAACTATGTTGAAATTACGCATGGATTTGGATACAAAACTTTATATGCTCATATGTCAAAATACATTGTACGTAAGGGACAAAAAGTTAAAAGAGGAGAAATTATCGGATACGTAGGAAGCACAGGGACCTCTGTCGCTCCACATTTACATTATGAGGTGCATAAAGATAATCGTAAAATTAATCCTGTAAATTTCTACTATAATGACTTAACACCAGATGAATATGAAAGAATGCTAGAAATGTCTGCTCAACCAAATCAATCCTTTGATTAATGCCCTATAAAAAGATACCGACAGAAAAATTATTTTATTCTATAGGCGAAGTTGCTAAAATATTTGATGTAAATATTTCTTTGATTCGTTTCTGGGAAAAAGAGTTCGCAATCTTAAAACCAAAAAAAAATAAAAAAGGGAACCGATTATTTACAAAAAAAGATTTAGATAATCTTAGGGTTATATATCATCTAGTTAAAGAACGAGGCTTTACATTATCCGGAGCGAAAAAAAAGATTAGAGAGAATAAAGAAGATTCTATTGATAATATTAAAATTGTAAGCTACCTGAAAGATATAAGAGAATTTTTAGTGGATTTAAGACAGAAATCTTAATAATATATATTGTGGAGCAGATACTTTCTAACATAATCAGAAACTCCATCCTCTAAATTTGTAAATGATTTTTTATACCCAACTTCTTTAAGTTTTTCCATTTCTGCTTTAGTGAAATATTGGTATGAATCTCTTATGTCTATTGGAATATCAATGTATTTTATTCGTATTTCTTGGTCAATGGCTTGAAAAACTGATTTGACCAAATCATTAAATGAGCGTTCTGTTCCTGACCCTAAATTATAAATTGAATTCGGGATTTTATTCTCTAGCAAAAAAGAAAGAACATCTATTATATCTTTAACATATATGAAATCTCGTAATTGCTCTCCATCTTTAAATTCTTCTTTATGTGAGCGAAATAATTTCATCTCTCCAGTATCTTTAATTTGATGGTAACTATGCAAAATTACTGATGCCATTCTTCCTTTATGATACTCATTAGGACCATATACATTAAAGAATTTTAGTCCAATCCAATATGAAGGAGTCTGTTTCTGAGTAATAACCCATTTATCAAAATCGTTTTTTGATATACCGTAGGGGTTTAGGGGAGATAACTCAGGGATAATTTCTAGATTATCAGAGAATCCAAATTCTCCAACACCATATGTTGCTGCAGAAGAAGCGTAAAAAAAAGGAATGTTATTACTCGTGCAAATAGCCCATAGTTTTTTAGAATAATTAAGATTTAACTCTTTAAATATCTCAACATCTAATTCAGTAGTATCTGTACGGGCACCTAGATGAAAGACGTGACTCACTAGAGAAAAGTGGTCTGAAAACCAATTAAGAAATTCTGCTCTTGAGATAATATTTTTAAACCTCTTATTATCTAAATTTTTCTTTTTAACTGGGGTCAGATCATCAACTAAAATTAAATCAGTATAACCTAATTGATTTAATTTAGATACAAAACAACTTCCTATAAAACCAGCAGCTCCTGTGATAACAATCATAAATACAAAAGTATAAGAATTATATATTCAAAATTATATTTTTGTAAGTAATGAAATTATTCTCTTTTCTTATAAGGTATTTATTGTTTTATTTTAAAGCTATCTGTTCTGATAAAATAGTTCCTGATCAAATTAATCAACTTTTGAGAGAAAAAAATACAAGGCAGCTAAAAAAAAATACAGACTTTATTAAAATAGCTAAACTGCGTAATCAATTATTAAAATCGGAGAAAGAAATACAAATAAATGATTTTGGTGCTGGCTCTAATATTAATCATTCCGATAAACGTAAAATAAAAGATATTGTACGAAATTCTGCAAAGAATCAAAAATTTGGACAATTATTATATAAAATAGCACAATTATATAAACCTTCAATAATTTTAGAGTTAGGGACTTCACTAGGGATTAGTACTTGTTATTTAGCAAGTGGAAATAAAGAATCAAACGTAATTACATTAGAAGGATGTAGCAATACAGCTCAAATCGCTAAAAATAATTTTGAAGAAATAAATCAAGAAAATATCGAGATAATTTTAGGTGATTTTAGCGATACCCTAGAAAAAAAATTAAACAAAATCAAATCTGTAGATTTAGTATTTATTGATGGTAACCATAAAGAAAAATCTACAATTTCATATTTTAAAACAATATTAAAATATAGTCATGAAGAAACTATCTTTATATTTGATGATATTCATTGGTCAGAAGGAATGGAAAAGGCATGGCAATACATAAAAAAACATAAAAAAGTATCCTGTTCTATAGATCTGTTTTTTCTTGGGATAATATTTCTTGATAAGGAATTTAAAAAAACACATTCTGTTGTACGATTTTAAAATTACATTTGTGTAATGACAAAAAGAATTATTGATATAAAAAATATAAATAGATGCTTTCAAGTTGGAAGTGTAAAGATTAATGCCGTACAGAATATATCTTTTAATGTAAATAAAAATGAATATGTAGCACTCATGGGGGCCTCCGGATCTGGGAAGTCAACTCTTATGAATATGTTAGGGTGTTTAGATTCCCCTACAAGTGGTAAATATTTTTTAAATTCTCGAGATGTAAGCTTACTAGAAGATGAAGAGCTAGCTGAGATACGTAACAAAGAAATAGGTTTTGTTTTTCAAACATTTAATTTATTGCCCCGTTCTACAGCTCTTGAAAATGTTATGCTCCCGCTAATCTATGCAGGAATTAATCAGAATCAACGAAAAAAGAGAGGGCTCAATATATTAAATAATGTAGGTCTTGCTGACAGAATAGATCATAGACCAAATGAATTATCAGGAGGACAAAGACAAAGAGTCGCAATCGCAAGAGCTTTAATAAATAGTCCTTCAATAATCCTAGCAGATGAACCTACTGGTAATTTAGATAGCGAGACTTCTAATGATATCATGAATTTATTTAGTACTATTCATGAAAATGGGAATACAATTATTATTGTAACTCATGAAGCAGAAATAGCAAAACGCGCGAAAAGAATTATTCGATTGAAAGATGGTAAAATCGAATCTGACAAAACTCATAACTGATAAAAAAATGAAAATTTATACAAAAAAAGGAGATGCCGGGAACACACAACTTTTAGGAGGGAAGGTTATTAAGAAAAATAACTGTCGACTAGAATGTTATGGGACTATTGATGAATTAAATGCCTTTATTGGCCATATTTCTGACCATAATATTCCCAAAGAAAATGATGCTTTATTACTAAAAATACAGCATCAACTTTTTAATATGGCCAGTGTAATAGCTTTTGATGGAAGTAAAAAAATTAATTTAGTTGATGTTACGAACTCAGATATTACAGTTTTAGAAGATGAAATCGATAGAATGGAATTAGAACTTCCTGCCCTTAAGAATTTTGTTCTACCCTCCGGTAACAAAACCTCCTCACTTATTCATATCGCTAGGACTGTATGTAGAAGAGCAGAACGTAAATTAGTAGCCTTAGGTTCTAAAGAAGAAATCAAGCCTATACACCTTAAATATTTAAATCGATTGTCAGATTATCTGTTTGTTCTTGCAAGAACTGTTTTATTTCAAAAAGGTGGTTCTGAAACAATTTGGGAAAAAAACTTCTAATTCATGCTCTAATTCAGTAAAAAAATTACTTTTGCAGAAATAAAATGATTTATGTACTGGACACTAGAACTAGCATCTAAGCTAGAGGATGCCCCTTGGCCTGCAACAAAAGATGAATTGATCGACTATGCTATTCGCTCAGGAGCTCCTATGGAAGTAGTCGAAAATTTACAAGAAATAGTAGAAGAAGAACCAGGAATTCAATTTGAAAACATAGAAGAGATTTGGCCAGATTATCCTTCAAAAGAAGATTTCTTCTTTAACGAAGAAGAGTATTAAATCATAAACTTTCATTGAATTTACTTAATATTGCTTGTTTTATTTGATAATAGCAATAGATTCATTTAATTTCGTATTAGCATGAAAAAAATATTCGACATCATTGGAGGTCTTTTTGGAAATAAATATGAAAAAGATATAAAAAGTGTTGAGCCAATATTAATTAAAATAAAGGAGGAATATCAATTATTAAATAATATTAGCAATGATGATCTTCGAAAAAAAACACTCTTTTTTAAAGAGGAAATCCGAAATTTTATAGAAGAAGATAAAAAAGATTTAGATAACCTGTATAAAAAAGTAGAAAATAAGGATCTTGCTGTTGAAGAAAAAGAAAATTTATACTCTGAAATTGACAATCTTCAAAAGGAGATTTTAAAAAAGAAGGAGGTTGCTCTTGAAAAAATTCTTCCAAGTGCATTCGCTGTAATAAAAGAAACCGCAAAAAGATTTACAGAAAATAAAGTGCTTGAAGTTACGGCAACAGATTTTGATAAAGATTTAGCAACTAATAAAGATTTTGTAACAATCAGTGGAGATATTGCTTTATTTAAAAATCAATGGACCGCTGCAGGGAATGAGGTTATTTGGGACATGATTCACTATGATGTACAGTTAATTGGAGGTATTATATTGCATCAAGGGAAAATTGCTGAAATGCAAACTGGAGAAGGGAAAACATTAGTAGCTACATTACCAGTATATCTAAATGCATTATCTGAACTAGGTGTTCATTTAGTTACTGTTAATAATTATCTCGCAAAAAGAGATGCTGAATGGATGGGGCCTATCTTTCAATTTCATGGATTAAGTATTGATTGTATTGATAATCATTCTCCAAACTCAGAAGAAAGAAGACAGGCTTACAAGGCAGATATTACTTATGGGACAAATAATGAATTTGGATTTGATTATCTAAGAGATAATATGGCGCGACGCCCAAATGATTTAGTTCAACGAAAATTACATTATGCGATTGTAGATGAAGTAGACTCTGTATTAATTGATGATGCTCGGACTCCTTTAATTATATCAGGACCTACGCCGCAAGGAGATAAACATGAATATAATGAATTAAAATATAAAGTAAATAAATTAGTTTCAGAACAAAAAAAATACGTAACCACAGTTATTGCAGAAGCTAAGCAATTAATAAAAGAAGGTGATAAAAGTAATGGTGGATTTAATTTACTAAGGGCATATCGAGGATTACCAAAAAACAAAGCCCTTATAAAATTTTTAAGTGAGGAAGGAGTGAAAGCACAATTACAAAAAACTGAAAACTTTTATATGCAAGACCGGTCTAAAGATATGCATAAAGTAGATGCAGAATTATTTTTTGTGATTGATGAAAAAAACAATTCTATTGAACTTACTGAAAAAGGAATTCAACTTGTTACAACATCTATTGAAGATAAAGGCTTCTTTATTATGCCAGATGTTGGAGAAGAAATTGCTTTGATTGAAAAATCAAAATCTTCAGATAAGGATAAAGTAATTAACAAAGAAAAATTACTAAGAGATTTTGCAATAAAAAGCGAAAGAATACATGCAGTAAATCAATTATTAAAAGCCTATACTTTATTTGAAAAAGATGTAGAGTATGTAGTGATGGATAATAAAGTGAAGATTGTTGATGAGCAGACTGGTCGTATTATGGAAGGTCGTAGATACTCTGACGGATTACATCAAGCTATTGAAGCTAAGGAAAATGTAAAAATAGAAGCGGCAACACAAACATATGCAACAGTTACTCTACAAAATTATTTTCGTATGTATGAAAAACTTTCTGGAATGACAGGAACAGCAGAAACTGAGGCTGGAGAATTCTGGGAGATCTATAAATTAGATGTTGTTGTAATTCCAACTAACAGGCCTATTCAAAGAGATGATAATAATGATTTAGTATATAAAACAAATCGTGAAAAATATAGTGCTGTAATAGAAGAAATTGATTCTTTAACAAAATTAGGAAGACCAATATTAGTGGGGACAACTTCAGTAGAAATATCTGAATTGTTAAGTAATATATTAAAACGAAGAGGTATAAAACATAATGTGTTAAATGCTAAATTACATCAAAAAGAAGCCGATATAGTGGCAGAAGCCGGTAAAAAAAGTATAGTAACTATTGCTACAAATATGGCTGGTAGAGGTACCGATATTAAACTTACCGATGAAGTAAAAAATGCAGGTGGTTTGGCAATTATTGGAACTGAACGGCATGACTCCAGAAGAGTAGACCGCCAATTAAGAGGAAGGGCTGGACGACAAGGAGATCCTGGGTCCTCACAATTTTATGTTTCTTTAGAAGATAATCTAATGAGATTATTTGGTTCTGAAAGAATTGCAAAACTAATGGATAGAATGGGATTAGAAGATGGAGAAGTAATACAACACTCAATGGTTAGTAAATCAATTGAAAGAGCTCAAAGGAAAGTAGAAGAAAATAATTTTGGTATAAGAAAACGATTACTAGAATATGATGATGTCATGAATCAACAAAGAGAGGTTATTTATAAAAAACGAAGAAATGCTCTTCTAGGAGAGCGGCTTTCATTAGATATATCAAACATGATCTATGATACTTGTGAAAGTATTATAGAAGAACATCACGAAACAAAAAATTTTGACGGATTAAAATTAGATTTGATTAGATTAGCTGTTGAAAGCCCCGTTACAGAAGAAGAATTTAAATCTATAGATAGCATTTTATTAGCTGAAAAAGTATTTAAAAAATGTTATGAAAATTATCTTAGAAAATCTTCATATATCGCTCAGCAAGTATTTCCTGTAATTAAAAAGGTATATCAAGAAGAATCTAAAAAATATGAAAATATAGTTATCCCTTTTACAGATGGGTTGAAAACTCTTCAAATTGTAACAAATTTACAAGAAGCTTTTGACTCAGAAGGAGAAAATATTTCTGAATCAATTGAAAAAAGTGTAACTCTAGCGATCATTGATGATATTTGGAAAGAACATTTACGCGAAATGGATGAATTAAAACAGTCCGTACAAAATGCAGTTTATGAACAGAAAGATCCATTGTTAATATATAAATTTGAGTCATTTAACTTGTTTAAAAATATGATTCAAAAAGCAAATAGAGATATTGTTTCTTTTTTATTAAAAGCTCATCCTCCTGTAAACTCTTCTGTAAAAGAAGAAACTATTCAACAAAATAAGAATTTAGAAACTAGTAGACCTGAGATTTCTTTGCCACAACAGCAACAAGCAAACAATCAAGAACAGAGAGCCCCTGTGCAAAAAATACAACCAATTAGGGTAGATCAGAAAATTGGTAGAAATGAGCCTTGCCCATGTGGTAGTGGCAAGAAATATAAAAAGTGTCACGGCTAATTATAACCATTCTCTTAAAAAAATTGTATTAATTATTTAATCCATTAAATGCATCTAATCCGCATTGAAGCCAATTTTTGTATTCATCTTTATCTGGTGTATACGCAACAGGATTATTAAGTAATTTACCATCTGGAGTTAGTAAAAAATAATATGGTTGTCCTTGTTGTTTAAATCTAAGCATTTCAAAAACCGCCCATTTATCGCCAATTGTTTTTATTCTTTTATGCTTTACTGATCCATCTGAATAATTAATTTCTACTACTCCCTGCTCTTCTTCTGGAAGTAGCATTCTGTCATCTACATATAAAGAAATCAATATATAATTTTTATCAATAATTTCATGGATCTTACTGTCACTCCATACGCGCTCTTCCATCCTTCTACAATTCTCACAACCATGACCAGTAAAATCAAGAAGTATCGGTTTGTTTTCCCTTTGAGCAATTTCCTGACCTGCATTAAAAGTATGGTAACAATTTAATCCACTTGGACATTCTGTAGGATAAAGCCAACTATAGCCTACTGGAGGTGCTATCCCACTTAAAATATTTAGTGAGGTAAACGAATTTGTTTTTTCATTAAATTTAAATCCGCTAATTAAATAAATAGTAAAAGAGAAAAATATGACAGCAAGTACTCCTCTAGAAAGACTTATTCTTTTTACTGGACTATCATGAGGAAATTTAATTTTCCCAAGTATATATAACGTTAGTCCTAAACCAACCAATATCCATGATATCAAAAAAGCCTCTATCTTTAGTATACCCCAATGTTCAACTAAATCAGCTTTTGATAAAAACTTAAAGGCTAATGCAATCTCAATAAAACCTAATATTACCTTGATAGAATTAAGCCATCCTCCAGATTGAGGTAACTTACTTAACAAATTTGGAAACATTGCAAAAATAGCAAATGGGATCCCTAATGAAAACCCAAAACCAATCATGGCAGCAGTAATTGGCCATGGTCCATCTGTTAATACTCCTGCTAAAACACTCCCTAAAATTGGTCCTGTACAAGAGAATGAGACGATAGCCAACGTTAATGCCATAAAGAAAATTCCTATTATACCAGTCTTAGAAGATGCTGTATCTGATTTGTTAGCCCATTTACTTGGGAGTTTAAGGTCATAATACCCGAAAAAAGAAAAAGCAAAAAACATGAAGATTAAAAAGAATAATACATTAAGAACCCAACTTGTAGAAAGTTTATTTAGCATTGCAGGATCACTACCAAAATGAAATGGAATACTTAAGCTTGCATAAATAAACAAAATAAAAATACCATACAAAACAGCATTAAAAACACCACCTCCTTTAGTTGTATTATCCTTAGTAAAGAAACTTACAGTTAAAGGGATCATTGGGAATACACATGGAGTAAAAATAGCAACAAGCCCCCCCAAAAATCCAAGAAAAAATAATAGCCATATACTTTTATTATTCTTATTCTTCTCAAAACTAGAATTTCCACAGTCACTAATAGGATTATCTAAGTTTAGATTTGTTAATTCTGGGACTATGTCATTAGTGGCAGAAACTAAATTCTGTAAATCCTTTAATTCAGCAATATTCTTTTCTAAATCAAACACAATTTCAAGCTCTTCAGGAGCCTTGCACATAGTGTCATTGCATGCTATATATCCAACAATAGCATTTACATATCTTTTATCAGGGTGAATTGTTTGTTTAAAAACAACATTATTATAATAAGATAGGCATTCAACGTTATCAAAAAGAGGTTCTATTTTTCGTATTAATTCTCCTGTTTCAACAATCTCTCCAATTAATTCAGTTCCATCTGTAAATTCAATATAAGTTGGGTCAGGACCATGTGGATCTGATTTTTGAGAGTAAATTCTCCAACGTGAATTCAATGTAGCTTCAAAAATAAGGTCGACATTTTCTGAAGAAGTTTTTTGAATTGAAAACTCCCATTTAACATTGTTCTCAGCATCAATTTGACTAAACGCAAATAATGTAGTAACTACAAAAACCAAGCTTAAAATATATCTCATGATTTCTTAATCTCTTTATTAATTAAACTATTTAGTTCTTCGGGCCTTTGTGTTCCTACCAAATATACTAAACCATCTTTATCTGTTAATTTTACAGCATACTCCCCTCTAGTATAAAAACGAATTGTCCCTTTAATATGTAAATTATAAACGGCTCTGTTGAAAAAATATTTACTATATGAAACTATTTCAGCATAATGAATATTATTAAGATCTATTTTCACCTTTCTAGAAGTCCATAATCCATCTAGGATTAAACTCCCGTTTTTTAATTCTGTTTGAAAATGTAATATAAAAAGTAAAATAATGGATATTACTATAATACCTATCCCAATAAAAAAATATAAATCACCTTCCTTTTGATGATTAAATCTCCAATAGTACGCAAGAAAGCAAAAGATAGCAAGAGACATTCTGCTAATAATAGATATCCTATTAAGTCCTAGATATTGTTTCTCTACAAATAAAATTTCTGGCATTTTAGTCTTATTTATAACAACGTCGCAATATACATTTTTTTAGTGCTTTCTTGAATTTTATAGCGATTGTCTATTCTTCTTCCTGTAATCCATATGATTTCATTTTCTGAACATAAAAACCAAGTATTTTCTTTTTCAAGAAGTGAAATTTTTTCATCAATAAAGAAATCACTTACTTTTTTATAGTTTTTCATTCCTAATGGCATAAATTTATCTCCACTTTGCCATTTCCTTAATATTAATGGGAAAACTAATTTATCATAATCAAAATATCCAATATTATTGTCTTGCTTAACTTTCATGGATTTAGAAGTTTTAAACTTTAATGAAATTGGCTTTATTATTTTTTTGCAAGTTTTTGAGATTCTACATGTAATTTCTGGCTGATTATCAATAGATGTTATTAGTATTCTTTTTCTATCTATAATAAGACGATGTGTGTGTGAAAAAAATTGTTTCCCACTTTTGCCAGAAAGAGCTAATTCAATATTGTTTATAAATGGGAATCCGTATGGAGATAATAACTCATAAAGATAAATACTTAATGGTTGTAATTTTTTAAGAGAATCAATATCGATTTCTGCACAATCTTTATGATAGCTGATAATATTACTTGTGGTTTTGATCATCTCTTTTTTGTAAACTTCATGGACTTGCTGAAGAATTAGCCTTTCTTTTATAAAAGTATTTGAAAAACTAGGATTCAGAGAAAGAATAATAGGGATAAGTTGGTTGCGAATCTGATTTCTTAAATATTTATTAGAAGTATTACTAATATCTTTTCTAAATATTAACTTTTCAGAATCCACATATAATTCAATCTCTTTTCTTGTAGCAAATAATAATGGGCGAATAATTTGATTGTTTATTTTATTTATTCCTAACATTCCTTGAATACCAGTTCCTCTAATTAAGTTTATAAAAAACGTCTCAATATCATCATCACTATGATGACCAACAAGAATAAATGCTGCTTTAATTGATTTTCTCATCTCTTCAAACCATTGATAACGTAATTCACGAGCTGCCATTTGAATAGATAATTTATGTTTTTTAGCAAAATTTTTAACAAAAAATCTTTTAGAATGAAATGAAGTCTTATACGTTTCTGATAATGATCTTACAAATTCTTCATCTTTATCAGAATCATCCCCTCTTAATTGGAAATTACAATGAACAATATCAAATTTGTAGTTGTTAACATATAATAAATGGGTCAAAGCAATACTGTCAATCCCTCCACTAACTCCAACTAATAACTTGTCATTATGAGAAAAAAGATTATGTTCCTTAATATAATTTGAAAATTTATTTCTCATGAATCTCTGATTTTAAAACGTTTAATATACTACTGATCTTCAACATACATTCATTATACTCTTCCTCTACTTTCGATCTTGCAGTAATAGCTCCTCCAGCAGATATTGATAAATATTTTTTTTCTGCATTATACAAAATAGTTCGAATTACAACACTGAGATCAAAATTTCCTTCAGGAGTAAAATATCCAATTGCTCCAGAAAATATACCTCTAGAATTCTCTTCGTAACGATCAATTAATTCCATTGCTTTTCGTTTAGGGACTCCAGTCATTGACCCCATAGGGAAAGTAGTCTCTATTAAGTCTATTGAGTCATAGTCTTTAGCTAATTCAGAAGTTATCGTCGTAATCATTTGATGTACATATTGAAAAGTATAAATACCACACAATTCTTTTATTTTTACTGAACGTTTTTTAGCTGTCCTTGACAAATCGTTACGTACCAAATCAGCTGTCATAATATTTTCGCAAATATCCTTTTGACTATTTTTTAAATGTTCGACTAAAATTAAATCTTCCTTTAAATTTTGGCCTCTTCTTATCGTGCCTTTAATAGGTTGTGATAATATCTTGTTTTTATTTTTACTCATAAATCTTTCGGGGCTTGAACTAATAATATAATGATGATTTAAATGTAAAAATGTTGAAAATGGTGCTTGGGTCTCCTCATTTAATTTTAAAAAAATATCTTCTGGATTAATGATTGCATTGTCATCAAAAAATTCATTACAATAATTTAATTCATAAACATCTCCTCTTTGAATATGTTCTTGAATAATATTAATTTTTTTAAAATATTCAGCTTTTGATTCTCTAGGTCTTAAATTTAAAGGTTTCAGCTCATATGAAACGTTAATGTCAATATTATTTATACAGTTAATTATCAATTTCATTTCAATATCGGAAGATGCGCTTTTAAAAATTAATTTATTATCTAATAAAAGAAATAAGTGTTTAGGACAAAAAAAATGACCCTGATCACCATAAAAGAAGTCCTTATTTGAACTAGAATTAATGATTTCGTCTTTTAAATCATAAGAAAAATATCCAAAAGCCCAATCCTGAAGTGTATTATACCATTCTCTAAATCTAAAAAAAGGATTAGAATTAAGAATACATGTATCTGTAGAGTCAGCACCACAAATTAAATCATATTTATAATATTCTGTAGGAGCGTCTTCTTTAGATTTGTTTGAAAGTAATACAGCGGTATAAGAAAACTGTTTACTCCATATTAGTAATTTCTTAATAAATATTTTTGGATCTTTCAGATATAATATTTGATTGTTTCTCATAACACAAAAATAAAAAATAGTTATTCAATTAATTTATTAATTTTGAATCTATGATACGAAGTTTTTATATAATTGCAATATGCCTTCCTCTTAATTTATTGTCTCAAGAAATCAATATACATAATAAGATTACGTATGAAAACCATCTTGAAGATTTAATTAAAAAATATCAAACTATAGAATTAACTAATTATGGTATTAGTGGATGGCGGATACAAATTGCCTTTGCAAGCAAAAAATCAAAGATTACAGAACAAAAAATTAAATTTATTAATAGATTCCCTAATATTATCCCGATTTACTTAACATACGATGCTCCTTACTATAAACTTAGAATTGGAAATTTTAGAACTAAACTTAAGGCTGAAGCAATAAAATATAAAATCGAAAACTATTACCCAGGAGCATATCTAGTGCCTGAGAAATTACCAATTATTGACTTAACTTATTAATTTAAGTTCCTCTTGATTTCAACTTCCTCATATCCTTCAATTACATCTTGTACTTTAAAATCATTATAATTTTCAACTGATATTCCGCATTCAAAGCCTTGCTTAACCTCATTCACATCATCTTTAAATCTTTTTAATGAAGATAGTTTCCCAGAATATATAACTACCCCATCTCTTATAATACGAATATTATTTTTTCTCTTTATTATTCCATCTAGTACCATACAGCCAACTATAGTTCCTATCTTTGAAATTTTAAATATTTCTCTTACTTCTATATTACATACTATTTTTTCTTCAATATCTGGAGCAAGCATTCCTTCCATAGCAAGTTTTAATTCTTCTATAGCTTTGTAAATTACTGAATAAAGATTAATATCAATCTGTTCCGTTTCTGCTAATTTTCTTGCTTTTAATGAAGGACGAACTTGGAATCCAATAATAATAGCATCAGATGCTGCTGCTAACATAACATCTGATTCTGAAATCTGACCAACTCCTTTTTGAATAATATTAACTTTTATTTGTTCAGTAGATAATGCTTCAAGAGAATCAGAAAGAGCTTCAATAGAACCATCTACATCTCCTTTTACAATAATATTTAATTCCTGGAAATCTCCCAATGCGATACGTCTTCCTATTTCATCAAGAGTCATATGTTTTGTTGCTCGAGTAGTTTGTTCTCTCTGTAATTGCATACGTTTTGCTGCAATCTTTTTAGCCTCTTGTTCGTTTTTAAATACATGAAATTCATCTCCAGAATTTGGAGCTCCATCTAATCCTAAAACAACAACTGGAGTTGATGGCCCTGCAGAAGATTTATTTTGACCTCTCTCGTCAAACATAGCTCTTATTTTTCCAGAATGACTTCCTGCTAATACGTAATCACTTATTTTTAGAGTTCCTTTTTGAATTAATAATGTAGATAAATATCCTTTTCCTTTATCTAAAGAGGCTTCTATTACTATGCCTTTAGAATCTCTTTTAGGATTAGCTTTTAATTCTAACATTTCCGCCTCCAATAATATTTTTTCTAAAAGTTCTGGAACTCCATCTCCTGTTTTAGCAGAAACATCTTGAGACTGATATTTCCCTCCCCAATCTTCTACTAACAATTTCATCTCAGACAATTGTCCCTTAATTTTTTCTACATCTGAATTTGGTAAATCAATTTTATTAATAGCAAAAATTATTGGAACTCCTGCTGCCTGAGCATGGCTAATTGCTTCCTTTGTTTGTGGCATTACACTGTCGTCTGCTGCAACAACTACTATTACAATATCTGTTAACTTTGCTCCTCTAGCACGCATTGCAGTAAATGCTTCATGGCCAGGAGTATCAAGAAAAGTAATATTTTTATCTTTCTCAAGATTAACTTCATAAGCACCAATATGCTGTGTGATTCCTCCTGATTCCCCCGCAATTACATTTGTTTCTCTAATATAATCCATTAAAGAGGTTTTCCCATGATCAACATGCCCCATAATAGTAACAATAGGAGATCTTATAAATAAATCTTCTTCTTTATCGTCATCTTCTTGAATAGCTTCCTGAACATTTGCAGTGACAAACTCAACATCATATCCAAAATCATCAGTAACAATTTGTATTGTTTCTGCATCTAATCTTTGATTCATACTGACCATTAATCCTAATGACATGCAAGCAGTAATAATATCATTAATGCTAACATCCATAAGGCTAGCTAATTCTGTAGCAGTTGCATATTCTGCAATCTGAATCTTTTTTTCATCAGCTTCTTTCTGAAGATTTGCCTGATCTACAACTGCTTTGTGTGCATCTCTTTTCTCTTTTCGTTTCCTTACGGAAGTCTTTTTACCACTAGATTGTAATTGCGCTAAAGTTTCTCGAACTTTTTTATGAGCCTCATCTGTAGATATTTCTGGAACTTCTTTCTTTTTTTTCTGTCTTTTAAATTTATTGTGATCTACTTTAGATTTATGTATTCTTTTTCTTTTTTTTCTTGAGGATAGTGGTTTTGAAGCATTTTTAGTTTCTGGCTTCTTATCTTCTTCTAGTATTATTTTCTCACCTGTTGATTTTATCCCTCGTAATTTAACCTTACCTTCAATAATTTTAGCCTCTGGCTCTGGATTAGTCTCATTAGAGTCTTTTAGCTTCTCCTCAATGTGAGAAGGAGGCTCTTCCTCCTTTGAATTGTTTTTTTCCTTCTCTAGAGGTGGAGGTAAATCTATAGCAGATCTTTCTTTTTCCTCTTGAATAATTTTTTCTGCTTTTGCTAAGTTTTTTTCCTGAGCAGCGAGATCTGCAGCAAGTTTAACTTTTAAATCAGGTTTGAATTCTTCTAAAAGTTTTAAATAAAGATCATTTGATATCTTGGATGTTGGGTTTAAATCTTCTTCTCCTTGTTGCTGTAGCGATTTAATTATATGATGCACACTAACATTAAACTCTTTAGCTAATTTATTTAATCTTATAGTTTTTATATTTGACATATTATAATCTCTTATTCTTCAAATTCTGACTTAAAGATATTCAAAACTTCCTCAACCGTTTCTGACTCTAAATCTGTTCTAGAAACTAAGTCTTTCGAATCTATTGCCAGCACACTCTTTGCTGTATCACATCCAATAGATTTTAGTTCATCAATAACCCATGCTTCTATTTCATCACTAAATTCATCAATTGCAACATCATCTTCTTCTAATCCTACTTCATCTCTATAAACATCAATATTATAACCTGTAAGCTTTCCAGCTAATGTAATATTAAAGCCTCCTTTCCCAATAGCTAAAGAAACTTGATCAGCATCCATATATACTTTAGCTATTTTATTTTCTTCATCAAGATCCATTGAGGCAACTTTAGCTGGACTAAGTGATCTGCTTATAAGTAATTGTACATTTTCAGTATGATTAATAACATCAATATTTTCATTGCGCAACTCTCTAACTATTCCATGAATTCGAGAGCCTTTCATTCCAACGCAAGCGCCAACCGGATCAATTCTGTCATCATACGATTCTACAACAACTTTTGCTCGCTCTCCAGGTACTCTAACTACTTTTTTAATTGTAATAATTCCGTCAAATACCTCTGGAACTTCCATTTCAAAAAGCCTCTCAATAAATTCTGGATCTGTTCTGGATAAAACAATTTGTGCTTTATTACCTCTTTCCTCTACTCTTTGTATTATTGCTCGAACTGTATCTCCCTTCTTAAAAAAATCTTTTGGTATTTGTTCAGATCTTGGTAGAACTAAATCAGTTCCTTCGTCATCATGTAATAAAATTTCATTTCTCCATATCTGATAAACTTCTCCATGTATAATCTCTCCAAGTCTATCATTATATTTTTTCATAATATCTTCTCTATGCTGGTCCTGAATTCTAGCCATTAAATGTTGTCGAATTGATAGTACCTGCCTTCTCCCAAATTCATCATCAAAATTAATTTGCTCTGATACCTCTTCTCCAATTTCATAATCATTTTCAATTTTTAAAGCTTCAGATAAACCAATTTCGGAAATTGGATTTTCTAATTCCTCATCTTTAACTATTGTTCTGTTTCTCCATATTTCTAAATCTCCTTTATCAACATTTATAATAACATCGAAATTCTCTGCTCCATCATATTTTTTCATCAAAACAGATTTAAATACATCTTCTAAGATATTCATCATTATCTCTCTATTAATATTCTTTACATCTTTAAATTCCGAAAATGACTCTATTAAATTATCTACTTCCATTTTTAAATTTTTTATAATAATTAAAGTTTTTTATAAAGAAAAGGGGCAAGGCCCCTTTCAATTAATCTCTCTATTTCAAAGTGCAAATATACATATTTTATATCATATAATTACGCTTTACTGAACAATTACTCTTTACTGAATAATTACTCTTTTACTAATAAATGAATCTGTTGTTCTGATTTGTATCATATAAATTCCTTTTGTATAATTTGACAAATCAATCTGTTTTGTATATTCTCCAATAAAATTACTCTTAGATTCAACATTAACAATTTTACCAAATGCATCAACCACACTAATTGTAAAGTTATCTATTTCCTCTGAAAGGAAACTAATATTGAATATACCTCTATTTGGATTTGGGTAAATATTAAGATGCTGAGTTAAACTAGTATCTCCAGACGTAATTCTACTTCCAGAAAGTGTGCTAAATACTTGCCATCCTGTCCATGAAGAATTATTAGAACCATTTTCTAAACATATTCCCTTGACTCTCCAACGATATTGAGTGCCAATATCTAAACCTGATATAGAATTTAAGTTTGTGTTAACGGTATCTATTACTTTTGTATTCCAAGCAGCTCCTAATTTTAAATACATTACTCTATATCCCCAAGCTCCAGATACTGCATCCCAGCTCAAATCAGCAGTTGTAGTCCCAATATTTGACGTTGTAGGGTTAGTAGGTACCGTACATGGACCAGGTATTGTGAATGTTTCTGTTGCTGACCAAGAAGAAACTTCAGAAGTATCAGAAGAACAAACTCCTCTAACTTGCCACTCATAAGTAGTTCCAGATGATAAATTATATTTTGTTTTGGTTGTAGAAAAGATATATCCCAACCATGTCCAAGAACCACCTTGATTTCTTATTCTTATATCATAATGATGAGCATTAGAGGTAGAACTCCAATTCATAGTCGCTCTATCCAACATAATATTAGTTGTGCTTAATCCGCTAGGTACTATACATGCTGCAGTCGTATTAAAATTAGACCCACTAGCAAATGACGAGCTGTTTGAACCTCCTGCTACGCAATTTGTTGAGACTTTCCATTCATAAGTGCTTCCAGAAGTAAGTCCAGTTAGTATATATTCAGCTGATGAGCCAATAAATGTATTTGTAATAGTGAGTGTATCCCAAGAAGCACTTCCTGAAACTCTATATATTAATGTATATGAATGACATCCATATGTTCCAATCCATTTTAATTTCGCAGAACTAGATGTAATACTTGAACTCACTACACTTAAATTTGTTGGTGCAGAACACGGAGAAATTGTGTTAAAAATAATTTGTGTTGCCCATGAAGAATTGTTGATCCCTGTTGAATCACAAATAGCCTTCACTTGCCAACGATATGAAGTTCCAGCTGTTAACCCTGTAAGTGCTAAAGAATTTGTATTAACCGTATCTATTACCCATGATCCTGATGATTTATAACGTACTGTATAGCCCCATCCAGAAACAGCATCCCAACTTAATGTTGCTTGAGTTGTTGTAATATTGCTCGTTGTAGGGTTAGTAGGTGTTGTACATGGAGTAAGCGTTGTAAAAGTTTGTGTAGCTGTCCATGCAGAAACTGAGCTACTATCTGATGAACAAGCAGAACGTACTTCCCACTCATAAGTAGTAGAAGAATTTAATCCTGTTTTTGTTCTACTATTTGTTGTAACATTTTGTATTAATTGCCATGTATTTGTCCCTTGTGCACGGATACGTAAATCATAATGATTTGCATTAGTAACAGCACCCCAATTCATCGTAGCTCTGTCTAATTGTATTGAACTAGTTGATAATGAAGATGGAATAGATGGAGTTATAACTGTTACTACAACAGCATTAGTTGTTCCTGTACAGCCAACTGTATTAGTAACTGTTAATGTATATGTTCC
>JAYYZX010000004.1:0-13445 GCA_036339955.1 Bacteroidota bacterium
TTTACAAAACACACAAATTGGTTCGGTTACAAATACAGATGGGTTCTTTACAATTGCTAAAGTGCCTATTGGCTCTTATAATATGCTTATTACCTACATTGGCTATGACACATTAATAGTTCCTGTAATTGTAAATGAAAATGAAATACATACAGGAAAATACTATATAACTCCTTCTTTATCTCAATTAAAAGAAGTTGAAATTACTGCTGAAAGAGAAGAAATGAAAACCGAAGTAAGAATAGCTGTCACTAAAATTACACCAAAACAAATTAAAAAAATACCAACTATTGGTGGCGAACCCGATATTGCCCAATATCTTCAGATATTACCAGGAGTTGTTTTTACTGGAGATCAAGGTGGACAACTATACATCCGAGGAGGCTCTCCTATTCAGAACAAGATATTACTAGATGGAATGACTATATACAGTCCATTTCATTCTATTGGTCTGTTTTCAGTTTTTGACTCTGAAATTATTAGAAATACGGATGTGTATACTGGAGGCTTTAATGCTGAATATGGAGGGAGAATATCGTCAATTATGGATATTCAAACTATTGATGGGAATAAAAAGAAACTATCTGGAAAAATTAGTAGTAATACATTTAGCTCAAAATTATTTCTTGAAGGACCATTAGCTAAAAATGAGAAAAGCTCATTTATTTTCTCTGGAAAAACTTCATATCTAGATAAATCATTTGAGAATCTATATAAGTCTCTATACACAGAAGAAAGACTTCCTTATGGGCTACCTTATACATATACTGATTTGTACGGAAAAATATCTATGTACGGAACAAGAAGTAAGTTTAATTTATTTGGATTTAATTTCCAAGATGAAGTCAACTATCAGATGACAAGTTTAGGCTGGAACTCTAATGGTATTGGGGGGCAATTTGTTTTAATCCCTTCAAATCTTGTCATGACTATTGAAGGAAATTTTGCATATTCAAAATATAGCGTGAGATTTAACGAAAAAAATGAGGATGGTAATGAACTAGAGAAATATAGTAACATCACTGGATATGGGGTAGGTTTTGATTTTACATATTTTTACAAAAACTCAGAATTAAAATATGGCCTTGATGTTAACGCTCTAGAAACAAATTACTCTATTCCTGGTGCTTTGAGTAATGACCCAAAAAAAGAAGATCAAAGTACTTCAGAATTCTCTGGCTATATAAATTATAAATATAAAACTAATAGATTTATCTTAGAACCAGGGTTTCGACTACAAAGATATGGAACATACGCAACTTCTGCAGAACCCAGAATAGGGCTAAAATATATAGTAAACGAACGTCTGAGGTTAAAAGTAGCTTCAGGAAGCTATTCACAAAATATATTAAGCACGACATCTGATAAAGATATAATTAATCTGTTTGCTGGTATTATAACAGCTCCTGAAGAAGATATAACTCCAGACCAAAGACTACAAAAATCCAATCATTTAGTAGCTGGAATTGAATATGATGTTTCTCTCAATATAGATTTTCAGATTGAAGGATATGTAAAAGACTTTACACAATTAACAAACCTCAATCGTAATCAAGTATTGCCAAATGATCCAATATGGATTACTGAAAAAGGTACAGCTCGTGGAATCGATGTCTTACTAAAATATAATCATAATTCTCTTTATTTTTGGGGGGTATATTCATTAGGGTTTATAACTCGAAATGATGGTTACATAGAATATTCTCCTCATTTTGATAGAAGGCATAATATTAATCTTGTTAGTTCTTACAAATTTGGAAACAAAAAATCTTGGAAATTAGATCTCAGATGGAATCTTGGCTCTGGGCTCCCTTTTACGCAAACATTAGCATTCTTTGAAGATTTAAGCTCACTTTTCGGACAAGATGGAATCAATACGGATTATACAAGTGGTAATGGAACACTTGGTCTAGAATTAGCAGAACTGAATAGAGCTAGACTTCCATACTATCATCGATTAGATTTTTCAATAACAAAAAACATCGAAATTACTAAAAAAAGCTACGTAGAAATCACTACCTCTGTAACAAATGTATATAATCGTGATAATATTTTCTATATAAATAGAATTGAACAAAAACCAATATATCAATTACCAGTACTTCCTAGTTTAGGAGTAACATTTAAATTTTAATTACTCACCTCATATATTTTTTCATTAATTAAACAGTATATATTTTAGTAGTAAATAGTATTTTTGCATACGAAACTTATAATACTATTGAAAAGAAAAACAAAATATATATTTGTAACTGGAGGTGTAACCTCATCATTAGGTAAGGGTATCATATCTGCTTCTCTAGGTAAATTACTAGATGCAAGAAAATATTCTGTAACAATACAAAAATTAGATCCATATATAAATGTTGATCCTGGTACTATGAATCCATATGAGCATGGAGAATGCTATGTTACGGAAGATGGTGCTGAAACCGATTTAGACCTTGGGCATTATGAACGATTTCTTAACAGTAATACATCTCAGGCAAATAATGTAACTACTGGAAGTATATATCAAACTGTAATTAATAAAGAACGAACAGGAGACTATCTCGGTAAAACTGTACAAATAATCCCGCACATTACAGATGAAATCAAAAGACGTATAAAAATACTAGAAAAACAAAACAAATATGATTTTATAATTACAGAAATTGGCGGAACAGTTGGGGATATTGAATCCCTCCCGTATATAGAATCCGTACGTCAATTAAAATGGGAATTAGGACAAAATGCTCTATTTATACATTTAACTCTAGTTCCCTACCTAAATGCTGCAAAAGAATTAAAAACAAAACCTACTCAACATTCTGTTAAAATGTTACTTGAATCAGGTATACAACCAGATATATTGGTATGTAGAACTGAACATTCTATAACAGATGAATTAAAAAAGAAAATTGCTCTTTTTTGCAATGTTGATAAAAAATCTGTTATCGAATCTATTGATGCATCTACTATCTACGAAGTTCCTTTTTTGATGCAAAAAGAAGGATTAGACAAAGTAGTCCTTGAAAAATTAAAAATACGTGATTCTAAAACTTGTAATATGGGACTCTGGAAAGATTTTATAGACAAATTAAAAAATCCAAAACAAGAAGTTACTATTGCATTAGTAGGAAAATATGTTGAATTAAGAGATGCTTATAAATCTATCTCAGAAGCATTAATTCATTCAGGAACTAAATATGAAACAAAAATCAATATTAAATGGATACATTCAGAAAATATGAATAAGCAAACTATACAGCAGAAATTAAAGAATATAGATGGCGTATTAGTAGCTCCAGGATTTGGAAATAGGGGAATTGAAGGAAAGATTCAAACTATTAAATACATTCGTAATATGAAAATACCATTCTTTGGCATATGCTTAGGCATGCAATGTGCAGTTATAGAATTTGCAAGAAACATATTAAAATTTAAAAATTCAAACTCAACAGAAATTAATAGCAGAACTAAATATCCGGTTATTGACTTAATGCAAAAACAAAAAGAAATTAAAAATAAAGGAGGGACAATGAGATTGGGCTCATATAGCTGTACAATAAAATCTAACAGTAAAGCAAGTGCTCTGTATAATAGAAAAATAGTTAGTGAACGACATCGACATCGATTTGAATTTAACAATAAATTTAAGAAAGATTTTATATCAAATGGGATGCAGCCAACGGGTATAAATAAAAAGAATAATCTAGTAGAAATTATTGAACTTGAAAATCACCCTTGGTTTATAGGAGTTCAATTTCATCCAGAATACAAAAGCACCGTTGCTAATCCTCATCCTCTATTTAACGGATTTATCAGAGCTTGTATCAAACATAAAAGATAATGCAGCAATACGATAAAAACTCACTAATTGGTTTTATTTTGATGGGAATTATATTAATTGTATTTAATACATTCTTCTTTTCCACTAATAGTAATGAAAATGATATTCCAGAACCAATAAATAGTGAAGAAATCATTAAGAAAGAATTATCAGAAAATCAGCTAGATACAATATCAAGAAAGAAGGATAATTCTTTAAATATATTACAAAAAGAGACTTCTATCGAAGAAAAACACTACACATTGGAGAATGAAAAATTAAAACTTGTGTTTTCCAATAAAGGTGGGCGAATTATATCTGCTATTTTAAAAGATTACACAACATATGATGGAGATGAATTAGAATTATTTGATGCAGATTCATCTATTTTTAATCTAAGATTTACAACTGGACAGACAATTAACACAAAAGAATTAATATTTGAAATGTATAATCAAACAAAAGATGAAATTAACATGAGATTATATATTCAGACCCAAGAGCAATATGTGGAATTTTCATATAAATTAAATAATGAATATTTAATAGACTTGGATATAAATTTAGTTAAATTAAACAACATAATACCCTCTGCGATAAATTACATGAATCTAAATTGGGGAATGAAAACACCTCAAACAGAAAAAAGTAAAAGTAATCAAGATATGTATACTGGCATATATTATCAATACCAAACAGATAAAGAAGTTGATTATCTCAGTCTAACTAAATCTGATAACGAGACAATTAATTCTAGGCTAAATTGGGTTGCATTCAAACAACAATTCTTTAGTTCTATATTAATATCAAAAAATGGCTTTCAAAAACCAACAGAATTAACAAGTAAGATAAATGAAAATTCAAGATATATTAAAGATCTAAATGCTAAGTTTGATATTCCTTTCTTACATAAAAACAATGAACAACTAAATTTTCAATTTTATTTTGGTCCAAATCATTATAAAACATTAAAATTATATAATGCTGGATATGAAGAAATTATTCCTTTAGGATGGACTCTTTTTAGATGGGTTAATAAATATATAATAATTAACATTTTTGATTTCCTAAGTAAATACTTTACAAATTATGGCGTAATTATTTTATTATTAACTCTGATTATAAAACTTGGACTATCGCCATTTACATATAAGGCATATTTATCACAGGCAAAAATGAAAGTCTTAAAGCCAGAAATTGAAAAAATAACGAACAAAGAAAAAGATAAGGACCCATTAAAGACACAACAGGCAACTATGAATTTATATAGGAAAGCCGGTGTAAATCCTATGGGAGGATGCTTGCCAATGCTACTGCAATTTCCTATTCTAATAGCAATGTTCCGATTCTTTCCCGCATCAATTGAATTAAGACAAAAGAGTTTCTTATGGGCAGAAGATCTTTCCTCTTATGATTCAATCCTAGAATTAGGATTTGAGATTCCATTTTATGGAGATCATGTCAGTTTATTTACATTATTAATGACAATATCAACAATATTATACACAAAAATGAATAGTCAACAGATGGCTACGGGACAAATGGCTGCTCAAATGAAGTGGATGATGTATTTAATGCCAATTATGTTTTTAGGATTTTTTAATAATTATGCAGCAGGCTTAAGTTATTATTATTTCTTAGCAAATATGATTACGTTTGGCCAACAGATTATCATGAAACGCTTTTTTATTAATGAAGATGCAATATTTGCAGAATTAGAAGCAAATAAAAAGAAGCCAAAAAAGAAATCTAGGTTTCAGAAAAAGTTAGAAGAATTACAAAGACAACAAGAACGTAAAATGAAAAATAGAAGATAAACTAATGCTTAATCATCTTCTTATATTATTACTTTCTCTATACCCTCTCACAACACAAGAAACAAATAAAAAAAATATAGTAATATCTCTAGAGAGAACTGCTTGCTATGGAACTTGTCCAATATATAAAATTGAGATATATACAGATAATTCAGGTGTATATTATGGTGAAAGGTTTGTCACAAAAATAGGAAAGTATAATTTCAAATTAACAACACATGAAATATCAAATATTTTAACAAAAGCAAATGAAATTGGCTTTTATAAAATGAGAAATGAATATAGTGATGCTATATCTGATCTACCGACAACATATATTTATATAAAAGACAAAAGAATAAAAGATTATTTTGGAGCTCCTGAAGAATTAAAAGAGTTAGAAAAATTAATTGATGAAATTACTCAGGAAAATCTAAATCTTTAATCTTATCTAAAAAAATAGACAAACTTTGTTTCTTATTATTATCAAAAGTGTATGAAATCTTATTAATTAAGTAATCACGAATAGAAGCACCCCGATGAGAAAAACTATCTTGTGTATTTCTTATTACATATTCAATCTCATCAACTCCAGAAGATAATGCAAAGTTAAAAGATTCTAAAAAGAATTTATCTAATTCTTTATTCGTCATCCAACATGCAAAAACAAAAGGCATTCCTGTCATTTTCTTCCAAACAAGAGACAAATCATAGGTGTGATTATACAACTTTTTCTTTTGAAATGCTCTGTCCCCAATTACAAGTTCTGCTTCATTAGTTTTAAGTATTAACGCGTCATGATCATTGAGTTTAACCAGTTTAGCATTAGATAACCAATATTCTTTCAACAACACTTTAAGTAATTGAACAGATGTTTTTGAATGATAGTCTAAATAAATCGTATCAATATTCTCGATAGGAGAATTGGAGAAAAGACATACTGTATCCACTTCTCCATCCGACCCAATACAATAGTCTGAAATAATATTTAAATTATCATGTTTAGTTAAAATAGATACAGGGGCTAAAGCTATATCAACTTCATTACTTAATAATTTTTTCGCACATAAAGCAGGATAATCTAGATTTAATTTGATCTGATGAATAATATCTGTTTTTTTTAAGCCAAAAATAAATGGCAAGGTATTTAAATATGAAACTACAGATATATTAATCATAAATACAGAAGATTATAAATAAATAAATAAATAATATAGAGAGTGATTAAAACCTTAAGTAATGCTCCCCCTAAAAAACCAATTAATGCTCCAAAAGCAACTCTTATTGGTGTAATAGAGTCTCTTCCTCTTATTTCTATAATACTTCCAATATAAGCTCCTGCAAAAGAGCCTAAAAGTATACCAAAAGGAGGAATAAAGATAAGCCCAATAATAAGTCCAATAATAGATCCTCTGATTGCTAATTTCCCTCCTCCAAGTTTTTTTACACCATATATTTGCAGAAAATAATCTAAAAAAGTAACTATGAAAACTAATATAAATAATACAATTAATACAATAACATCTATCTGTCTTGAAAAGAAATGGATTAATAATAATGAAAGGAAAGAAATTGGCGGCCCAGGAATTATAGGTATAAAACAACCGATAAACCCAATAATTAATAAAATTGACCCAATGATTATAATACTAATTTCCACGTTTCAAAAGTAGTAAAAAAAGGTCCTAAAAATGATTATAAAAATTTGTAAATTTGCAATTTGTACTAATGAAAATAAATACGCTAGAATCAATTAGCCCCATTGATGGGAGATATCACACTAAAACAAGTTGTTTAAGTCAATATTTCTCAGAATATGCATTGATTAAATATCGTGTTTTAATTGAAATAGAATATTTTATTGCATTATGTAATCTATCAATTCCACAATTAAAAAAAATCCCAAAAACAAAGTTCAATAAATTAAGATTAATCTATACAAATTTCTCGTTAGAAGATGCAGAAAGGATAAAAACGATTGAAAAAGAAACAAATCATGATGTGAAAGCTGTAGAGTATTTTCTAAGAGACCAGTTGGATAATTTAAACTTAAGTGAGTTTAAAGAATTTATTCATTTTGGGCTAACCTCTCAAGATATTAATAATACAGCTATTCCTTATTCAATAAGAAATGCCTTTGAGAAAATTTATTTAATAGAAATAGAAGGATTAATAGAGCAACTTGAAAAGTTAGCAGAACAATGGATAGATATACCAATGATTGCCAGAACACACGGACAGCCTGCATCTCCAACATTATTAGGTAAAGAGATTTATGTATTTATCGAACGAATTAAAAAACAAAAGGATGGTTTTAAAAATATTTGCTTTTCTGGAAAGTTTGGTGGAGCAACTGGTAATTTCAATGCACACTATATCGCATACCCAAATATTAACTGGATAAACTTTGCTGATGATTTTTGCAATAACATATTAGGTTTAAAACGTCAAAAAACCACAACACAAATTGAACATTATGATAATATCGCAGCATTAGCTCAAAATATAATGAGGATTAATACAATATTAATTGATTTTTGCAGAGATATATGGACTTATATCTCTTTAGATTATTTCAAACAAAAGATTAAGAAGAAAGAAGTTGGATCTTCAGCTATGCCGCATAAAGTTAATCCAATTGATTTCGAAAATGGAGAAGGGAATCTTGGAATTGCAAATAAAATCTTTGGTTTTCTTGCTAATAAACTCCCAATATCTAGATTACAAAGAGATTTAACAGATAGTACTGTTTTAAGAAATATTGGAGTCCCATTTAGTCATACATTAATTGCAATATTATCTTTGAAAAATGGAATCTCAAAGTTATTAATTAATCAAGATGCAATTGACAAAGACATAGAAAGAAACTGGATTGTTATTGCAGAAGCTATACAAACAATACTACGAAGAGAAGGGTATCCAAATGCCTATGATGAAATCAAAGCACTTACAAGAAGAAATAAAAAAATAACACAAAAATCTATTCATGCTTTTATTGATGCTATAGATGTAAAGAAAGATGTTAAAAAAGAACTAAAAAAAATCAGTCCTTTCAATTATACTGGGAAATTTAAAAAATAATTCGATGATTCCTGAGATCATCATCCCAATCCCATAAAAAATGAGAAAGCAAATTTTTTAACTCATGAATTAAAATAGGATTTGCTTGATTTTTTTTCTTAAACATATCTCCTTGAAAATCATTAATATTATACTTTTCAAATATTGCAAATGCCATAGATTTTAATACATCATCATATTGTGACATCAATTGAGAAAAATAATTCTCATAATTTAAAAACTTCTCCATAGCTAATTCATTATTTTCATCAATCATGTTTAATATATTATCTAAAACATAACCTCTTAACTGAAGAGCCTCTTCCTCTTCAAAATATGAATTTAGATGAGATAAATTAGCTAAAAAAGTAATAACCCAAAACCATTTAATATCAAAATCTTTCAACTCTAATGTACATTCAAGATTATTATTTTCATTAATAAAATCTTTGATTTCAATAAATCCACTATCAATAACGTCATTTAGATTCTCTACATATATTCTGGTAAACTCTAAAGCTTTAATCTTTTGCTTTTTATTAATACCTAAAAACCTTAGCATAGTTATTGATTTAAATTAAAGTATTTCATAGCTTTTCAACATATATCATTTCCAATAGAAAAACATCCAGTAACTGCATGAGAAGGAGCGTTTAACACATGAAGATTAATTATTGTTACTAATAATTTTAAAGTCATCTATTAAATTCCCATCTCTTGTTAAGCACATCGCTTAAGCTCCACTATCTGTTTTTTTATATCTCTCATAGACAAAGAAGGTATAATCCTTTTTAATGAGTTCAAAAATAATTTTTTTGAGAATGCCCTACAATATTCTTCTAACCTAAATTTCCAACTATTTATGAACAATTTTCAAATGCCTATATATAATACAATGCCTCCATCAACTATTGCAATATCATACTTTGATTATAACCTAGTTCTTTTCATGTTTAAAATTGTTAAAAATATATAGTCCTATAACAAAGAAGAATATTACAACTAAAAGCGCCATCCTTTGATTGTATAACTTTGTAATGATTCCAAAAAACAAAGGCCCTAAAAAAGCTGTAGCCTTGCCTGTAAATGCAAAAAAGCCAAAAAACTCATTCCTTTTATCCTCCGGAATCAATCTTGCCATAAGGGCTCTACTACTAGACTGATTTGGCCCCGTCATTAACCCAATTAAAATACCAGAAACCCAAAACAATAACTTAGAATAAGTGATCAATGGTGAAATGAAGGCTAATATAACAGCAAATATCAATACATAAAGAGTAATATTAATAACTAAACGTGAACCTATGCGGTCTTCAAAAAACCCAAATAAGAAAGAACCTAAAGCAGCACAAATATTTAAAACAATCCCAAGCATCATAACTTCTGAGAAAGTAAATCCTACGCTGCCAATTGCATAAATTCCTCCAAGAGCAAAAATTGTAACTAAACCATCATTATAAAATAAACGTGCAATTAAAAATTGAAGAATAATTTTATAACGAGCCATCTCTTTCAACGTATGATATAAATTTAAGAATGTATGATATATATATGTGCGTTTTAACTTCTTTTTTGCTGTATCTTTTAATATAAAGACCGGTATACTAAAAACTCCAAACCAAATTGCTACTAAAATATTCATCCTACGTATACCAAGAGACGTATCTATGTCAAATAAAGCATAACCAAGAAGTAATGCTAACAATCCCCCAATAAAACCAAACCCCCAAGCAAAACCAGATACTCGTCCAATATTGTTTTTAGTTGCTAAATCAGGTAGATAAGAATTATAAAATACTGTTGCCATCTCAAAAGAAATATTTGCAATAACAAAGAAAATAAGTGCTATATATACATCTCCTTCTTGAGGAAAAAATAGCAATCCAGAGAAAAGTATACATGTCCAAGTAAAAAATAATAATAAAAATTTACGATAACCACTAGTGTCTGCAAAGGCCCCAAGTATAGGAGAAAGAATAGATGCTATAATAGCAGTAATTGCAATTGCATTTGTCCATAAGAATGTTCCTGTTTTCTCATCTGATGTGATAACTGTAGTGAAAAAAGCTCCATAAAGAAATGTGACAATTATTGTAGAAAAAGGCTGGTTGGCAAAATCATAAAATGACCATGCAAGAATTTCTTTTCTATTTTTTAACTTTAAAATACTCATACAAACAAAACTCAATAATACAACTTTTATTAGTAATAGAATTAATAAATAAAAAAGTGAAAATAATGTAAATTTGTTGATTATATTAAAACAAATGAATCTAGAAAATATTATTTATGTTTCCGGAAAGCCAGATTTGTATAAAATAATATCACAAGGAAGTAATATGGTTGTTGGGGAGTCATTAATTGATAAAAAAAGAATCCCATTATATCTAAATAATCAAACTAGAATGCTTGAAGATATTGGTATATACACTTATAATGAAACACAACCACTCTCTGAAATATTCAGAATTATTGCAGAAAAAGAAGAATATAAAGAAACTATTAGTCATTCTGTAAAAAATGAAGAATTGACTAGATATTTCAAAGAAATAGTGCCAGAATACGATGAAGAAAGAGTATATATCTCTGACATAAAAAAAGTAATAAAATGGTATAATATGCTACATAAATCGGGACACCTTAAAAAACAAGTCAAACAAGAAAATAAAAATTAATTATGAAATACAATCAATATCCATATAAAAGAATAGTTGTAGAAGATCTAAAGGAAAAGGTGAAAATTATAATTAATAAATTTAAGTCAGCAAGTTCAGCAAAAGAACAGGTAAAGCTAATCCAGAATTATCAAGAAATTCAAAAAGAAATACAAACTTATGCAAGTATTGCAAATTTAAACTTTGCTCGTAACACAAAAGATAAAAAAGCAAACAAAGAGAATCAATTTTATGACAGAATCACTCCAGAAATAGCAGCAATTGATAATGAATTTACTCAAGCTATCAATAAATCTAAATTTAAAAAATCACTACTTAAAAAATTTGGAAAACATTATTTCAACTTAATTGATATGGAATTAAAATCATTCGATCCAAAAATTGTAGAACTTTTGAAACGAGAAAATGAGCTAATCAATAAATATAATTCATTAAAAGCAAGTGCAAAAATTAATTTTAATGGTGAAATAGTAAATTTAACCGGATTAATTCCTTTTAAACAGGATTTAAATAGAAAAACTAGAAAAAAAGCTTTTAAGGCTTCAAGTGATTTTTTCACAAAACACTCAGAAGAATTTGATATTATATTTGACAGATTAGTACAAATACGTAATCAGAAAGCTAAAATACTAGGCTTTAAAAACTTTGTTCCACTTGGATATTTAAACATGAATAGATCTGACTATGGCCCAAAAGAAGTTAAAGAATACCGTGAACAGATTATAAAACACATAGTCCCTATAGCAGAGAAAATTAAAGAAAAGAAACGTAAAACATTTAATTACGAAAAAATGTTTTGCTACGACACTTTATTCTTTAAAACAGGTAACCCAAAACCTAAAGGAGATGAAGAACATCTAGTTAAACAAGCAAAAAAAATGTATGATGAATTATCTAGTGAAACAGGTAAATTCTTTAATATGATGATTGACGAGGAGTTAATGGATCTTGAAAATCGAGCAGGTAAAATGGGTGGTGGTTTCTGTACTTCATTTCCATCTCAAGAACGGCCTTATATTTTTGCAAATTTTAATGGTACAGACCATGATGTTACTGTACTAACACATGAAGCAGGACATGCTTTCCAGTGTTATCAAAGTAGAAAACAACCATTATCTAGATATCTTTGGCCAACTTATGAAGCATGTGAAATTCATTCTATGAGTATGGAATTCTTAACTTGGGATTGGATGCATTTATTTTTTAAAGAAGATACTGAGAAGTTTCTATATAAACATCTTGCAGATTCATTATGCACACTACCTTGGCTAGCTATTGTAGATCATTTCCAACATTGGATATATGAAAATCCAGATGCAACTCCAAAAGAAAGAAAAATTGAATGGATTAAATTAGAAAAAATATACTTTCCTAGTAAAGATTATGATAATCTAGAATTCTTTAAAAATGGAGGGACATGGCAACAACAGGGACATATCTTCTTCCAACCATTTTATTATATAGATTATTCATTAGCTCAAATTTGCGCTTTCCAATTCTGGATTAACATGAAAAAGAATAAAAAATCTGCATGGAAAGATTATGTGACATTATGTAAAGCTGGAGGATCAATGTCTTTCTTAGATCTAGTTAAACTAGCAAAAATTAAATCCCCTTTTGATAAAAAAGTTTTTAAAGAAGTAGCTGATAATATTAATAATTGGCTTTCTACTAATAGTATTTAGTTTTTCAGTTTGTATTCATCTAAATAAAAAGGTCCCAATTCAATGAATTAGGACCTTTTATTATAGGGTGGCAACGACCTACTCTCCCAGGTTTTACCCTAGTACCATCGGCGCAATTGGACTTAACTTCTCTGTTCGAAATGGGAAGAGGTGGGCCCCAATGCTATAGTCACCATAAAATCTTAGTATATGACATATTTTGTAATAAATATATATAATTAAATCCAAAGTCTACGGGTAATTAGTATCACTCGGCTTTGACATTTCTGCCTTTACACCTGTGACCTATCAACGTCATCGTCTATAACGACCCTTAAAAGAAATCTTATCTTGAGATGAGTTTCGTGCTTAGATGCTTTCAGCGCTTATCTCATCCGAACGTAGCTACCCTGCGATGCAGCTGGCGCCACAACAGGTA
>JAYYZX010000005.1:0-13333 GCA_036339955.1 Bacteroidota bacterium
TTGGGTTTGAAAAATCCATTTCCTGCAATTAGTAACCCTAGCGCTCCATAAAAGAAAAAATCAATTGGAAATGCCATAAAGAAATGCCCTGCAGCCATCAAAATTCCGCCAAGCATAATGGCTTTTCTATATCCTATAAAACGATCAGCAAGGAATCCACCAAGTAAAGGTGTGGCATACACCAATGCTCCATATGCAGCATAAATACCATATGCAATTTCTTCATTGTTTTCCACGCTAGCCATATAATCTTTAATGATATATAAAACGAGTAATGCTCTCATTCCATAAAAACTAAATCTTTCCCACATTTCTGCGAAAAATAGATAAAAAAGAGCCTTAGGATGGCCATCTTTTTCTATAAACCATTTTGCTCCTAACACAGCTATAATTGTAAAGAGAATGTATCCAATAATTTGCCCCATATTTTTTAAATTTTTATTAAGTGCCGAAAATACTAAAAAAGAATTATAAATTATCTAAAATGAAATCAGTCATTTTTTTGTATAAGTGATAGCGTGTGTTTCCTCCATAAATCCCATGGTTTTTATCAGGATAAATGAATAATTCAAATTGTTTATTCGCCTTTACAAGAGCTGATGTCATTTCATATGTATTTTGTACATGTACATTGTCATCAGCGCTTCCATGTATTAATAGATATTTTCCTTTCATTTTATCTACATGATTTATAGGTGAATTATCATCATATCCTGCTGGGTTTTCTTGAGGGGTGCGCATATATCGTTCTGTATATATATTATCATAGTATCTCCAATTTGTTACTGGTGCAATGGCAATAGCTAACGAGAATACATCTGCTCCTTTAGTAATTGCTAATGATGACATATATCCCCCATAGCTCCATCCTTGAATCCCAATTCTGTTTTTATCTATGTAGTCTAATTTTCCAAAATACTTTGCTGCATTTATTTGATCTATTGTTTCATATTTACCTAGTTCTTGATATGTCATTTTTTTAAATTCTGCACCTTTCCCTCCTGTTCCTCTATTGTCTACACATGCTACAATATATCCTTTTTGCGCAAGATATTGATACCAAAAATAATTTGTATGTCCCCAAGAATTCATTACAGATTGACTCCCAGGCCCCCCATACAAAAACATATAAAGTGGGTATTTCTTATTTTGATCAAAATTATCAGGTTTTATCATCCAAGCATTTAATTCAATATTTTTATCTGTTTTAATTGTAAACAATTCTTTTTTACTTAATGTGTAGGAAGAAATTAAATTTTTAAATTCTTCATTTTCTTCTAATGTTTTAATTAATTCGCCATTTCCTTTATGTAGACTTATATAGTATGGCGTATTTGCTGTAGAGTAAGTATTAAGGAAATACTTCATTCCTTGACTAAACTGTATTGAGTTATTCCCAATTTGTTCACTTATTTTAGTTTTTGTTTTGTTTATTATGTCAATGGAATATAAAGATCTATTTATTGAGCCATCTTCTGTTGATGAATAAAATAGTATCATATTGTCACTATCAACACCATGAAATTTAGATACTTCCCAGTTTCCTCTTGTTAATTGTTCTTCAGAGCCATCAATCCCTTTTAAATAGATATGCTTAAACCCATCTTTTTCAGATGTCCAAATAAAGTAATTATTTGGAAGAAATAATAAATCATCATGAATATCAATATAATATTTGTCAGTTTCTGTAAATAAAATACTGTTTGTATTATTATTAGCATTTGCGAGTATAAAATCTAATTCGTTTTGATGTCGATTCATTCCATATAGAGCAAGTATATTGTCATTTTTTGTCCATTTTATTCTCGGAATATATTCATAGTCTTTGTTTGTATATATATGTGTGTGGGTGTTCTTTTTTAAGTCATAAAAATATACTCTTACTACTGAATTTGCTTCTCCGGTTTTTGGATATTTAAATTGCATTTGTGTTGGATATAAGTTCCCTTTAAAAATATCCATTGAAAATTCATTAACGTGAGTTTCATCAAATTTATAATAAGCTATGGTCAACCCATCGGGAGCCCATTCAAATGCACGTTTCAATCCAAACTCTTCTTCATATACCCAGTCAGAGATCCCATTCAGTATTTTATTTTTTTCTCCATCATCTGTGACCTGTATTGTTTTTTTCGTATCAATATCTTTGATGTAGAGATTGTTTTCAAATACGTAAGCTAATTTATTCTCTTTAGGAGAAAACGTAGGATACATAATTTTTTTATCTAGTACTTTCTCTAATTTGTCTGTATAAATATTATATACGTAGTATATTGATTTACTACTGTAACGATAAATCTTTTCGGTTTGTGTTGCTAATAGTAATTTTGTTTCATCATCATTAAAACTATATTTATTAATCTGTTCAATTTTAAAATTAGAACTATTAAATAGAGTTTTTATTTTTTTTCCATTCTTAAAAGAATGTTTATTTATTGTTTGACTATCTTTATTTCTCTCTATAGTAGAATAGTGCTCACCATCATTCATAGAGTTAAATCCTCGAATGGTATTTGGCATAAATTTCCACTCTTTCCAAATTTCTTCTAATGTTAAGTTTTGTTCTTGCGCAAACACATGCGATGTTATTAAAAGAAGAATACTAAGTATAGTTAGTCGTTTCATTACTAATAGTTTGTTTTATATAAACGGGCTAATTTAGTTAAATTTGAAGAAATTATCTTATCGCATGAAGTTTAAACAAATAGAAGAGCATGATATACAAGAGTTTGAAAAATTAGTTGGAAAAGAATATGTTTTTTCTGATGATGAAATATTAAATAATTATAATCATGACGAGACAGAAAACTTATCTTTTAATCCAGATTTAGTTATAAAACCTAGAACCTCAGATGAGATTTCAAAACTATTAATTTATTGTAATCAAAATAAAATACCTGTCACCCCATGTGGAGCAAGAACTGGTTTGAGTGGAGGTTCTTTACCAGTTTTTGGAGGTATTGTATTAAGTATGGAACGATTTAATTCTATATTAGAAATCGATGAAAGAAATTTACAAGCTGTAGTTGAGCCAGGAGTTATTAATCAGGTTTTTCAAGATGCAGTTAAAGACAAAGGATTATTTTACCCTCCAGATCCTGCCAGTAAAGGAAGTTGTTTTCTAGGAGGTAATTTAGCTGAAAATGCAGGAGGACCTAAAGCATTAAAATACGGAGTAACTAAGGACTATGTTTTAAATATCCAATTAGTATTACCAACAGGAGAGGTTATATGGACTGGAGCTAATGTTTTGAAGAATGCAACTGGTTATAATTTAACTCAATTAATTATTGGGAGTGAAGGTACACTTGGTATAATCACAAAAATAGTTTTCAAACTAATTACCTTACCAAAGTATAGTATAACAATGCTTGTTCCATTTGAATCAGCAGAGAAAGCATGTGAAGCTGTTTCAATAGTTTTTAAACAAGGACATTGCCCATCTGCCCTTGAATTTATGGATAGAGATGCAATTACTTGGACACTCGAATACATGAAAAGTGTTTTAGATGTTCCGAATTACGTTAAAGCACATTTGTTAATTGAATGTGATGGTAATGACATGAGTCATCTTTATCAACAAAGTGAAGATATATTTAAGATTATGGAAAAATTTGGATGCAAAGATATTCTACTTGCTGATACAAAAAAAGAACAGGATAAATTATGGAAGATGCGGAGAATGGTTGGTGAGGCAGTTAAATCAAATTCAATATACAAAGAGGAAGATACTGTAGTCCCTAGAGCAGAACTTCCTAAATTATTAAAAGGAGTGAAAAATATTGGTAAAAAGTACCACTTTCATTCTGTTTGTTATGGCCATGCCGGAGATGGTAATTTACATATAAATATTATAAAAGGAGATATGAATGAGTTTGATTGGAATACAACTTTAAAAGGTGCTATTCGAGAGATTTTTGAGTTAACTGTTGATTTAGGAGGTACTATATCTGGAGAACATGGTATTGGTTTTGTTCAAAAAGACTATATGAATATTTCTTTTTCAGAGAAATCATTAAATATACAAAGAGGAATTAAGCAGTTATTTGATCCAAACAACATATTAAATCCAGGAAAGATATTTCCTGACAATTAGATTATTAGATCTAGTATTACAAACAATCCTAGTAGTAATGAAGCTATTCCATTGGTTGTAAAAAAAGCAAGATTAATTCTCTCTAAATTTTTAGAAGATATTAGGGTATGTTGATATATTAATAGAGAAGAAAAAATAACAAAACCCATCCAGTACCAATATTGAAAATCAAATAGAGTTCCAATAATTATTAGCATGACAAAGCTAATGATATGAAATAATTTAGATGTAAAAAGAGCTTTATCTATTCCAATCTTAGCTGGTATTGAATATAATTTATTTTCTCTATCAAAATCTAGATCTTGTAAAGAGTAAATAATATCAAAACCACTTACCCAAAACAAAACACATATTGAGAACAGTATAGGCATGATATTAAACTCTGATGTAACAGCTAAATATGCTGCTAATGGGCTTAATGATAATCCTAATCCTAATATTAAATGACATAGCCATGTAAATCTTTTGGTATAGCTATATCCAAGTATTATTATTAAGGCAATTGGGGATAATTTCAAACAAATATCATTAATTAAATATGTGATATATATAAATAAAACACAATTTATAATTGTGAATATTAATGCAGATGTAGCTTTTATAGTTCCATTTGGTATTTCTCTTGTATGCGTTGTTCTAGGGTTTTTCATATCAATATTTCGGTCAATATATCTATTAAATGCCATTGCTGCTGAACGAGCAAATATCATGCATAATATGATATAAATTATTGTTTGCCATTCATAAGGGTGGCTTTTTATTGCAATAAAAAATCCAATTAAAGCAAATGGCATAGCAAAAATTGTATGAGTAAATTTAATTAATGATAAATACTTTTTCATAATTCTGTTTCAAATCTATTAAATTTTATCTGCGATAATTTACGATATTTGCAAAATTATGAGAATTAAGCCATCCATACCAAAAGGAATGCGTGATTTTTCTGCAGAGATAATTGCTAAGAGAAATTACATTTTCGATACTGTAAAGCAGATATTCGAATGCTATTCCTATACCCCAATTGAAACTCCAGCCATGGAGAATATGAATACATTAACTGGAAAATATGGAGAGGAGGGAGATAAATTAATTTTTAAAATTCTTAATTCGGGAGATTATTTATCTAAAACTAAATTAGATGGCAATATTACATCACAAAAATTAACACCTGATATATCAGCAAAAGCATTACGATATGATTTGACAGTACCTTTTGCTCGTTATGTTGCTCAAAATAGGAATAATATAACATTTCCATTTAAAAGATATCAAATGCAAAAAGTATGGCGCGCAGATAAACCTCAAAAAGGAAGATTTCGTGAATTTTCTCAGTGTGATGCAGATGTTATTGGAACTACGTCTCTATTATGTGAGGTAGAATTAGTTCAAATATATGATGATGTATTTACTAAGCTAAATATTCCACGTATCAATATACGTTTAAATAATAGAAAGGTACTTAGTGGTATGATCGAATTGATGGAAGCTACAAATAAGTTTAATGACGTTATTTCTATTTTAGATAAGATAAATAGTATTGGTTTTGATAAAGCAATACTATTACTGAGTAATAAAGGAATTAGTAATAAAGGTATTGATATTTTTAAAGAGTTTGTTGATATTAAAGAAATTACTAAGCTGAGTACATTATTATCTAATTCAAAGCTTGGTTCTGAAGGCGTTAGAGAATTAGAATTTATTGCAGAAACAATTTCTAATATAGGTCTTAAGTCGAGTACATTAAAACTAGATACTAGTTTAGCTAGAGGATTAGATTATTATACAGGAACTATTTTAGAGGTTCAAGTAGAGGATATAGAGATTGGCAGTATTGGAGGAGGAGGCAGATACGATGATCTAACTGGTATTTTTAGTCTTAATGATGTTTCCGGTGTAGGTATTTCTTTTGGGATAGATAGAATCTATCTAGTTATGGAAGAATTAAATTGTTTCCCAAGTGAAATAAGTAAAAAAACTAAATTAATGTTTACTAATCTAGGCAAAAAAGAAGTTAATTATTGTTTAACATTACTTAGAAAATTTAGAGATGCAAATATTGCTTCAGAAATTTATCCTCAAGAAGTGAAATTAAAAAAGCAAATGGAGTATGCTAATAAAAAAGGAATTGAGTTTGTAGTAATAGTAGGAGATGATGAAATTAATTCTGGGGTACTTACTGTAAAAGACATGAACTCAGGAGAGCAGAAGAAAATGATAGTTGAAGATTTAATAACAAGATTTATTTAATGAGTAAATTTCTCGAAATAGGAGATGTTTCTCTCACTATTTCAGCTATATCTGAAATATTAGAGACTAAGAAGCATTTAAAACTTTCTTCTGATTCCAAAAAGAAAATCAGAAGTTCTCGTAAATATTTAAATCAAAAAATTAAATTGAATAAAGAGGCTATTTATGGAGTTAATACTGGTTTTGGCTCGCTTTGTAATCATAAAATATCTGATAAAGAACTAGAGGATTTGCAAAATAACTTGATTCTTTCACATGCTTGTGGAACTGGAGATACTGTCCCTCAAGATATAATAAAATTAATGCTACTTCTAAAGATACAATCACTTTCTTATGGTTATTCTGGTGTTCAAATAGAAACGGTAGAACGTTTGATTCAAATGTTTAATTCCGATATACTTCCTGTAGTTTATGAACAAGGATCTCTAGGAGCTTCTGGAGATTTAGTTCCTTTAGCACACCTTTCTCTTCCGCTTCTTGGTTTAGGAGAAGTTTATATTCCAGGAATCTATGAGAATGGTTATTATAAGAAAAGAAAAGCAAAAAAGATTCTGAAAGACATGGGATGGAAGCCTCTTGTTCTACAAGCTAAAGAAGGTCTAGCGCTTATTAATGGGACTCAATTTATGACTGCATATGGAGTTTGGTCTTTAATACAATCTAGAAAGCTATCATATTTTAGTGATTTAATTTCTTCTATTTCATTAGAAAGTTTTGATTGTAATAGTGATGCATTTGACAATCTTATTCAAGCTGTACGTTCTCATAAAGGACAATCAATTACTGCAAAAAATATACAGGAATTTTTACAGGGAAGTGATATTCAAAAAACAAAAAAGAATTATGTACAAGACCCTTATTCATTCAGATGTATTCCTCAAGTGCATGGTGCAAGTAAGGATGTAATAGATCATGTAAAAAATATTTTTGAGATAGAAATAAATTCTGTAACAGATAATCCTCTTGTTTTTGAAAAAGAAGATAAGATATTATCTGGAGGAAATTTCCATGGTCAGCCTTTAGCAATGTCATTAGATTATTTAGCTATTTCTCTTTCTGAATTAGGCTCTATTTCAGAAAGAAGAAGTTTTCAGTTAATCTCAGGACAGCGTGGATTACCAGAATTTTTAGTAGCTAATCCTGGGTTGAATTCTGGCATGATGATTCCGCAATATACAGCTGCTAGTATTGTTAGTCAAAACAAACAATTATGTACTCCTGCTTCTATAGATTCTATAGTTTCATCAAATGGGCAAGAAGATCATGTTAGTATGGGAGCTAATGCAGCTACTAAGCTATATCAAATTACTAATAATTTACATCGTATATTAGCTATTGAGATTATGATTGCCACACAGGCACTAGCTTTCAGAAAGTGTAAATCTTCTGATTTTATTGAAGAAATATTAGATATCTATCGTCAAGAAGTTAATTTTTTAGATAAAGATCGATTATTATATAATGATATTCAAAATTCTATTGATTTCTTAACTTCTTTGTATATTGACGAAGTATTACTTTAATAATATACCATTAAATACATATTGTAAAATATTTGCTCCCATCTCTAGTGCTTTCAAACGTATTGCTTCACTATCGTTATGTACTTCAGCATCTTCCCATCCGTCTCCTAGATCCGATTCATGTGTATAGAAACATACTAATCTCCCATCTATAAAGATTCCAAAAGCTTCTGGAGGCTTAGCATTATGTTCATGAATTTTTGGCAACCCATTATTAAATTTATATTTCATATGAAATATTGAGTGTGTGGCAGGAATTTTTATAAATTCTGTCTCAGAAAATACTTTTTTCATCTCGGATCGTACAAAAGGATCCATACCGTAATTATCATCAATATGTAAAAAGCCTCCTGCTAGCAGATAATTTCTTAAATTTTCAGCTTCAAGAGAATTAAATACTACATTACCATGTCCTGTCATATGGATGAAAGGGTAATTAAAAATTTCTTTACTACCTACCTCTACAGTAGCAGGTTCCTTTTTTATATTTGTCCCTATATTTTGGTTTGCGAATTCAATAAGATTTGGTAGTGAGGTTGGATTTGAATACCAATCTCCGCCTCCATTATATTTCAAGACAGCAATTTGATATGTATTTTGAGAAAACGATGTAAAAGATGAAAGAAATAATATTAAAAATACTAATTTACGCATGATTAATTTATTATTGAAATTGTATGGGTAGCAACTATTCCTGCAGTTTCTGTTCTTAGTCTATTATTTCCCAAACTTACAGCTTTGTATTTATATTTTAATGCCATTTTAATCTCATCTTTTGAAAAATCTCCTTCTGGACCAATAATAATTATAGAATCCTCACTATTACTTATATTTTTTAGAGGTCTTTTTTGAGATTTATGGCAGTGAGCAATATATTTATTTTTAGATACTATCTTTTCTACAAAATCCTTAAAATTACATATTGGGTTTAATTTTGGTTGATAAAATTTTAGAGATTGCTTCATAGCTGATATTATAATTTTTTCACATCGTTCTTCTTTGATTGTTTTCCGTTCCGAATGTTTTGTGATAATGGGAGTTATTTGATCAACACCTATTTCTGTAGCTTTTTCTAGAAACCATTCAAAGCGATCTATATTTTTAGTTGGACTAATTCCAATATGTAAATAATAATTATGTATTTTATTCTTTTTTATTCTTTTAATAATATCTATTTTACATCTTCTGCTGTTTGGATCGACAATTCTACCAGTATATAAATATCCATTACCATCAGTTAAATTTAAAGATGAAGCTTTTTTTAATCGTAATACTTTAATAGCATGATGGCTTTCTAAATTATTTAACGTTATTTCTTTTGCAATATGTTTTGAGTAAAAGAGTTGCATGTCAGTTAATTTTTGATATTGCTTTATACCTGCGTACTGGTTTTTGGTGCAGCTTCTAAGATTTCTTGATTAGAGTTTCTAGAAAATTGAGCAAAATTCTTATTAAAAGACTTTGCAAGTTCATTTACTTTGATATCATACTTATTTTTATCTCCCCAAGTGTTTCTAGGATTTAAAATATCATCAGGAACATTTGGACAGGATATAGGCATTTTAACTCCGAAGACTGTATGTTTAATATATCCAACTTTATCTAATTTTTGGTTTAATGCTGCAGTAATCATAGCTCTTGTATATTTTAAGGATATACGCTCTCCAACACCATATTCGCCTCCTGACCATCCTGTATTTACTAACCACACATTTACATTATATTTTTTCATTTTTTCCCCTAGCATTTCTGCGTATTTTGCAGGATGTAGAGGCATAAAGGGAGCTCCAAAACATGCTGAGAATGTAGTTTGAGGTTCAGTTATGCCCGCTTCTGTACCAGCGACTTTTGCTGTATATCCAGAAATAAAATGAAACATAGCTTGACCTTTATTAAGTTTTGATATTGGAGGCAAAACTCCGAATGCATCTGCTGTCAGAAAAAAGATATTTCTTGGATTTTTGCCTAATGACGGTATAGCAATATTTTTTATATGTTCAATTGGATAGGAAACTCTGGTATTCTCTGTAATAGAGCAATTCATATAATCCACCTCATCTGTTTCATTAACAAAGCATATATTTTCTAGTAGTGCTCCTTCTTTTATTGCCTCAAATATATCAGGTTCTTTTTCTTTAGAAAGATCTATGCATTTCGCATAACACCCTCCTTCGAAATTAAAAACTGTATCATCACTCCATCCATGCTCATCATCTCCAATTAGTTTTCGGTTTGGATCTGCAGACAATGTTGTTTTTCCAGTTCCTGAAAGCCCAAAAAATATAGCAGTATCCCCAGCCTCTCCAATATTCGCTGAACAATGCATTGATAACACATTTTTTTCATGCGGCAGAATAAAATTAAGAGCAGAGAATATACCTTTTTTGATTTCTCCAGTATAAGCGGTACCTCCAATCAGAATTATTTTTTTTGTAAAATTTAGTATTGCAAAATTATGTTGCCTGGTTCCATCTATTGTTGCATTTGCCATAAATCCTGGAGCATTTAGAATTGTCCATTCAGGATTAAATTCTTCTATTTCTTTTTCTGTGGGTCTTAGGAACATATTATAAGCAAACATATTAGACCATGCATATTCATTAACAACTCGAATATTCATTCTATAATTTTCTTCAGCAGATGCATAAACATCTCTAACATATAATTCTTTACCACTTAAATAATTACTTATTTTTTTATGTAGAGAGTCAAACTTATTACAATCAAAAGGGATATTGATTGTACCCCACCAAACAGTTTCTTCTGTTAATTTATCTTTTACAATAAATCTATCTAATGGAGATCTTCCTGTAAATTCTCCAGTGTTTACGCTAATTGCACCACTACTTGTTTTTCTTGCTTGACCTTTATATATTGCTATTTTTATTAATTCTTCTACTGGTAAATTCCAATGAATATTCTCACTGGTTATACCTAGATTGGATATACTTGCATGATCAGCTTTAGTTCCAATTTGTTCCATTTTTCTAATTTCTTAGTTATAAGAATGAAAGTGCAAATTTAAAGTAAAAAAAATGAGAGAATCAAATGATTATTGATTCTTTTTTAGAGATATAATTCTTATTTAGATTAACATTAATAATAATAAGAAGTGTTTTCATTTCTTGATTTTCAATCAAAAGTAATAAATTAGCATCTTATTTTTTACAGTTAGTATAATGAAACGAATTTTGGTGGTAGGAGCAGGCCGTTCTTCAGTATATCTTATTGATTACTTGTTAGACCATGCATATCAATATAAATGGCATATAGTTGTAGGTGATTATAATAAAGATTTAGCATCTCAGCGTGTAGCTCATCACAAATCTTCTTCTGCAATTTTTTTTAATGTTAACGATTCTTCTCAACGATTTTCTGAGATAAAGAAATCTGATCTTGTAATTTCTATGCTTCCTCCAGATATGCATTATTTAATTGCACAAGATTGTGTAGTTTTAAGTAAAAACTTAGTTACTGCTTCTTATGTATCTTCAAAAGTTCAAGCATTAGATAAAAAGGCTAAAAAAAAGAATATACTTTTACTTAATGAACTTGGTTTAGATCCAGGAATAGATCATATGTCAGCCATGCAAATGATAGATAATATAAAACGACAAGAAGGGAAAATAAAATCATTTAAATCTTTTTGTGGAGGACTTATACATCCTGATTATGATGATAATATTTGGAATTATAAGTTTACTTGGAATCCAAGAAATGTAGTTCTAGCAGGTAAAGGTAATTCTCAATTTCTGCAAAATAACATTCAAAAGGAATTATCTTACAAACAGGTATTTAATCATACAGAAGATGTATATATCCCAGATCTAGGGCATTTCGAGGGTTATCCTAATAGAGACTCTTTACATTATCAAAAAGCATATGGTTTAGAGGGACTTTCATGTATTCTTCGAGGAACATTACGTAAAAAAGGATTTTGCAAATCTTGGAATATGTTTGTTCAGTTGGGCATAACTAAAGATGATACAATAATTAAAGGGTCAGATCAACTTACTTACAGAAAATATTTTTCAATGTTTTTAAAACCAGAGGCTGGTGTTAGTTTAGAAGAAGCATTTTGTAAAAAATTTAATATTTCGAAAAACAGTATAGAGTTCCAAAAAATAGAATGGTTAGATTTATTTTCTGAAAAAAAGATACAGATCCCAGAAGCAACTTCAGCCCAGATTCTACAATATATACTTGAAAAGAAATGGAAGCTTAGTTTACAGGATAGAGATATGATTGTTATGCAGCATCAATTCGAGTATTTATTAAAAAACAAATCTCATAAATCAGAGTCTTCACTAGTCGTTTATGGAGAAGGTAGTGAGAAAACTGCTATGGCAAAAACAGTAGGTCTCCCTGTAGCTATTGCTGCTAAATTAATTTTAAATAATCAATTAACCCTGAAGGGAGTTTGTATTCCTGTTTATAAAGAAATATATGAACCTGTATTGAACGAATTAAAACAGTTAGGAATACTTTTTAATGAAACTTCTTCTTAATTTAGATTTAGAAGATCTTTTGATATATTCACTTCTATGGATTTATTTTGATGATTAATGTTTAGTAAAAAATTATCATGAAATGGAATAAAAAATGTTTTATCTTTATTTTTTCCAATTATTAATTTTTGAGGAGTTAACTCATTGATTTGTGAAATGATTCCAATTTCACCTAATGATTTATCAATAATCTTATAATTCATTAAACTTTTATAGTTGTTATTTTTTCTAGTTATAGAATTTGGGAGAAAAGCATCTTTTTTTATGAGAGGTAAGGAATCTTTTTTTGAATTCACCTCTTCAAATTTTATTATGATAATATCTTTTTTAGAAATTATATGTTCAACAAAATAAGGTGTTAATATACCTTCTATGCTAATTAAGCAATATTTGACATCATTGATATTTAAATCAATATTCTGAGAATTATAAATACTAACTGCTCCTTTGTATCCGTTGGCTTTAAAGATTTTCCCAAATAAGAAATAATCTTCTTGTCGCATTTCTATTTCTTATCCTCTGAATCAGAATCTTTTTCCTCTGCTGGAGTTTCCTCTGCTGGAGCTTCCTCTGCTGGAGCTTCCTCTGCTGGAGCTTCTTCTGCTGGAGTTTCTTCTGCTGGAGCTTCCTCTGCTGGAGTTTCCTCTGCTGGAGCTTCCTCTGCTGGAGCTTCCTCTGCTGGAGCTTCCTCTGCTGGAGCTTCCTCTGCTGAAGCTTCCTCTACTGAATTTTCTTCATTTAAAACTTCTATTTCACTATCTTTTTTTGATGCTTTTTTTGCTGCTTTTCTCTCAGCTTTTTTAGATTCCAATTTATCTATTTTTTTCTGTTGTTTTGAATACCATTGCTCCATTAGACTTGCTATCTCGTCTTCTTTTTTACCTAATTTCTCTAAGTGAATTTTATAATTAATTCCTTTTTTAGTTAAAAGATTGTGAACTGTAGCAGATGGAACGGCT
>JAYYZX010000006.1:0-190225 GCA_036339955.1 Bacteroidota bacterium
TTTAGCCCCTTATTTATTATGATTCAAATATTGATTTTAAACGAAATATTTTTTGCAAATTTAGCTAATCCATTCTTATATATAATCTTGATTATTACTCTACCAAAAAATACTCCTAAATGGTTTTTATTAATTTTTGCATTTCAATTAGGATTTTTTGTTGACTTATTTTCTAATAGCTTAGGATATCATTCTACTGCTTGTGTCCTTATTGCATTTCTCAGACCTATTATTATTGACCTTATAATTGCGAATAATCTTATAACTGAATCTGATCAAATTGAAATGCAAAAACTAGGTTTTAAATCATTTATTTTATACGCATTTATACTGATATTTATTCATCACTCAACATTATTCTTAATCGAATATTATGATTTTAAAATGCTTATAAGTATTTTATTAAAAATAATAATAAGTAGCTCAATTAGTCTCCTCTTAATAAGTATTACTCAGTTATTATTTTATAAAAATAAGTAATGAGATTTAATAATAGAAACAAAATTATAGTAGCGATCGTTATGTTAATCTCATCTCTATATGTTTTAAAATTATTCTATATTCAAGTGATAAATAAACAATATCAGTTTTCAGCACGGAATAATGCTCTTAGATATGATGTTTTACAACCTGTCCGTGGACTCATATATGATAGAGATAATTATTTGATCGTTGCAAATAAACCAATTTATGACTTAATGATTATTCCAAGAGAGATTTCAAATTTTGACACTATTAATTTTTGCAATCTAATTAATATATCAATTCAAAAATTTCAAGAAAAAGTACAAGAAGCCTCAAATTATTCAAAATTTAAAGAGAGTGTATTCCTTAGGCAAATAGAGCCAGAAACTGCTGCGGAAATCCAAGAAAATCTTTATCGATACAGGGGGTTCTTCTTGCGTACTATGACTATGAGGGACTATAAGTATTCTTCAGGATCTCATTTAATTGGATATATGGGAGAAGTGGATAATAAAAAAATACTGGAAGATCAATATTATATAAAAGGAGATATTGCCGGGATAAATGGTATTGAAGCTGCATATGAAAAAGAGTTGCGAGGTGAAAAAGGGATGGCTATTACGCTAGTAGATGTACATAATAGAAATCAAGGAAGATTTAGTGAAGGGAGGTTTGATAGCTTACCCTCTCGTGGGGCTAACCTTATTTCAACAATTAATATAGACCTGCAAGATTATGCTGAAAAATTAATGCTAAATAAAGCTGGCTCTATTGTTATTCTAGAACCAGAAACAGGAGAAATCTTAACATTAGTTTCTGCTCCTTCATATAATTTAAATCAATTGAATGGAAGGCAACGATCAATAAATTTCAACAATATAATTTTAAATAAAAATAACCCAATTTTTAATCGAGCTCTTTTAGCAGAATATCCTCCAGGGTCTGTGTTTAAAATCATAAATAGTTTAATAGCGTTGGAAGAAAACATCATTTCTGAAAAAAAAACATACAAATGTCTTGGGGGTTATGAATATGAAATTGGTAAAGAAATATCATGCCACAAACATAAACTAAAATTAAATTTAGAGGAAGGGATCGCCGTTTCCTGCAATACATATTTTTGTAACATTTTTTCTGAATATTTTGATAATTTCAACACAACAGATATTGGATACAAAATATGGCGGAATCATGTGAAAAGTTTTGGTATTGGAGAATGGATGAATAATGATTTTATTTCTGGAAGAAAAGGATTCTTACCTACAGTGGGCTATTATAATAAATATTATGGAGAAGGAAAATGGAACTCTTCAACTATAATTTCAATGGCTATTGGACAAGGAGAATTATTATTAACTCCTATTCAAATGGCTAACTTCACTGCAATAATAGCAAATAACGGCTATTACTATACCCCGCATATTATTAAAAAAATTGAGGGTGTGAAGAATATTGATACAAGTTTTACAAAAAAAAGATATTGCTCTATTTCTCCAAAACATTTTTCTATAATTAAAAAAGGAATGTCTATGGCTATAAATAGTAAAGATGGGACAGCTTATAATAGCATAATAAAAGATATTGACTTTTGCGGGAAAACCGGAACTGCACAAAATAATCATGGAGAAGACCATTCTATTTTTATAGCATTTGCTCCTGTAGAAGACCCAAAAATTGCATTAGCAGTATATGTGGAAAACGGCGGATGGGGATCAACATGGGCTGCCCCAATTGGATCTTTACTTATAGAAAAATATTTGAAAAATAAGATATCAAACAAACATCTTGAGAAATTTATACTAACTGAAACCCTGATAAAAAATTGAGAAAAGCAAAAAATATATTTGAGAATATTGATGGGGTCAGTATTATACTATATATAATCTTAGTATTTTTTGGTTGGATAAATATTTATGCCTCGCAGTATAATGATGATAATATTATAATATTAGATCTGGCTTCAAGACATGGGAAACAATTAATATTTATTGGAGTTGCTTTTCTTATTGCTTTTCTTATTCTAATCATTGACTGGAAGTTTTTTGATGTATTCTCATATTTCTTTTATGGTTTAATAATACTATTATTAATTGGGGTCTTATTAATTGGTGAAGCAACCAATGATTCTGTTTCTTGGTTTGAGATTGGGAGGTTTAAAATTCAGCCTTCTGAGTTTGCAAAATTTATTACCGCTCTTGCTTTAGCAAAATATTTTAATCTGCAAGAAAAATCAACGAGATTAAGAAAAAAATTAACTGCCTATCTCATAATATTTGTTCCGTTCTTACTAATTGTTTTACAAAATGATACAGGTACTGCTTTAGTTTTTTTAGCATTCTCTTTAGTATTATATCGAGAAGGCATGTCAGGTAATATTTTGATACTAGGGGTTATTTTGTTTACTCTATTAATACTAACATTCTTAATGAACAAAGTTATATTAAGTAGTATTTTTTCTGTTTTAGCAATAATTATCTTATTCTTTTCAAGAAAAAGAAAAAAAGAAATACAATTTATAATCATTTGTTGGGGTATAATAATAGGGTCTATTTTTAGTATTAGTTATATTAGCGAAGACGTGCTTCTTCCTCATCACACTCAACGTATCAAAATACTTCTTGGGCAAGAAATTGATCCTCAAGGAGCAGGTTATAACTTAATCCAGTCTAAAATAGCAATTGGTGCAGGGGGATTATTTGGGAAAGGGTTCCTGAATGGAACTCAAACACGGTTCGATTTTGTGCCAGAACAAAGTACTGATTTTATATTTTGCACAATTGGTGAAGAATGGGGTTTTGTTGGATCTTTAGTATTTATTGCTTGTTTCATTAGTCTAATTCTTCGAACTTTCTTTATAGCAGAAAGACAGCGGTCAAACTTTAGTAGAATATATGCATACAGCGTAGGATGTATTTTGTTTATTCATTTTGTTATTAATATAGGAATGACAATAGGTTTATTTCCTGTTATTGGGATTCCCCTTCCTTTTATAAGCTATGGTGGATCTTCATTAATAGGATTTACGATACTATTATTTATACTTTTAAATCTAGATTCTTATAGATTACAAATATTGCGATAGAAACTTAATAAAATGAGTTTCTATTATCAATTAGATTAGCATTTTTTGTTAGTGCACTAAATACCGAATTGGATGAATAAGATCTATGATTATTAACTAATTGATTTTTCTGTTGAGTAAAATCTCCAGTTGATCTACTCTCATCTTTCTTTTTAACGTTAATAATAAAAATTCCACTTCTTCCTTCAATAGGGCTAGATATAGATTCTATATCTGATGAGAAAAGGGCCCCTAAAAGCTCTGGCTCAAAACCAATCCCTGGCAATGTTGAATTTTTAAAAACTGCTTTATCAATTGTAGATACATTTACTGAAAACTCTGTTGCTATATCCTCCAGTGAAATTTTATTAGAAGATATTCTATTAAGTTGACTGTTTATAAAATGGAATTTCTTAGTTTGTTTTAAATTGGATTCAATCTGAATACGTACATCTTCTAATAGCATATCTCCTTTTGCATGCTTTTCAACAAGATAAGCTACTATATAAGAATCTTCTAATTCAAAAACTTCTGAAACATCTCCTACCTCAGCTTCATTCATCCATCTCACAATACTTCTTGAATTAGGGAGCCCTACAATACTCTTCTTGTTAGGGCTAACTTTTTTATCTGTTCTTTTAATAAGGTTACGCTTATTTACTAAACTATCAAAAGGTGTTGATCTATTATTTAATACATCCCCAGCAAATTGAGATGCTTGATTCCAATAACTGTTCAATGTTGTAGAACTTGGCTCTATATTCCTATCAATAAATACTATTTTACTTTTCTTTTGATTCTTGCTTTTTTTCGTAACTTGAATTAAATGAATTCCAAATTGCGTCTTCGCTATACTTAAAGCTCCTTTAGCACTAGTAAAACATTTCTCATTAAATTCATCAACCATAACTCCTTCTTTAAACCATCCTAAATCTCCCCCCTTAATAGATGATCCTTTATCTTCAGAATATTTTGAAGCTAAATCACCAAAATCAGCACCCTCTTCTATCATTTTCTTATATATATTAATGACTTTTTCTACCGAATCAATACTGATTTCAGAAGAAGGAGATACTAAAATATGCCTAGCTTCAACTGAATCAGGACGGTATGCGGTAGAGGCTATTTTAGCAATACGATACACTCCTGGGGAAGATTCATACGGTCCTAAAACTATATTATTTGAATTATCAAATAACTCGGTCCAAGCCGGATCCTGTAACTTGTCTTTCTTAGCATAGCTAAATTTTGCACCTATATTATCAGAATTTCTTCTTGCAAAAAGCAAATAATCATCAATCTCTGCAAAGCTCTCTTTTAAGTCTTCTAAAGATTGTTTTGTATTAATATCATCTTGAGAAGAAGGAGACACTAAGAATTTAACAAAATCTACATCTCTTGTTTCTTCTTGCTGAAAATCATCAATATTATCAGAATAATATTTTTTAATTTCTTTTTCGGATATATTATTATAATTAGCAGCTGTGTCATTTAAACTACTAAATGGAATTAAAACATAGTCAAAAATAATATTTTGTGAATTTTCGTTGAAATCTATTTTAGCTTCTTCATTGGTGACGAACATACTCTTCTGAATTAAAATATCGTACTTATTATTCTTAATGCTATTAATTAAATAATCCTGAAAAGCTAACCATCTTTCTCTTGCCTCTCCTGTTTGGTCTTGATCAATTTGTTTTAAATATTGCAAAACTTTTGTTCTGTCAAATTCTTGTGTCTGAGGGTTCTGAAATGCAGGAATATTCCTGATCTCAGAATGAGTGTGTACTCCAGATATTCTTTCCATCCATTCATTATCAGAAATAGAGATTCCTAATAAAGAGTACTCTTTCTCCATAATTAATTTTCTAGTATGCTCATTCCAAACTTGATCTCTAATTTGTGTAATTGTTGATTCTGTAAGTACAGTATTGGAGTTTTGAATTTTCCAATTTTCAATACCTTTTTCCACTTCAATCTCAAAATCTTGAATATGAATCTGTTCTCCGAAAATTTCACCTACATCAACACTGCTCGTTCCTCCAGATCTTTGAGATTGCATAAAATCACCTAAAATAAATGCTAACATAGCAATACCTATTACTGAAAGCAATAAGACCGAACGATTTCTTATATTCTGTAATGTCGCCATGTTTTATATAATTTTTAAAGAATGCGAATATACAATTGTTATTGCAAAATAAAAAATTGTAAAAAATAGGATAATATACTACTCAATTATGTGAAAGATGTATTGTATGAATACTTCTGTCATCAGCCTCTTTGATTGTAATTATACAATCATCAATTTCTAATATTTCTCCTTTATTCGGTATTTGTTCAGATTTACTTAAAATAAGCCCTGCTAATGTTTCATATTCTTCAGATTCTGGTAAATTTAAATTATATTTTTTATTTACCATAGAAACATCTAAGCGAGCAGCAAAGAGAAATTCATTGTGATTGATTTTTTGATCTATAATCTCTTCACTATCATGTTCATCTATAATCTCTCCAACAATTTCTTCTGTAACATCTTCTATAGTTATAATTCCAGATGTTCCTCCAAATTCATCTACTACTAAAGCAATCCCTTTATTTTCTTCTATAAAAATATTAAGTAATTCAATAAGCAACATACTCTCAGGTACAATTGGTATCGGTAGTAAAATAGATTTTATATGCTGAGGATTATTAAATAAATCTGATGAGTGAACATAACCAATGATATTATCAATAGTATGCTTGAAAATTAAAATTTTGGAAAGTTTTGTTTTAATAAAATTCTCTTGTAGAGTATTAATTGACGATTGCATGTCTAAAGCAATAATCTCTGTTCTAGGGATCATACATTCTCGAACTTTTTTGCTAGATAATTCTAATGCATTTTGTAGCATTTCTACATCTACTCTAGTATCATCTTGTTTAGAATCTGTTTGTAAGTTGTTTAAATACTCATCTAAGTCTATTTTATTAAACACAGATTTGTTATTGATAGTCTTCTGCTTTAGAAACACTCTAAGAATTGAGTTAGATAATTTAATAAATAATAATGCAATAGGTCGCAATACTATGAAGCAAATTAATATTGGAATAGAAAATATTTTTAAAATTTGATTTGAATAAATTCGAAAAATTACCTTTGGAAGGAACTCGGCAGTAATTAGAACAATAATAGTGGTAATTATTGTTTGAATTAATAATAATATAATATCAGAATTAATATATATGGCGAATTTAGGTGTAAGTATTTTTGTCATTACAATACCATAAACTACTAGAGATATATTATTCCCAACTAACATAGTAGTAATAAAATCTGATTCGCTCTTGGAAAAATAAGTTATAATATTTGAGGGAAACTTTCCGCTTGTCTTATCAATTTCTAACTTGAGTTTATTTGCAGAGACAAAAGCAATTTCAACACCTGAAAAAAAAGCAGAAAACATCAACGTAATAATAGTAATTAAAATAAGTATACTCATTATAATAGTCTAATTTATTAATTGCATATCTCCACTAACTTTACTTAATTCATATGAAGAAAAATCAGATGTTGATTTAAAACCATATCCTCTTATTACGTCTTCTCCTATAGTTATTTGAACTTCTTTTTCTGTAAATATTAGATCATTATTAACATCCCAAATCAACTCCTGAGAACTTAATTTCTTCCGGTCTTTACCTGTTAAAATTACATTACCATTAGCTTTCATAACATTTGAATTTTCATCTAAAATTCCTTCATCCGAACTAAGTACTGAAATAATATTTAAAGAATCATCATAAAACTGCATTTTTAATCCTTTAGATAATCTAATAATTGTAGCTGAATTATTAAACCGTTCTACTAATGCTGCTTCTAACTTGATCTTTATATTACCATACTCTGTATGTAAAATTGTTACCTGTGTTGATTGCTCTACCGGAAGATTATCTTTATTAATAAAAGTCCTAAGAATATCTGGATCATTACTGCAAGAAATTAAAAAAATTAATGCTAAAGCTACAAAATTGTGAGACATAAGCAAATCAATCTGATTCAGAAACACGAACAATAGTTGATTTATTAATCCAGCATCCAATATTAAATATATCCCCATTACTAATTACATTTGTAGCAGGCAATCCATTTTTTGTGTTATATGGAGGGCTGTTTTCAAAACAAGTTTTTTGGCTTGGGAAATACTTAGAGTAAGTGTTGATACTTTTCCCAGCTTTTTCTTTTGTCTGTTCATCTCTTAAGGCTTTCTTAAAGCTATCTACTGCTATCCAATATACAGCAGAATTTTCGAAAGAATTTCCACATGATTTTGCTCCAGAAATATAAATATTTCCTAGTATTAAATATGCTTCTCCAAAATCTGGCTTCAATTCTAAAGCTTTATAAATCATACTCCTACCTTGATTAAATGAACCGGAGAGTCTATATGAATCTGCTAATTCTAAATAATATTTAGCTTTTTTGTTACTGTCTAATTCTGTATCAGCCGCTTCTTTAAAATAATTAATCGCTGTATTATATTTTTTTCTTGCAATATTCATCCTCCCTATTTTACCTGCAGAAGTAGAAGAAGGAATAAGTTTATACAAACGCATAGAAGCATCATAATAAAGCTTTGCATCTTCACATTTATTTTCTGAAAGCAAGCTAGTAATACGTTTTAGTAAGTTTGTATCATTTGTTTCGGAATCAAACTTATCAGCATATAAAGCAATTAAATCATCACAGTTTGAATATGGTTCAAAAAGTTTTTTAATTTTTTCAAATGCTTGCATATATTGCTTTGCTTTTTTGATGTTTTCTAATAAATTATATTCAATAATCTCCGAAGTTTGACCAAAAACTCCAACAACTTCTTGTACTGAAAGCTCTCCATTTTGTTCCATATATACCGCAGATTTAAAATAACTAACTAATGGATTTGCTTCTGAATTATTTTTTATATTATCAATTGATCTCTTTAACATTAAATATGCCTCCTTATATTTTGATTTGTCATATAACAATAAATCTGTTCCTTTTTTTCCTAAAACATAATCTTCATTACCAAAATATTTTATTCTTTGATCATAAATCATCATTAAAGTGTCAAGATATAATAGTTTATCTTCCTTCTTTTTTTTCATCTTCATCTTGATAATAATTGGACCATTTTTATAAACATTTCTATTTAGCTTAGGGCAATTCATAAATGTCCATCTCCAAGAGCTTAATGCATCTTCATAATTTTTCTGTTTATAATATTCCCTATACAGAGAATTATTTGTCAAACATGCACTGTCTAACTTGGTAGTCTCTGAAGGAGATTCAACCTCTTGGGATTTAAGATTTGTAAAACACAATAATCCTAACCCAATAATAATTAATTTTCTTCTAGTCATATCTTCGTTGATTAAACCAATTACCCTTGTAATTGACACTAACTCCTAATCGTGCAAAATTTTCTTGTATTAGACCATCATTCTTTGTCCCTCTCTGCCCTAATTCTATAAAAATATCATAATTATGAGGAGATCTCTTCATAGGCAATCCAAAACCAAAACTAAAGCTCTTTTCATCATATGGTAATATGTGACGTGCTGATTCTTCTAATAATTTTAATGGTGAATTTGCATAAGAAATTCCAAAACGATAAGTAATGCGTTGAAAATAATTAGTTGGAGATTGAAAATCAGGAACATATTCGATTCCAGAAGAAAAACGTAATGTGTTTTTTAAATCATCCGATTCATTAAAAAGACGATATTCTGACCAATTTTGCATAGAACAATCAATCACAAAAGCTGTATTCTTACGTTCAAACGATGCCCCTAATGCAAAAAATTTAGGAAGTGTCATAAGACCTGATTCAACACTCTCAAGTACAGTATCTTTAACATACGCTCTGTCTCCTACTGTTTCAAATGTTTCAACTAAAGTTGATCGCTTAGAATTAATTTTAGGATTATAATTATTTGCCGTGAATCCTATTTTAAGATTGTTTCCTGAAAAATCATTCTGATAAATTATTCCGAATTCATAACAATATCCTCTAACATTAATACTACTATTTGATCTAGCATCCATAATAGAGATATCATTAAAGTTAATTTCTTTTTTTCTATTTAATATTCCAAATAAATAAGAGGCATTGACCCCAAAAGAAATATCCTTATGAATTTTAATTGCTCCTCCAAAATAAATCTTACTAATATTACCGTCTCCGGTGTAACGCTCTGTAGCATTATAATTGTTTTCTGTAGAATTTAATGTGTAGCCAATACTACTAAATGGAATTAGCCCTGCACTTAAGCCAATATTCTTTGATACTGGAAATCCAAATATTATATGGCTAAATGATGTGTTATTTGTTATTTGTTCAAGATCAATAGTTGCCATTTGTGTTGTTAAATGTGATAAGCCAGTAGAGAATAGAAACGTTTTGCTTTTAAATGCGGTATAAGATGCAGGATTGTATGGATTAATATATTTTGCTGAATATAATGCTGTAGAACCTCCTCCCAAACCAGCATATGCTGGGATAATATTATCTTGCAAATCTCCTAATCCGAAATGAGAATATGGAGAACTAGTTGAAGTCTGTCCATATGTTGTAATAACAAAAGAAAGAGTGCAAAAAAATAAAACTGCCTTTTTATGTATTCTCATTATAATCTAAAATCTCATTTAACCCTTTCAATACTAAGAATGGATCTGCAAATATGCTATTTTTTAATTCGCTATCCAAGAAAAATGAATCTCCACCAGTTACTACAACGAGAATTTCTGGATTTTCTTTTCTATAATAAGAAATAGTTGACATTATTTCGTTCATCACTCCTCTTTGCACCCCAGTATGAATTGCGCTATGAGTATTATCACCCAATACATCTTCCGATCTTTTATATGAAAGATTTGGTAGCTGGTCTGTAAAATGATGTAATGCATTATATCTCATCTTGATACCTGGTGAAATTCTACCTCCATAATAATTCTTATTCCTATCAATATAATCAATGGTAAGACAAGTTCCTAAATCAAAAACAAGAATATCTTTTTTAGGGAATAAAGTGCTAGCTCCTACTACAGCTGCAATTCTATCAAGACCTAAAGTTTCTGGAGTAGTATATAAAGAATTTACTGGAATCGGAGTTTTACATGTAAATATAATTGGGCTATATGTCTCCAAAATTTTATTAGTTATCTGGATATTATTACTCTTAACAGAAGATAAAATCGAAGATGTGATCTTATTATCTCCAACAAAAGAGAAAATATTAGAAAAATTCAATTTTGATAATCGAATTTCGCCGATTAATTCTTTTTTGCAAAATATTGCTGCTTTGGTTTCTGTATTTCCTATGTCAAGAATTAACTTCAAGAGTATAATGTTTTGTTATAAAACACAAATTTACACAGTAGTAATATGAATTACAAAATTATTTTGATAAATAAAAAACTATTACATTTGCACCCTTATTTGGTGCCTTAGCTCAGTTGGTAGAGCAATGGACTGAAAATCCATGTGTCCCTGGTTCGATTCCTGGAGGCACCACAAAAGCGAGAAGTCTCCTTCTCGCTTTTTGTTTTGCTGAAAAAAATTAACTAATGTGAATGCTCTTCACAATGTACTTCAAAGGAGAAATTGGTCTGACTTCAATATTTTGTGTTTGACTACTGCTCAGCTTATAATTAATATTAGAAATCTGAACTTCATCTACATTGACATGTTCATATCGATTTAAGATAGTATAGTGTTTAAAATATCTATATTGTTTCTTGTATTTATGTAGGCCAGTAAATATATAATTTTTATGCTAATCTAACATTTCTTTTAAAGTATTTATAGCCTCTTTTGTATTCATATAAACTTGCAAAGGACTGGCTTTCATCATATAGCAGGGCGCAGTTATTATTTTGTTTTTTTTATCTATACATATATTTTTAATTGAAGTATCTACAACTTTTACTCCAAGTGTAGAAATTGCATCTTGCATCTCTTTTATATTATACTCAGAATCTTCATGAACAGAACCAATCGTTAATTGAGGTGTTGCGTCAAAAACTTGTAAAGATTTAGCAATAACAGTAGGAGAAATACAAAGTCCTACTATCGGTTTTTGACTTTCAAAACAATGCTGTATAATCCCCTGTACGTCTTTGTCAACTTTACTTTCTGTACCCTTAAATGCCCAATTACTTAAATTTTTTGCAGCTCCAAATCCTCCAGGGATTACTATTCCATCGATATTATCATAATTAAAATTATCTAATGACTTTATATCTCCTCGTGCAATTCGGGAAGATTCTATTAATACATTCCTGGATTCTTGAATTTCATCTCCACTTATATGATTTACAACATGATGTTGATTTATATCTGGAGCAATACATATATATTTCAGATTATTTTCTTCTAATGCTAGTAATGTGCAAATTGATTCATGAATCTCTGATCCATCAAATACTCCACAGCCAGAAAGTAATACTCCTATGGTCATTTATTTTAAAATGACTTTTTGCGTATATAATTTATTAGAATCTGAAATAGTAATAAGATAACATCCTTTATTATAATTTGATAAATCAATATTAGCATTCAACAAGCCAGAAAAATGTTGTTCGTATAATATTTGCCCCATAAGATTCTTAACTTGAACAATATGCTGCTGCTGATTCCCAAAATTAATATAAAGTTTTCCTTCTGTAGGATTGGGATATATTGAAGTAGAAGATAATGTTGCTTCGGAAATGTCTACTGACCACGGAAGACCCATATTCATTCTAATCATAGGAACCCTAGAGGTCCAATACCAGTTTCCAAATACCTGACTCCCAGTTAAACAACCATTCTTTTGAATGTAACATGTAGCTGGTTCAGTATATTTCGACATTGCTATAGTAGTTGTATCCAATGGATGTGCATAACCTCCAACTGCTGCCATATATGCGAGTGGCGTTCCAGGAGCCGGTACAGAAGGAGGAAATACATCAACTGGATTAAAAAATGGGATAGTAACCCAAGAATTAATATCACTAGCTTGTAAAGTGTAATCATCTGATTGATCTATATATATCTTGTCATTATTTGAATCAATTTCATAAAGAGAAACAAAAATATCAGAGCCAACAATAGATTGATCATCAATAAATACAGAGATTGAAGAAACTTTATCTTGAACAAAAACATCATAGTAAACACCAATTATCATACCTCCGCAAGAACGACCAAGACCATACCATGAAGATTGTGACCCATTATCTCTACCGTATATTGTATCTGTTACAATACTTTGCATCGTTATCGTATCTGTAATTGTAGAGTCTGAAGAAGCCCATACATTAAACTCATGTGGTCCCGGAGTAGTTGGAGAGAATCCAGACCAGAGCCCTAGAACCCCTGTGTCTCCTACAGCAAGCAATGTGTCTGCAGTAGATGTAGAAAGTACAGTCATTCCAATTGCATCTGTAACATTAATATTCAGCTTAGTATTTTGTACTTGTCCTCCTAAATTTGCTACAACTCCTTCAACTCTATAAGGATTTGCCATAACTTGATTCATAGGGTAAAATGTATAATCTAAACCATAAGAACTTGTAATTGTTGGACTAGTTGTATTCCATCCCCCATAATTTGACTCTAACAATTTTAACTTATGATCAGGAGTTTCTACAAGCTTCATATCATCAATCATCCAAAAATATACACGAGCAGACCAACCAATTTTGATATAAACAGTTTGTTGGTTTCCTGCTATATTAGAAATATTTAAACTTACATATTCTGGATCTACAGAAGCTTGATTATTAGTTGCATTACCTTGGACATAATAGGGATGCCAAGATATACTGTCATTACTAATCATTACTTCTAAATTAATACTGTTGTTAAATCGAAAACTATGTTCAAATTCTAAAGAGACATTATTATGTCCTATAGTATTAATTGCAGATGTAGTAAAATATGAATTTAAATACTGATAAGTAGTTCCCGATGGTTGACCATAGGCAACATGATTTGCTGAATCAGGATCACAAATTAAAAATCCATTAGAAGCAGTTGTAGAATTAATACCTGAATTTGCAGAAGCACCTTGACTACCATTCCAATAACCCCAAGAGCCATCCAAGCTCCACTCCCAATTAGCAGTTGCAAAACCTCCGTTTGCTGTAGCAGACCTAGTCCATCCAGTAGGGAATCCATTGGCAAAATCTTCAGACCAAATCACAGTAGCCGATTTATCTGTAGATTGATTCTTCTTAATAACTTTTGTTTTATTTATTTCATCAGGCTGAATATCCTGAGCAAAAGCTGTATATGTAAAAATTAAAGCAAGATATAGTATAGTTTTTCTCATAATTAAATTTGATTTGATTTTAAAAAACAAACTTAAATAAAATATATAAAAAAAGCCCTTTTGAAAAGGGCTTTTAAAAATAAATCTTTTAGCCTTATTTATTTTATTTAAAAATAATCTTATCTGTATGTACAGTTTCACCGTCACTAACAGTAATTAAGTATATTCCTTTGTTATAATTAGAAAAATTAATTGTATGTTGTAAAGAACCTGAAACTTTATTTGAATATATTTTTTCTCCTAATAAATTCTTTATATCAATTGTATATTCCTTAGATTCTGGAAAAGTTAAATTTAAATTACCTTTTGTAGGATTAGGATATATATTTATTGTACTATTACTTTCTTCTATACCAGTATTTACACAAACAGCCATGCATTGTGCAAGAGAATTATATTGTCCATTCCCTGTTCCTGGGTCTATACATGTATTATTAATACAGTCCCAAGATGCTGGTGGTGGTGGTGGTGATGTGCTTCCTCCAAAATTCATTCTAATCATAGGAGTGCTTGAGACCCAGTACCAGTATCCAAATGATTGAGAGCCTAGATTACAGCCATTATCTTGTATTCTTGACATACCTACTTCTGCATTTCCAGATGTAGAAATACCAAAAGTGTCAAGAGGATGTGCATAGCTACCTATAGCAATCATCCAAGGCCCTGGATATAATTCAATTGGATCATCAAACATAATAGTAACCCAACTATCTGGATCTTGTTGTTGGATTGTATAATCTGATGTTTGATCCCACATAATAAAGCCCCAAGGACTGGTAGTTGTGTCAACTTCATATATAACTCCATACATATTAGTCCCTGGTACAGAATAATCCTGTAAATAAGCAGACACAGAAGTTAATGTATCAGTAGCATATATGTCAAAAATATTTCCTAACTGTAATCCTCCACAATCTCTGGCAACTCTCCAGCCGCTACTACCTCCATTACCATAATCTCTTCCATATACAGTATCAGTAATAATCGCTTGCATATAACTTGTATCAGAAGTAGCAGAAGAAGGTAATTGATCTGAACTAGCCCAGAAACGCATATCATATACTCCAGGTGTAGCAGGAGTAAAGTTCTGATTTGCCATATAAATTGCAGTATCTAAAACTACTAATGTTGTAGTATCACTTGAAGATGAAAATACTTGAGTCCCCATGATTCCGTCTAAAACTTCAATATGCATCTGGATACCATATAGTGATTGTGCTCCTACATTCGCTGCTTGCAATTCAAACATATAAGGATTAGCATTTGATTGTTTAATTGGCTTAAAGGTATAATCCATTCCAAAACCTGTAGTGCTAGCATATCCAATATTCCAACCACCATGATTAACATCAATAATATCCATTAAATAATCAGGTGTTTCCATTAATTCTAAGTCATCAATCATCCAAAAATAATATCCATTAAAACCATTCAAAGCATTAGTTGTTCCTTCGAAAACAAACTCCATTTGAACATTATTATTTCCACACACATTAGAAGGAACTCTAACAAGAGCAATAGCATCTGTAGCAGTAGATTCATTTACGTCAATATCTGTATGAACTTGCACTTGACCTGAAAGAGCTCCGTTTACATAAAAATAAACCCATGCTTGACCAGCAAAAGTTCTAAAATACGAATGAAACTGTAAGGTTATATCTGAATATGCTGAAAAATCAATGTTCTCTGTTCTTAACATACCATTATGTGGACATGGATACATACCTGTTCCAAATGCTCCAGCAGTACCTCCGTTATCATAATAATCGGAATCAAAAATAATGAACCCATTAGTTTGAGTTGCTGAAGATATTGCCCCACTATTTGTCCCATATGCTCCTTGACTTCCTATCCCTGTTTGTCCAATACCTCGATAAACCCATGGAGCCATGGAATTAGTCCATGTGCTAGGAATACCATTAGCAAAGTCTTCATCCCAAAAAGGATTTGCCTTGCTATTGGAAATAAACACATCTGAACTTAATTTTTCTCCTTTAGAAGGAATTAATTCTAAGTTAGTGATTTGTGCAAATGAAGTGAACACAACAAATAATGCACAAATAGATAAATAAATTTTTTTCATAATACTCTAATTTTAAGATTTGAAGAACAAATATACAATTTCTCTATTGAAGGGTGATTCTCTTTTCTACTTTTCCATCATCATAAATATAAATCAAAACTTTATTGCTTTCGTATTTTACAGGACGACCTAAAAGATCTAAAATTTTAATTGGGTTACTAGAAGATTTAATTTCTGATTCAGAAATGTTACTTATAATATTACACCCATTAGGTAATGGGAGAAGTTCTAAAGGAGGGCCTGGAGTTAAAGCTAAACCATTAAATGCAGGGTAATTATTAGCATATTTCGTTGCTCGAAATGTTGAATTACCCCAGCTATTAATACTAGTAGGTATTGAGGTCCCTTGTATTAAAGGTCCTGTATTAACAATTGGACTCACGTAATACCAAAGTATGTTTTTTTGATTATCAACCTCAAAGAATGTTCCATTTGTTCCATGACATATTAAAGTATTCCCATTAGGTAATCTTTGAGCTCCAGATATATAACTGGCATAAAAATTTAATGGATTAGATCCTTTATAGATCCATTCTGCAGTATCAGGACCAAACATATTATTTGGGCTTAAATAATATCCTCCACTAGAATCTTGAGGTGGATCTATAATATCAACAGAACTATAATTTCTACCTTGACCGTTATTAAAAATAGATATTTTGCCATCATCATTGGTGGTGTGAGTAATCCATTCAGCTTGATGCTGTCCATATAATCTTTTGTCTAATATATTCCCATTACGATACACCTGTGGATTCCCCCACCTATATAATATATCTCCTCCCTTGCCATAATTCCCTCCAGAATGAGAAGCTGCTTCTGCTATTGTTGTGCTATGATCAATAATATAAATTTCTGACAATGATCTGGAACTAATAAGAATTTGATCTAATTGAGGATCATAATCAATAGAATTACAATGTAGCCAATCGTTCTTACCGTTGCCACTATAGAAATTTATGTCTAATAATTCTGGATGCGCTGCAACATTGCCATAATTGTTTTTTGAAGAATCAAAATCTTGAATTAAGTGATCCCATATACTCCATTCCCAAACTATATTAATACCATTATTCCCCTGAGGTTCAACTTCTATAATATAAGTTGGAAATAAATTTCCGTCTATTATAGCATTTGGATTTCTGCCTGCTAAAACAGCTTCATTATAATTTTTATATTCCCAGCACAATACTAGAATATTTCCATTAGGCATGGGCTCTATATCATGATGTTGATGATATAAGCTGTTTGAAAAATCATATTCCCAAATAAGATTATTATTCCAATCCCATCTTTCAACACGACCACCACTACCTCCTCCTGCAAAAATAGAACTCTGTATCCTGCAAGTACGTAATAAATCTCCATTTTCTAATAGATATACAGATAACCCTGGTTTATATATGCTATTCCATGAATGAATTAATCTGCCACAATTGTCAATTAGATATGTGGTTTCATTCGAACTAAATAATGTATATCCAGTAAATGTGCCTGGATCATACTGAAACAAGCCAACTGTCTGGTTTTGAGAACTCACATACAGAAAACACCAACTTAAAATAATACATAAATATATTTTCATCTTGTAAAATTAAAAAAGCACAGAATATTCTATGCTTTTTTATTATTGAACTTATTTATTAATTATTCAATAACTATTCTTTTCTCTACTGAGCCATCTTCATATATATAGAATAGCGTTTGATTAGATTTCTCTTTTGTAGTTCTTCCCAGAATATCTATTGTTCTTAGAAGTTTTTTGTCTATAAAATATTCTTCTATATCCGTACTCCCGCTTGAAACAGGCCCAAAATTCATTCTAATTAATAATGCATTAGATATAGTATACCAAGCATTCATACCTCCAGAACCAAGATCGCAACCATTATCTTGTAACCAAGAAGAAGAATTTGGATTTGCATTAGAACTAATTAATGATGTGTCTAATGGGTGTTGGGAACCGTGAACTGCTGCTAAATATGCTGTTCCTGGAAATAAAACATTATTGTTAGAAAGCGAGAGAGTCACCCAGTTATTAATATCCTGTGCTTGTAAAGTATAGTCATCTGACTCATCAAATAAAATTGGATCACCATTTGGATCCATTTCATATAACTCTACTTTTAATTCTGCTCCTACAACTGATTGATCATTTACATGAAACGAAATAGAAGTTAGTGTATCTTGTGTATAAATATCATACACATTACCCAAAACCTGACCTCCACAGCTTCTTCCAAGATAGTACCCTCCTCCAGCATTTGCTCCATCAGAATTCCAATCAAAATCAAGTCCATATATAGTATCTGTTACAATTGCAGATCTTACAATTGTATCTGTAATAGTATCATTAGATGAAGCCCAAAAGCTAAAATTATGTATCCCCATCATTGTAGGGGTAAAATTAGTTGCTGTAGCTAAAGTATCTGTTTCTCCAGAGTTTAATGTAATCCCATTTGAATTAAATACAGACATACTAGTAAATGGATCTTCCACTTGCACGTTTAGCATAACATTGGTTTGTGTTTGTATACCTTCATTTCTAACAACTCCTTCAAATCGATATGGCTGTGCCATTGCCTGACTCATAGGGTAAAATGTGTAATCTGCTCCTAAATCATTCGTAGATTGATACCCTATCCACCATCCTCCAAATGTCTCGTCATCAAATGTAATACGATTATCAGGTGTTTCAGAGAAACTAACATCATCTATCATTGTTGCGTAATCCCATTCTCCTTCATAATGAAAACGAAAATATACCGCACTTTGACCTCCTGCAGTAGATGAAATATTAACAGAAACATAATCTGGATTTGGAGATGAAGAATTTACAGCTATACTTTCATGTACTCTGTATCGCCCAGCTACAGTTTGAAAATTATCATAACTGGTTTCAACAAAAAGAGAGTCATGAAAGACTCTATGATAGCATTCAAAATTAATATTGACATTCTGAAACGCTGAACAATCAACAGTACCATTGTATGTTAATGTTGCTTCTTGAGGATTATATGCATTGTTCAAATAATCAGAATCATATAAAGCAAAGTTTCCTCCAGAAGTAGATGTGATTGGTCCCATAGCATTTGAGTATGATCCTTGCGGTCCCTGAGTTGTAATAACCCAATTTTGTAATCCTCCATGAATTAAATCAACCATTATCCAATCATTAGAATTTGAAAAATCATTAGTCCAAAATGAAACTGGAGCTATAGAATTTGTATTAGGAGTACTATTAGGCTGAACATAACCTATATTTTTAATACTACTTAAATTATGCATGATTTGTGTATTCTTGATCTGTGCAAAAACAGTAGAAAACACAAAAAACATACAGAAAGATATGTAAATTTTTTTCATAATATTTGTTTTAAAGTTGAACTACAAATATAACTTAATTATATTTAATTTCTGAACAGAATTAGTCTTCGATAAAAGATTCTATTGGAGCACACGAACATATTAAATTTCTGTCACCATATGCGTCATCTACTCTACCTACTACAGGCCAAAACTTATTATTTAATATGTTATCTAGAGGGAATGCAGCCTCCTTTCTGCTATACCTATATTTCCATTTATCATCAGTAGCTACAGATAAACTGTGTGGTGAATTTTTTAATACATTATCTTCAGAGTCAGATATGCCATTTATAACGTTATTAATCTCTGATTTAATACTTAGCATAGAATCACAGAATCTATCAATCTCTGATCTATTCTCACTCTCCGTTGGCTCAATCATTAATGTCCCTGCTACCGGAAAAGAAACTGTGGGAGCATGGAATCCATAATCGATTAATCTTTTTGCAATATCTACAACATCAATATTATATTGCTTAAATTCTCTTAAATCTATTATCATTTCATGAGCAACACAATTATTCTTTCCTTTATATAATATTTTGTATTCACCTTCTAATCTTTGTTTTATATAATTAGCATTGAGAATAGCTGTTTGTGTAGATTTTAAAAGACCTTCAGTTCCTAACATTTTAATATAAGCATATGAAATAGTTAAGATTAATGAGCTCCCCCAAGGAGCTGCAGAAATAGAGTTCATTGCATGATTACCTCCAGTATGCACAATAGGATTTCCTGGCAAAAAAGGAGTTAAATGTTTTTTAACTCCTATTGGCCCCATTCCTGGACCACCTCCACCATGAGGAATTGCAAAAGTTTTATGAAGATTTAAATGACAAACATCAGCTCCTACCTTAACAGGATTTGTAAGACCTACTTGTGCATTCATATTAGCTCCATCCATATATACCTGTCCTCCATATTTATGTATAATATCAGTAATAGAAATAATGTTCTCTTCAAAAACCCCATGAGTTGATGGATATGTAATCATTAATACTGCAAGCCTTTCATTATACTTCTCTGCTTGTTTTGTTAGACTTTCAATATCAATATTACCATCTGAATCACAATCCACTACTACTACTTTCATTCCTGCCATAACAGCAGATGCTGGATTTGTACCATGTGCAGATGATGGAATTAAACATACATCTCTATTATTTTCTTTTTTACTTTTATAGTATTCTCTAATTACCATTAAGCCTGCATATTCTCCTTGTGCTCCAGAATTTGGCTGCAAACTTATAGCGTCAAAACCTGTTATTTCACACAACATTTCTTCAAGTTCATGAAAAATAATATGATACCCTCGTGCCTGATTAGAAGGACAGAAAGGGTGTATATTACTAAAATTAGACCAACTCAAAGGGAACAATTCAGATGCAGCATTAAGTTTCATTGTACAAGATCCTAATGGGATCATAGATTGAGTAAGTGACAAATCTTTATTCTCTAAACTTTTTATATACCTCATCATTTCAGTTTCTGAATGGTAATCATTAAATACTGGATGATTTAGATATGATGATTTTCTATATAAGTTTCCTAAAATATCTTCCGAATCTGATTGTTGATAAGAGTCCTCAATTAAAACTTCTTTAATCAAATTCTCAGAATCTGAATGATTACAGCTTTTTGCAAATACTTCAAGTATATCATTAATATTAGATAAATCATCTTTCTCGTCAATACTAATAGAAAGTGTATTTTCATCTATATAATTAAAGTTCATTTTAGAATCTTCTGCATATGTTCTAATATTATCCATAGATACATTACCAGTATAAATATAAAGCGTATCAAAGTATCTATCATTCATCTGCTTATATCCCAATTGTTGCATTCCTTTTGCTAGCATCCGAGTTAATAGGTGAATATGCTTACTTATATTTTTTAATCCATTAGGCCCATGATAAACAGTGTACATACTAGCCATTACTGCCAATAATACTTGTGCTGTACAAATATTTGAAGTAGCCCTTTCTCTCTTAATATGCTGCTCTCTAGTTTGTAATGCCATCCTCAATGCTCTTGCCCCATGAATATCTTTTGTCACACCAATAATTCTTCCTGGTATGCTTCTTTTAAATTTTTCTGAAGTTGCAAAATATGCTGCATGTGGGCCTCCATATCCCATTGGAATACCAAAACGTTGTGAAGTTCCAACAACAACATCTGCACCCCATTCTCCAGGAGGTTTTAATAATGTTAAACTAAGAAGATCTGCAGCAACAACAACATTAACATTATATGATTTAACTTGGCTTATATAATCACTATAATCAATAACCCTACCATATTTTACAGGATATTGCAATAACACACCAAAAAAATGTTCATTAATATCTTCTTTTTCATAATCTCCAACAATTAATTCAATCCCTAATGGTTCTGATCGAGTTTTTAAAATAGATACTGTTTGAGGATAACAATCTTGAGAAACAAAAAATTTATTTGCATCAATTTTTTTTTGATTCCCTTTTCTATTATTAAATAACATCGTCATAGCTTCAGCAGCAGCGGTTCCTTCATCTAATAAAGATGCATTTGCTATTTCCATTCCAGTTAATTCCCCAACCATGGTTTGAAAATTTAATAAAGCTTCTAAGCGGCCTTGCGAAATCTCTGCTTGATATGGAGTATATGCAGTATACCAACCTGGATTTTCTAATATATTCCTTTGTATAACTCCAGGAAGAATTGTATTAAAATATCCCATACCAATATAAGAACGATACTGCTTATTCTTTTTTCCAATAGACCAAATGTGTTCAATAAATCTGTTTTCTGTTAATGGTAATGGTAAATTCATATTACTCTTTAAACGAATCTTTTTTGGAATTGTTTGTTCTATTAAATCTTCAACAGAAGAAAATCCAATCTTTTTTAGCATTTCAAAAGCTTCATGGCGATTTACTCCTATATGCCTGTCAATAAAATCGTATTTTTTCATTCAGAATAATTTGAATTTGTAAAAGTAAACATTGAATTGGAAAATATTGTATGGTTTATAAAATAAAAGTAATTGTATAAATTTAATCTTTCGCTTTTTTTACATTAATCGATACAAAATCTTTTAAATAAAATGGCTCAAAATATGCTAAATCTTCATATGCTTTTTGTATAATTTTTTCTTCTATCAAGAATCCAAAATCTTTTGCCGAAGGATAAAATTGATTTATAAATAATGCATTTGAGCTATTAATTACTGACTGACATTTTAAAATCTCATCTCCAAAGAAGATAACTTTATTATTTAATTCTTTTTTGTAAGAATCTTGATTAATGATATCTGCTTGAATATCTCTTACAAGCTTATTCTTGTTATTATAGAAAGCAGAGTAAACCTCCATGCGTCTAGCGTCAATCATAGGGCAATATAATTCAGCTTCCTCTTTTTTTTGCATGCTTAATGCCATTGCTTGTAAAGTAGAAATAGATATAAGAGGTATATCTAAGGCGTAACAAATCCCTTTTGCTGTTGCAACCCCAATTCTAAGGCCAGTATATGAGCCTGGCCCTTTACTTACTGCAACCGTACTCAACTGGTCTATATCAATATCAGATTCTTTAAATAATTCATCAATAAATACTGTTAATTGTTCGACATGTGAATAATCTCTAGTAGCTTCTTCTTTAAAACCTATTAAGAAAGACCCTTCAAAAATAGCAACTGAACAATTCTTTGTAGATGTTTCAATAGCTAACGTATAATTCATTAAAATTTAATTTTAAATTATCTTAATTTTGTTTTACACGAGTTCCATTTTGCAAAAACTCTGAAACGGCACTATATGGTCCAATAATTACTTTATCTCCTTCATTTATTCCCGAGATTATTTCAATATTCTTCATGTCTTGAAGACCAGTTTCAATAGGCCTCTTTTTAGCTTTCTTGTTATCTAATAAAAATACACATTCAGTTGTTATATTATCGTTATCTAAATTCATACGTGTTGTCACTGCTTGAATTGGTATTGAGACAACATTCTTTACTTTATTTGTCATGATATCCACAGTAGCCGTCATTCCTGGTAAAAATGCTGCCGTATCTACTATAGCAATTTTAACCTGAAAATTAGTAACTTGATCAGCTGTAACACCAACAATATCTGCTGAATTAGCAATTTCAGTAACGACTCCTGTAAATTTTTGCTTTAAAAATGCATCTACTTCAATAATAGCTGTATCATATTTACTTACCCTAACGATATCATTTTCATTAACCTCAACTACAACTTCCATAGCATTTAGATCCGCTAAACGTAAAATCTCTGTTCCTGCCATTTGACCTGTTCCAACAACTCTTTCTCCAAGTTCAACATTTAATTTTGAAATAGTACCTTCAATAGGAGCAAAAATAGATGTTTTATCTAAATTCTCTTGAGCTTCTTTTAAAGAAGCGTTAGCGCTAATAACTGAATATTTTGCGCTTTCAACATTTAATTTAGAAACTGTAAAACTTGATTCAATCTGTTCAAATTCATAAGTTGAAATTGCATCTATATCATATAATATCTTATTTCTTTTGTAATTAGATTCTGCTTCAACAAGTTGAGCCTCTGATTTTAATAGATTTGCTTTAGCTGTATTTAATGTCGCTTCTGTTCTTTCTAAAATTGAAAGATATATATCACGTTTTATTTCTAGTAATAGATCTCCTTCTTTAATTTGATCTCCTTCAGATATGCTAAGATTTACAATCTCTCCAGAAACATCAGGGGAAATCTTGACTTCAATCATTGGCTGTACTTTCCCACTAGCAGAAACTAATTCAATTATATTATTCCTTTCTGCTAATATAATATCGACCTGAATTTTTTCTGAATTTTCAATAATTCCTGTTGAAAATGCTATTAATAATACAAATGTAATTCCAAAAAATATCTGATATAAATATTTAAGATGTTTATTTTTTCTTTTCTTATGTATCAAAAAAATAATTACACTAACAATTAGAAAACTGACAACTATAATCATTTTACAAATTTAATTTTTCTCCCATATAAAAATCAATGATTTTGATTTTAAAAATATAATCATATTTAGATCTAACTAATTCTGATTCCGAAGTATTTAGTTTTGTTTTGCCATCATTATACTCATAAGTACTAACCAAGCCTAAATTATATTTTTGCTCAATATATTTAAAAGTCTCTTCAAATGTATCATATGTCTTTTTTGCATACTCATACTGCTTTTTAGCAGCTAGAACATCTGCTCTTGCTTGTTCAATTTGTTTACGTAATTCATTTTTCTTTTGTAGTAAAGTGTATGAAGCATCTACTACATAAATCTTGGAATTTTGGACCTCTGTGTTTACATGCCAATTATTAAAGATTGGTATTTCTAACGAAAAACTAACAGATTTATTTAGATTGTCTTGAGCTTGATTTTTTATGGATCTATTGATAATCGGGGCATTATAAATATTTGTATAGCTAGTACTAATTGCAGTGTTTACACTTAATTTAGGACTCATTTTTCCTTTTGATATTGCTAAATCTAATTTACTACTCCTAAACTTAAGCTCAGCGCTTTTAATTTCAGGGAAAATATCACATGCTACTTGATAAATTGTATCTGTAGTAGGAAAATTAATATCTGAGATAATTACTATAGGAGGAGATGCTATTTGGAAAGGAGTCTCAGGACTTATCTCTAATAACTGTCTAATATTTAAATATGCAGCATCTAGTTGGTTTTCTGTGTTTATTAATTCAAGTTCTTCAGCTGCTTGTTGAGATTCTACCTCAAGTAAGTTCCCTTTTGCAACCTTTCCTACATCTACCATTTTTCTCGTTCTCTCTACCTGTAAACGAATAACTTCTAATTGTTGTTGATTAACAGCTACCAAATCTTTAGTAAATAATACCTGTAAGAATGCATTTACAACACTTAAAGAAATATCATTAATACTTTTATTAATGTCATAATTAGAAGCTCTTTTTTCTAGAGTATTCTTTCTAATAGTATTTATTTTTTGAAATCCGTTAAAAATTGTTAGTCCTGCTACAATAGACACATCTCCTGTTACAATATTTTCTTTAATATAATCATTAGTAGCTGGATTCACTGAGCGTCCAAAATAATAACCTTTACTTGCAAATGTGTTCACAGAAGGCAATAATGATAAGCGAGATTGTTTTAATAAATTTGAAGATATATCCTTAGCAAATTTTTGTTTTTTAATATTCAGATTCTCAGATATTGCCCTTTCAATACAATCCTCTAAAGACCATATATTCTGTGCATTGATAGTTAATGTGAAAAACAAAAAACAAAAAATATAACTAAATCTGCACATATAAAATAGAAGGTAAATTTTAAAAAACTTTATTGCTTAATTCTTTTGTTTTGATAATACCAAAAAATACCAAAAAATAATATAGCTAGATAAGGAATAGACATTAAATATAATATACCATCATTTAACCCACTCCCAATACTATTCCCTGATTCTAAATTAGATTCTACTACAGCTTTACACATTGCACATTGTGCATATAAATCAAGTGTTATAAGTAAAAAACATAGCGACAATGTGATTTCTTTAATCTTCATTTTTTGTAGGCTTATTATATTCTGCCATTAGTACCTTTATATCATTAATTAAATCTTTTATATCTAAGTCTTTTGTCCCATCATACACGCCAACTACATTCCCATTATTATCTACTCCAGATCGTACTTTACCTTGTTTATCAACAAGCACAAAATATTCTGAATGAAGAAAACCTCCTGGAGCTAATGAGTCTGCACTTGCATTAGCAAAATAGAAAGGAGCCATGCTATATATATCTTGTTTTCTACCAGTAACAAGATTCCAATTTTCAAGATTAATACGCATCTCTCTAGCATAGTACAATAATCTTTCAGGAGTGTCATTATCAGGGTCAACCGTAAAAGATAAAAATTTAATATTAGGATATACAGATAACTCTTGCTGAATATTACGCATATTATAAGTCATGATAGGGCAGATTGTAGGGCAAGATGTAAAAAAGAAGTTAGTAACATAAATATTATCTTCATAATCTAAATTTGTAATAGTGTCATTAAATTGATTTACAAACTTAAAAGCTGGAATTTCATGACCTTCAGGGCCAATAATCTCTAAATTAACAAAATTATTACTTCCTTTAGTAATATAAAAGTATATGATTCCTGGTAGAATCAGTAATAAAAAAAGTACAATCCATTTTATTTGTTTTTGAATCATAACTAGAACTAAAATGGCATCAAGCTAGCCGCCCATCCGTCTACGAAAAGAATAAAGAGTAAATAAGGGATTAAAATAACTGGAGGAATTAATATAGTCCATTTTAATGACGTTTTCTCAAACCCAAGATGCATGAAAACCATAACAATATATGCCGCTTTTATCAATGTAAGTATAATAAATACATGATTTAATAGAATAGTACCCAGGAACTTAGTTTCAACTAAAAGACTTGGTTTTATAATTCCAAGTGCAACTTCTAAAGTAGTCACTGCTAAAAGGATCCAAAACACTTTCCAAATCCACCAATGACTATTATTTCCTTCTTTTCCCATATTATTTTTTTTAAACTAGATAAAAGAATGTAAATACAAATACCCAAACTAAATCTACAAAATGCCAGTATAAGCCTACCTTTTCAACCATTTCGTAATGACCTCTCCTTTCGTATGTCCCTTTAATAACATTAATTAATATTATTATCAAAATAATTACTCCACTAAAAACATGAAATCCATGAAATCCTGTAATGAAAAAAAAATAATCTCCAAAAAGTGAATGGCCATATTCATTCTCATATAGATTAGCTCCTCTTATAATATGAGAACCATATATGTCTAAATAATTTCTTGCTTTTTCATGTTCTAAAATAGTTTTATCTGATAATCTTAATGTAAGTTCTGGTTGTTTCGAAAATTGAGATTTAAAATCTTGGAAATTTATCTCATGAGCATGATGTTCATGAGGGTCTTCTATTTGCATTAACTCATCTACAGAAAAGATATGATTGCCTTTAACTAAATGAATAATCTCAGATTTATGAGTTACAATAGCTCCTTTATCTCCATGAATAAAATGACCCCACTCCCAAGCTTGAGATCCAAGAAAAGTTGCTCCTCCAACAATAGTTAAAACTAGCCATAAAATTACTTTGTTTTTCTTCATAGCATGACCATAATTTACTGCTAAAACCATTGTGACAGAACTCATAATAAGAATAAAAGTCATTAATGCTACAAAAAGCAATGGATGGTCCCCATGTAAGAATGGGAAATGTGTAAAAACATCTTCTGGTACTGGCCAAGAAGTGTCATATTTAAATCTACTGAATCCATAAGATGCAAGAAACGCAGAAAAAGTAAGAGCATCGGTAATTAAAAAAAACCACATCATTAATTTACCATAACTAGCGGCAAAAGGCTTATCTCCTCCTTCCCAGGCTTTCTCTTGAGTAGCCTCTTCTAGCATTTGAAAATTATTAATTCAATCATTTTTCATATACTTATAAAAAATTGAGAGCAAATTTAATCTTTTAGTATTAGATCAACCATAAAGAAATTTATCTTTTTTCTAATAATTGGACTCAAAAGTAAGAAAAGAATTACATATAACGTAAAAATAAATATAAGTATACCCAAAGTATAGCCAGAAAATGCCAATAAATTGATGCTAATTCTACGCCTAAATAATTTGTAGATGTATAGATAGATTTTGTGGTTTTTATTGTAACTACAGCTAATGCAATTAACCCTCCTATAAGATGTGCAAGATGTGTAAGAGTCAGAACATAAAAGAATGACCCCGAAGGATTACTAGTCTCTCCAGTAAAATATATACCTTGTCTAATCAATTCTTCCCATCCTTTCCATTGAAAAAAGGCAAATACAATACCTAAAACAAATGCGCTAGCAATAAAGATTAAGCTCTGTTCCCCGGATTTAATTCTACGTATTCCAACAATTAATAATAAACTACTAAATAAAATTATAATTGTACTGTATAAGAAAGATGAAGGAAGTTCAAATAAAAACCAATTACCTTCAGCCTTTCTTACAATATATGCAGATGTTAGTCCAGCAAAAAACATTACTATCCCCATAATACCTGCCCATAAAAGTTGCTTAGACGTTTTGTTTTTTATATCCATAATAACTAATAATCATAATATCTATTAAACAATTCTGTTGATAACCCAAAGTAATAATAATTTGTCAACTCAGTAGAATCTTCATTCAAGAGTTTCCTTTTAACATATCCTACAGTAAACTTAAGATTTGTAATTGGATTAATAATATATCCTATATTACAACTAAAATAATTTAATTTATGTAGATTTCCTTGATACATCTCCACTCCTGAATCAGAATTTCGATTATTAGTTGACATAAATAAATCATTACCATATGATGTTGAATCATTCAATTTCTTTCCACCATATTTAGCATACATAAATTGTGTTCTAGTAGTAAATCTCTTCCATCGGTAATAAAGTATCAGTAACGACTCTGTAAAATTAGCTCCTAAAGGATGTGACAATGGTTGATTATAATGAGAGTAACTTTGTAATGGGTCAGAATGAGCATAAGTATATGGCCTTACAAAATTATATTCTGATTGAACAACAAGATTTTTAATGGAGAATAAATCATATGTTTTTATACCTGCCTGATACCCATACTTTTTCCCCCACCAATTATCAATCTTACGCATCTCACTTAAACTAAATTCATCTAAAATAAACTGGCCATATATATATACTTGACGAAGTACTACATACTTTGCATTTATTGCTACTAAGACATTATGAGGCGAACTCAAGGAATATTCAACTGGACGGAAGAAAATAACAGGATTAAGATAGTTAATATCAAAGCTGTTATTCTTATTAGAATTAGCATTACTAAATATAATTGCTTCATATAAGCCTATATTTAATTTTTCATTAATATTAATACTCAAATGATGTGATGTCATATATTTTCGTGTAAATCCTATAGACTGATCACTTATTGGGTTTCTTATATCTTGAAACTGAGTAAATAAATTAGTATATTGAATATTATTAAAATTTGTTTGAATTCTTAAAAAAGGATAATTAAAAGATAAATCTGAAAGGATTAAAGATCGATAACCGTCTCCAATAAAATGTTTCCCATGACCGAACTGAATTGTCATGACAGGAAATGGCTTATATGAAATATAACCTGAAGACATGGAATAATCATATCCTTCATTATTAAATGGGCGAACATATCCTTGTCCTGGGACCACATTACTATTTTGAATATAATTATGTATGTAATTAGGGAAAGATGCTTGATTTTCTAAAAATATAGACTCAAATCTAAGCTTCCCTCCTATTACTCCTCCTGCTAGAAAACCTCTAGTATTTGTAAATGTATTTTTTTTCTGCTGCATCTCTCTTCCGAATGAAATATTCAATATAGGAGAAGCAAAAAATTCAAACTCTTTGTTTTCTACCGCAATAAAATGCTCGGCAAATAACTTCTTATAAAAAAAGCTCTTGTAATCTAATTTAAATTTAGAAGTTAAAATAGAATCTCGTCTGTCAAAAATCTTTGATGCAATTAATGGGGTAAAAGAAGTATGTATTGATTTTCCTACAACTGATCTTTGATATAGAAAATTTCTTTCTTGATTAAGGGAGAAATTAGCTCTCTGCGCAAACAAAAAAGATGGGAATACTAATACGATACATAAAAAATAAAATCTTTTTTGAATCATTTCCTGCGTTTCAGTATAATAAATGGGATAGTTAATAAACAAAAATTAAATATTGCTAACAAGCTAATACTATAATTAATATTAATATCAAGTAAGAAATAAGTTAAGGCAATGTTAATCAAAAACCCTAAATATATAATATAGGCTGTTTGCTTATGTGAATACCCTAGATCAAGTAATGCATGATGGAAATGACTTCTGTCGGCAAATAATGGATTTCTGCCTTTAATAACACGAGTAATAAAAACTCGTAAAGAATCGAAAAGTGGGATTGCTAAAATACCTATAGCTAATAAGGGCCCTTTGTTTGGAAAAATAATTTCTTCAAATCTAAAGCCTTTATTTATAACATTAATAGCTAATACTGCAAGAATTAAGCCTACTACTAATGAACCTGTGTCTCCCATAAAAATTTTAGCAGGATTAAGGTTAAATCTTAAAAATGCTAATAAAGATGCTGATAAAGCAATAGAAACAAGAACCATATCATAATCCTGAGTAAAAAAAGATAAAGCACCAAATGTAATTGCAGAAAGTATACCAATTCCTGCAGCTAGACCATCAACACCATCAATTAAATTATAAGCATTAATTATTACAATAACCGTGAAAATAGTAAATGGAGTACTTACATACGATGGTAATATAAGAAAACCCCATACTCCATACATGCTTTGAATTGTTAATTCAGCGAAATAGATGATCAATAAAATAGCTAGAATTTGACCAAAGATTTTACGCAATGGACTTAGAGATAGTAAATCATCAATTATACCTACAATAAATACAATTAATGTGCTAATTAAAATATATTGTATATGCTGAAACTTTACAAAAAATAATAATGAAATCATTATTCCGGAAAAAATACCTATGCCTCCAAAAATCGGGATACTGCCTTTATGAGAAGATCTTTTTCCTACACTATCATATAATCGAAACATATTAGAAAAATGCATTATCTTAGGTATTGCAAGATAGGTAGTGCAAAAAGATGTAACAAAAACAAGAAGTATATCTAAATATTCTCTATCCATAAATCTTATATTTTTAACAACCTTTTAGCCCATGAATATAATGTGAATTGACTATTTACTTGAATCGTTTTCAATCCGAAAACCTCTCCTGCTTTAATATCAGTAATAGAATCCCCTACTAAATATGAATTCTCTATCTTTATATCTGGGAAATCTTTTAAGGCTTCTGACAACATACCGGTTTTTGGTTTTCTACACTGACAGTTATCACTAACCAAATGTGGACAATAATAAATCTTATCTATTTTTCCTCCATTTAAATTAATCTCAATAATCATATTTTGATGTAACTTATTTAAATCTGTTTCTGACATTGTCCCTTTACCTATACCTTGTTGATTAGTTACTACAATAATCCTTTTAAATACAGCAGAAAGAATCTTAATCGCATTAAGGCTATTATGAATAAATTCGAATTGAGAAAAAGATTCAATATACTTACTTTCTAATTTCGTATTAATTACTCCATCTCTATCTAAAAATAATGTGTCTAAATTCATTTATAATAAGCCTCAATATGAAAATTAAAACAACTCCCTTTCAATACTTTCACAAATAATATGGCCAATAAGAATATGTGCTTCTTGAATTCTTGCGGTATTACTGGAGGGGATATTAATAACTAAATCACATAAACTCTTTAATTCTCCTCCATCAATTCCTGTAAGGCCAATTGTAAAAACCCCCATTTGCTTTGCCTGTTTTATCGCTTCTAAAATATTTTCTGATCTCCCAGAGGTAGAAATTCCAAAGAGGATGTCGCCCTTATTTCCTGTTGCTTCCAGCATTCGTGAATATACCTTCTTGTAACCATAGTCATTAGCTACAGCTGTCAAATATGAGGTGTTTACATGTAAAGCTTGTGCATTAAGAGGGGCCCTATCTACATAAAATCTCCCACTTAATTCAGCTGCAATATGTTGGGCATCAGAGGCGCTACCCCCATTACCACAAAATAGCAGTTTATTATTGTTATTATATGCTTTTATACATTTCTCTGATGCAAGTTGAATTTTTTTACATAATTTCGAATCATTCAAAATTGCTTGAAAGACTGAAGAAGAATCACCTATAGCATTTTCAATTAATTTATATACATTTTTAGCCATATGCTACAAAAATACAATTATTCTATAATAGAATCATATATACTCATCGTTTGTCCGGCTATATTATCCCAATCATATTTAGTTCTTATCATTTGTTTAGTATTCTCTATAATATGTTGAGGATAATTTTGAGTTGAGAATATATCATCTATTGTTTCTGCTAAAGAAATTTCATCATTATTCTTGAAAACAAAACCTGTTTCATGGTGTGTAATAATATCTTTAAGTGGAGCCAGATCAGAAACTACAGTGAGTTTATCATAGCTTAAGCTCATAAGCAAGACTCCACTTTGATAAATTTTTGTGTAAGGTAAAACAACAATATCTGCTGATGCATAATAATACTTAACATTATTCTCTAAAATAAATTTTGTATGTAATATGCAAAAATCATTTAAATTATACTTATCTATGATTTTCTGATAAGGAACAAAAGAGTTACTCCATGGTTTGCCTGCAATAACTAATAGTATATCAGGATGTTTTTCTTTTAAATGATATAGTGCCTTCAATAAAACCTCTAATCCTTTTTCTTTTTTGATTAATCCAAAAAACAATAAGATTTTCCTATCTTTAGGTAAAGATAAATATTCTCTAGCATATTGGGGATCATCATAAGGCGTTATAAATGGTAAATAATTACCATGTGGTATAATATTAATTTCTTTAGATTTTAAATACTCTTTTCTCTTTAGCTCATTCTTACTAAATTGATTATGAGTAATTATAGTGTCAGTCATTCCGTAAATCCATTTTGTTAACATTGGAGAATCAAACCCATCTAGAAAACTATTAACATCATGAATTGTTGTAACTACCTTTCCGAATAATAATTTAGTTAAACAAAAATCGAAAAACACTAATATATTAGTATAAAAAATATGATAATGAATAATCTGGCAGCCTTGAATTCTAGCATGTAGAATAGAAAGAGTTGAGCCAATAATATATCTAAATCCTGAAAAGATCTTGTATTTTGAATCAAATAACTTTCTGTAGAATTGAAAGAAATTTAATCCTCTAATATTAGGATTTGTAGTTTTATTATTTGTATAAAGATATACATCTAAACCTTTATTAATTAGCCCCTTAGCTTGTCCAAACAAATAAAAATGGAATGCACTTCCATGAGACCCTAGAGAATTAATAATAGCTATTTTATGTTTCATAATAATATTGACAAATATAAAAACCTTTTCTAGCAAAAACCTATTTACTATCTTTGCTTAACAAATAAGCTGTTACTGATATGCTGTTCAACTCACTACATTTTCTAATTTTCTTCCCAATTGTAGTGGGAATATTTTTTCTTCTTCCACAAAAAAAACGATGGATCCTTCTCTTAATTGCAAGCTACTATTTTTATATGTGCTGGAAAGTAGAGTATATATTCTTAATTATTATTTCTACATTAATTGACTATTATGCTAGCAATAAGATGGGTGAAGTAACTGAAAAAACAGACAAAAAGAGATGGCTTATATTAAGTATATTGACAAATTTAGGACTTCTCTTAGGGTTTAAATATTTTAATTTTGCAAGCGAAAATATAAGATTGATTTTTAATCAATTCAATATATTTTATGAAACTCCACTATTTAATCTGTTATTACCTGTCGGAATTTCATTTTATACATTTCAAACTTTGAGCTATACTATTGATGTGTACAATGGAAAAACTCCTGCAGAAAAACATCTTGGAGTTTTTGCAGTATACGTTGCATTTTTTCCTCAATTAGTGGCAGGCCCTATTGAGCGCTCTCATCGCCTTTTACCTCAATTCTTTCAAAAGCATAAGTTTAGTTATGTAAGAGTGAAATCTGGATTGCAACAAATGATGTGGGGGTTTTTTAAAAAAGTAGTTATTGCTGACAGGCTAGCAATTATTGTAGACGCTATATATAATAATCCTCATGACTATTCCGGATTTGCTTTACTACTTGCAACCCTATTCTTTACTTTTCAAATTTACTGTGATTTCTCAGGATATTCTGATATTGCAATAGGAGCAGCAAAGGTAATGGGGTTTGAACTAATGGAAAATTTTAAAAGACCTTATTTTGCAAAATCTATATCTGAATTTTGGAGAAGATGGCATATATCATTGTCAACATGGTTCAGAGATTACTTATATATTCCTCTAGGAGGAAATAGAGTTTTGAAATGGAGATGGTATTATAATCTCTTTATTACGTTTCTAATTAGTGGTTTGTGGCATGGAGCAAATTGGACATTTATAATTTGGGGAGCATTGCATGGTTTATATTTAATAAGTGCAATTATATCTACAAAACCTAAAAACTATATTAAAAATATGTTAGGTATAGAAAATTCCTTTATCTATAAAATATGGCAAGTAGGCTCAACCTTTGTTTTAGTGTTTTTTGCTTGGATATTTTTTAGAGCAAATTCCATAAATGATGCCTTCTATATCATACAGAATATGTTTATAGACATAACAGATTATACAAATCTTGATATAATGAAACTAAAATTTAGAGGATTAGGAGTGCAAATAAATGATATAATAATATGTATATTCCTGATCGTTGTAATGGAAATATATCACTTATATGAGAGGACAGGGAATGTGTGGGAAAAGCTTAATAGCCAGCCTAAGATATTAAGATGGTCTGTCTACTATGTAATCATATTTTGCATATTATTTTTGGGGCCATATACTAGAGTTAATAATTTTATTTATTTCCAATTTTAAATGAATATAGAAGTTATTAAATTATTTAAAAAAGTTATAGTATTTAGCATCCCTATTTTAATTTGGATCTTAGTAGTGTTGTTAATTGATCCGTTTAATTACTTCGACAATAATAATATTATCAAAAAAGAGCATAAAGAAAAAGCATCGAAACAATTAAATTCTCTATTATATAATTGTATCGAATTTTCAAAAAAGCCGACAAGAAATATAATTATAGGGGACTCTAGAATTAGAAATTTTTCTACAAAAAGAATAAAAAAATTGACAGATGACGATTATTATCTCTTATATTCTAATGCTGCCAAACTTAATGAAATGATAGATTTATTCTGGTTTGCTAATTCAAAGATTAAATTAAGAAATGTACTATTCGGGATAAATTTTAATTTATATAATCAATATGCTTATGCTGATAGAGTCAAAGATGTGGAGGAAATTATTCAGAACCCTTTAATTTATATCTTTAATCAAAATATTCTTGAGAGTGTATATCTTTCTCTAAAATATGAATATATAAGTGTTCCTGCAAAAAATGTAAAAGATAAAAATAAATTCTGGGAATATACTGTCAATACAGTTGCAAAAAATCATTTTGAAAAATATTTATACCCAAAAGATTTATTAAAAAAATTAAAAGAGATTAATATTTATTGCAATAGAGAGGGTATAAATTTAACTTTAGTAATTGTTCCAAGCCATGAAGAATATCGCAATAAATTGACAGAATATAATCTGTCCGATGCAGAGCGTTCATTTAAATCTGAAATTAAAGAAATTGGAGAAGTTATTGATTTTGATTATACGAATGCGATTACAACAAATAAATCTTGTTTTGGAGATCCATTGCATACTACTGAATCTACAAGTAGAATACTCATAGATGAGATTTTTACTGATTCATTAGTACTTGGGAGAAAATTATAAAAATATCCCCTTAAAATACGATTGATTTATTAGTAAAAAAGTTGAAAAATTCTTTTTGATTTTTGGATTTACTAAAAACCGAATATTATTGATAAAAAATAGAAAAAAGATATATATTATTGAATATAATCCTCCTATTTTTTTTAAAAAATAAATGTGATTTCTTACAGTCTGTTGTATAAAGAAATTACCTCGATATACTTTTTTATTCATCTTTACAAATGATTTTGTCAAAGATCCGACTTTGTGATAAAATTTAATATTTGGAGCATAGTATATATCATGATCTTTGTGATGTAATATTCTATAGCAAAAATCTGTGTCATCAAAATAAACAAAATATTTCTCATCCATAAAACCAACATCTTCAAAAACTTTCTTTTTAATTAACAAACAACATGTAGGGGCATATTCTACTTTACATATACTATCATAATATCCGTTATCTATAGTATCAATTCCTGTATGTATAGGTAAAAAGCCTTTCCATTTATTAAATTTACTTCCTGCATACCAAATAATATCTGGATTTGCATAATACATAATTTTAGGAGCAACTAAACTAGCATTCTTCTTCTTTTGTACTGATAATAATTTATCGATTAAATGAGGTTCAAACTCCACATCATTATTCATAATCAAAATTTGATCACACCCATCATTTAAAGCCTTTTTGATGCCTTGATTATTTGCTTGTGCAACTCCAAGATTATTTCTGTTAATACTAATTTTAATACGCTTATCTGATATATTATTCAAAATAGATCTTGTGTTGTCAGTTGATCCATTATCAATAATATACAGTATGAAATTTTGATATCTCTGCTCTATTAGATCTTTCAAGAAACATTGTAAAACATCTTCAGAATTATATGTAATTGTAACTACGCCTATCTTTTCCATAAATATTCTGTCTAATTAAGAAATTTATCTAATTGTTTGATGTCATCTTTAAAAATATTTTTTAAAAATATTTTTGTCTCACTATCCAAAACAGGTTTTTCTTTCTTTACAAAGAATAATCGTTTAACATAATTTTTGATAAATTTAGGTAAGATTTTATCCAGACCAAGGTTTAAAAGAAGTAATCTAAGTTTAAGTATAAATAGTGATCTTGGAGCATGATATTGATTGTATTTTATAATATTATCTATAATAAAATTAGTGTCAACATTTAAAAACCCAAATACCTGCTTAATAATCTCTTGAGTATTGTTTTGGAAATCAGAATAATTAATTATCAAGACATTCTCTATTCCAAATACATCAATATATCTTTTTACTTGTTCATAATATAACCCCAGGTGAATATATTGTTGGTAATATAACTCAAGATCTTGGTGTTTAGACTCTTTTTTTATAATCGAGTTAAACGGTTCGCTTATATAGCCAAGTCTATAATCCATTAAATAATGAGAAAATGCTCTTTGAATAGGATCTCTTAACATAATTATAATCTTAGCATAAGGGTTGTAATTATAAATTTTCTTCGCAGTACCTGAATAAAACAAATATGATACGCTCCCCTCTCCTGATTTTTTAGAATTTAATTTAAGGGGAAACAATGAATGATACTTTTCTAAAGTATTAATTAATCCGGTTCTTTCATAATATAGTTTCTGATTTAATATCTCTTGATAAGTAAAATAATTTGGTTCTTTTACAGAACACATATTAATATCTGGATGTCTATTTAAATAATTAAAAAGAGAGGTTGTTCCAGCTTTCGGGGCCCCAACAATAAAAAAATCTACTTTCATTTAATTAAGAATCGTTTACGTATTGTTCTAAATATATTAGCTGAACGATTAAGATTCAGCAAAAAAGATATAACTAAATATATAGGAAAACTAATTATATATAATAAGAGACTAAAAGGAGGTAAAATAAACTTTTTATTCTCATATCCATGTTTTTTCATTTGAGAGCCACAAATTAACTGACATATGTAAATTTCTGCTTTTTTCAAATCTGAAGACCTCCATTGCTGTATTTTACTCTTATCAAACCCTAAATACTTAATATTATCCTTTTTTATTGAAGATCCTATATTAGGGATATTCATCATCTCAGATGTAAAATCTATATTAATCTTTCTGCAGATTTCACTTATTATTTCTTCTGGATTTTCGAGTAATTTCTCAAAATAAACTAACATAGTATGTTTGTTTTTTGCATATTTATTATAATGTAAAATAGATGAATTCCAAAACCATGCAATTAAAATTGGGTGGTAATTTATATAAGATCGAATAACTTCATAAATAGGAATCTTTTTTGCTCCCAAATATCTTCTCTTCCACTTATGTTTTTGTGACAACATAACATCTCTAGGGTCTCTAATCATATTAAGAATTAATGAATCAGGGAATACATCTAAGAGCTCTTGGAAATAAAAAATATTACTTGGAGTTTGTTCGCAAATAATCTCTGAATTACTTTTAGTTAAATTATATTGAAAAAATAATTTTAAAACATCTATACTATTAAGATTGTTATTTTTATTTAATAGCTTTTCTGCTTTTAAATTATTAACATGTGAATTTTTGGAAAATAGGCCCTCACTCTGTATCGTTAATAGTCTAGATAATAAAGCTTCAGCTTCCTTTTTTTCTAATTTTGATTGAGAATTAACATATAAAGAATTAAAAAAATGCAATTCCTGAAGAGATAGAATATGAGGATGCTTATTTAAAATTCGGCTCATCATCGTAGTCCCACTACGACTACTTCCTGTAATAAAAACTTGTTTTACACTTCTCATATTACAAGTAAGTTATTTTTGTTAAACTAAATGGCTTAAGCATTAATTCATTAGTTTGTATATTATCTTTCTTAAAATATTTTATAGAGTCTATATCGCTTGCTAAAACAAATAAATTGTTTCCGAAATATTCTTCTGTCCTAATTAATTGATTTCCAGATTTGTCATCTATTAATATGGGGATAAATTTATCTGACCAATTAATCAAAAATGAAAAATCTAATTTTGCACTTTTAACTTCTCTAAAATCGTACTGATTACACATTGGAGAGATCATAGTTTTAAAACTATGATAATCTGTTTTTTGAAAAATATCACTTAGAATTTTAATTGGCAAAAAAGTAGAGTGAGTATGGGTTTGATTCCCATCATTCATAAAAATAGATCCTGAGACATCTCTGCCTGCTAAATTGTGAAATGTAGTTAATTCTATTTCCTGTAACACCTTATTAGTATTAAGCTCCAAAAAATAATTAGCTACAAATAATCCTTGCAATAAAGTATTCCCTGTGGTTCTGGATATTTGTAAATTCCATTCTGTAATCCAAAATGGCTTGCTAAAAATATTTTTATATTGAGTGATCTCTTGTGGATAAAATTCAGAGAAATAGCTAATAACTCTATTCCTATATAATGAAAACATTTCTGATTTATTAATACCTTCAGTAATTTCTTTTATCATTTGACCATATTGGCTTTTCCCTTTAGTAACCTTTGCATATGAATGTAATATCACTGCATCATAAAAATTCTTTTTTTGTAAAGCCTTGTTCCATAAAGTATGTCGATGTTTTTTTTCTTCAACCAGTGGAGCTGCAACAACACCAATCTTAATGTCAGGATATTTCATTTTAATACTATTCGCAAATTTTTCTGATAATGTTATATAGTTATCACTATTAAATCCTGCTAAATAATAGGACTGATTTGAAAGTTCACTACCTAATTCAATTCCTATTATATTTAATCCCTCTAACTTCATATGATCTATCATTAAGAATAATTCACCTGTGTCTCCTGTAATAATATTTGCAACTAATACAACTGAAGAATTAGTTTGTTTTGCCAGATGTATAAAATCTTCTATATAATTCTTATTATGTGCCATTTTTTTAGAAGATTTTAGTAGCCCTCTTGCTCGCTTAGGGAAGCCTCCTTTATGCCATCTATCAATCTCATCTAAATCAAACCCATATGCTTCTCCATTATAATGATAGAAGTTGCCGACAGCCCCTCCTGGAAAACGTAAAACTCTTGGTGAAATTTCTAATACCTTCTGCATAAATAAGGTGTCGTAGATATTAAAATAAGTAAATGTATTAGATGTAGCTAATCCAAATATATTTGGATTAACTTTTTGTTGCCCAAATAGTATATTAGAAAATAAAAGAAGATATAAAGCCACCGTTATCTTTCTCATTTTATAAGACCTCTTTTTGATAATAATTTTAAAGTTTCCGGGTATTTGTCTTCATAAACTTTTTGTTTCAGGACCCAGTTTGTAAATTTGCGTATTCCTATATCAAACGTATTCTCAGAGTCAAATTCTAACATATTTGTAATTTTAGCCAAATCAGCATAATTATGTCTTATATCTCCAACTCTGTGTTTCCCACTTATATTAATATTAATAGAAGAATTATACAATTGTTTTAATTCTTGAGCAACCTTTAATACAGTTGTTGGGGCTCCAGAACCAACATTGAAGATGTGATGATCTGCTACTGTATTCTCTAATGCAAGAATAGTTGCTTTAACTACATCATCAATATATACAAAATCTCGACTCTGCTGACCATCTTCGTAGATTTCAATATCATGACCATTTAATATCTGAGTGGAAAAAATTGATAAAATTCCTGTATAAGGATTCATCAATGACTGACCAGGACCATAAACATTTTGATAACGTAATGATACAGTTGAAATATTAAGAGCCTTTCCCATTAACATTATCATTTGTTCTTGCTGTTGCTTAGTAATAGCATAAATTGATAATGGCTGAATTCTAGAAACCTCATCTGTTGGTAATAATTCCAGATCTTCATTAGTATGTTTAGAAAAAATATTAAATCTTCCTTTTGCAATATCTTTTTGATTTCTTAGAGAAGGGAAAACAATCCCCTCATGAATACATTTATATTTACCCTCTCCATATATTGCTCTTGATGAAGCAAGTACTATTTTCTTAATTTGATGTTTTTGATTTGTTAAGACGTCTAATAGATTAGATGTGCCTATGATATTTACACTACTATATTTTTCAATCTCATACATAGATTGTGCAGTCCCTGTTTCTGAAGCTAAATGAATAATAGCATCTTGAGAAGCAATAGCTTTCAACCAGTCTTTCTTCTCCCTGACATCTCCTTTAATAAAATTAGATGAATCTTTTACTTTTTGATATGATGGAGAATTATCTAAATCCCCATGTACCTGACTTGAAAGGTTATCTAAAATAGTAATATTATATCCTCTTTTTTTTAATTGATAAACTAAACTTGAACCAATAAAGCCTGCTCCTCCAGTTATTAAGATGTTTTTCATGCTTGTTTTTTTGAGCGAATTCTATAAAAAGAAAATAAAAATCCTGAAACAACAAATATAAAAAAGAATGGTCGTAAAAATAACGGTTCAGAAATAGCTGAAATCAACATAATTAGTAGAAAAAGCCATTTATCTTCTTTAAATATCCTCTGTTTTATAAACATATATAACAACAGTAGTGCGGTTGGGAACCCCATTGCAGCAAATAAAAAACTTATTGAATTTGTATTTTTTTGATTTTTTTCATCGTACTTATAATCAATTCCTATCTGTTGGATGTTTTCTGGAGAGAAATAATATTCTTGACGAATTTCCTGAAATTTTTCTATATCTAAACCTACTCCAGTTAATGGGTGCTCAGAAGCAATATATAATGGCTGTACAAAATCATAAACCCTCTTCATATATGACGCCTTCTTATTGCCAGATAATTTCTCTTGCATATTTATATTAAAAATTGTATAAATAGGAATTGAAATAAGTAACAAAATAGAAAAAATTAATTGATTACGTTTGAATTCCCTAAAAATGAAAATAACTGTTTGTATTAGTAATAACGCAATACCTGTAGTTGAATAAGTAGTTAATATGACAAAAGCTGTTAAAATTAATAGTTTGCGATTCTGTTTTAAAATAAAAGCTTCTATAAAAAAGAAAATATTAAGAAAAACCTGTAAAACTCCTGGCTCCCAAAAAATCCCTTGATTTCTACAAAATTCTAGTCCAAATATATTCACTAGTTTATACTCCTTTAGGATTGAGCCATAAAAAAAAATATTATGATAAGTTTGACATTCATGGTGCGTTGAAATTATTGTATTTAAATTGTTTTTGATAAAAAAGAATGCAATAAAATTTAAGAACGCATGAATCATGATATATTTTAACACAACATATAAACGATTAAGTAATCTGTCATAATTTCTGTTATTTAAAAAATAAAATAGAAATAAAATAGACACAGAAATTACCATTATATAATAACCATATTTGTTTAGTGACTGTAAAGAAGGGGCATAATAATAATTAATTATTAATAGAAGTAATACGCCTAAATATGTATATAATGATGCATTAAACAAAAAACGATTAGGTCTCTTACCAAAGATAATTCCTCCTAAAAGCACACCTAAGAAAATAAAATAACACAGATTCCTGTTATATACAAATAATAAGCCTCCAGTACTAGAAACAAGAAGTAGTACTAAAATAGTATCAATAATATTTTGTTTTGTAAAAATCTGCATCCTTAATATCTATTTTAACCAAGAAGTTAAATCTCTTTCTAAAAAGATAGATAGATTATGAATATCTTTTTTATAAAAGTGTATTAATTTCTTTCTTGTTTTTGTATTAATTGTATCTTGTTTATTAGTGCTTAACTTTATTAGCATATTTTTGATAATCTTCCTGAAATTACTAAAAGGGATTAGTTTCTTGAAGAAAGATTTAAAAATATTATTAGGAATTAACATTCCTCTCATAAAATAATTTTTCCATTTCCACCCTCCTGTCATATATCTTTTAGATGTATCAATTTTAACTGAATCTAAATTTAAGAAATTAAACACTGTATCTAAAACTAGATCTATGTTTTTAACGTAATCATCATATAGAATAACATGAACATGTTTAAAGTTTTCTTTAAATGCCTTAACTTGATTATAATAAAGACCTATTTCTAAATACCTGGTTGCAGGAGTCATGTCTTCAATTTCATTATACCTGTCCTCTGTGATCTCAATTGCTTCTTCAAAAGATAATATTTCTCTAGGATTATATCTAATATTATGTAAATATCCAGAATATGCTCTTTCAATAGGGTTACGCAACATAATAATAATCTTTGTGTTTCTACCTAGATATTTTTTAATATTAGGTATTACAATTTTAGGAAAAAGCAAATACATAACACTAGATTCCCCTTTATAAACATACTCTTCTTTAGTGCTAAATAATTGATTATAATCAGTTTTTGTTATAATACCCTTATGAATTCTTTTATTTCCAATTTCATTATTAATTAGGAAATGTGGCTCTTTATGTTCTGACATAAATATATCTGGATGCTGCTTAAGGTATTCATGCAATGAAGTTGTTCCGCTTTTTGCAGCTCCTACAATCAATAAATTAGGCGTATTCATATTTCTAACCAATGTTGTAAATCTTTCTTTAATAATTTAGATAGTTTATTAATATCATCTCTAAAAAAATCAATTAGATATTCCTTTGTTTTTTTGTTAATAGAATTACTCTTTCTTATTAAAAACGGTAATAAATTTTTAATTATTGTATTCTTAACAATACGAGGAATATATCTTTTAAAAATACTCTTTTTAAGAAATACGGCTCTTGCCCATTGGAATCTCCATGTCTGCCCCCCTACATTGTATCTCTTACTGCTATCAATATTCGATAAAACTGAAACATTCAAAAATGCAAAAACTTTAGAAATCTCTACAGATGTATTTTTTTTAAATTCGTCATAAAAGATAATATGTACATCTTGAAAATTTTTCATATATGACTCTACCATTTTATAATAGAGGCCCATTTCTTTATACATTACCATAGGTGTCATATTATAATTATTATACAATCTGTCTTTTTCTTGTTTTAAAGCTTCTTCAAAACTAAGCTTCTCTTTTATTCCTCGCCTAACTACAAAATTATAGGCAGAATAAGCTCGATCTATTGGATTTCTTAACATAATAATAATCTTTACATTTTGGCCTAAATATTTTTTAATATTTTTAATAGCCTCTTCGTAATAATAAAGATATAATACTGTTGATTCTCCAACTGCTTGATAATCTATACAGTCAGTAAATAGTTTTTGATATTCTTCAAAAGTCCAAGTGCCAGAATGCAATCTGTCCTTTACAAGCTTAGAAATTAAAAATCGAGGCTCTTTAACTTTAATTCCATCACTATTAAATGTAGGCATAAATATATTAGGGTGTTGATTTAAATAATTATGTAATGATGATGTCCCGCTTTTAGCAGCCCCCACAATTAAAAAATTTGGCAACTTCAGTTTTTTCATTTTGATATAAATGGTATATATAATGTTAAAAATCCATATTCTTTTTTTATAAATATGACCATGGATAGATTCCAAAATATAATGCTACTCATAGAAGCAATTGCTGCGCCATTAATACCCCATATAGGGATTAAAAAATAATTTAAACTTATATTTAATATGGCTCCTATAAATAAAATTTTCATAAATATTACTTGTTGACCTGTCATTTGTAATAAATTACCAACTGAACCAGAAAAAGCATTAATTAATTTTCCAAAAGATAAAAATATAAATGCATTTATGCCAATTATAAATTCTGATCCAAATAAGGAAAGAAAGTATTTAGGAAATGAGAAAAAGATTAAAATCAATGGAATGCTTGTCCAAAAAATTATTTTAGTAGATTGTTGAACCACTTTTTTTAAAGCTTGCATATCATCTTTAGCGTATAATTCTGAAAACTTGGGCGCAGCAATACTGTTTACTGCCATTAAAGTAATACTTGCAAACATAGAAAGTTTAAAAGCAATATGATAAATACCGACTTGTTCAGATGAAGTTAGAATCCCAGCACTTACAATAGGAGATTCTAACGCCCCAAGCATTATTTTATCAGTCCATGACATAATCATTTGACCAGACTGAGCAAACATTAAAGGAAGAGAAATAATAAGTATCTTATTTATACTAACATATTCTATATTTTCCTTATCAATATCAATACTCTTTTTATTAATATATAATTTATATGTGATCAATGATATGATACTAGTTAGTATTAAACTTATGAGATATGAATATATTGGAATATGAGAGGTTGAAAAAATCCCGTCTTCTTTATAAAAGAAAGATTTAAATGATGTTAAGAATAAAAATATAACTATTAAAGAGAATATGGATTGTGACATCCAATAAAAAAAAGAATATGATGCTATCTTTTTAAGCCCACGCAAAGATTGATAATGTAAAATAAAAAAGGCCATAGGTAAAATAAAAAACGCTATTGTTTGAATTTGAAATTGATTTGCATTAATTAGATTAGATATATAGCTCGAGGAAAAATATAAGATAACTGAACAACATACGGAAGAGAAAATTAATAACATGATTATCTTATTTTTAAGTAATTTAATACTCTGCCATTTGTTCTGAGATGCAAATGAAGAAATAAATCTAACCGCAGTAGTGTCAAATCCTAATTTTGCAAAAACTGTAAATACTCTTAAAACAATAATTGCTAAAACATAATCTCCTAAAGTATCTGCCCCAAAATAATTTGCAATTATAAATGCAAGAAAAAAACCGAAAGCTTGCCCAAATATCCGTAATAAAAAAGATGTTCCTCCTTTTGTAAGAAGCTCTCGTAAATCATGATCTAACAAACCTGAATTCTTATTTTTCATGTCTTATTCTACAAGAAACCAGGGGTTTAATAAATTTTCTTTATTGTACACAACTTCTTTATTTGTATTATATTGTAAAACAGAAAACCCTGCTGTTTTTACAATAGCATGACCAGCTGCTGTATCCCATTCCATTGTAGGAGCATAACGAGGATAACTATCTGCCTTGCCCTCAGCAACCATACATAATTTTAATGAACTACCTATAATTATAATGTCAATATCCGGGTATTTAGATTTTTTAAGATTAAAAAACTCTTCAGTCTTATTTGACATATGTGAACGACTACCTACCATAGTATATCTTTTCTTTTCAGAACGTATAGGTAATGAAGTAGATTTTATAATTAATGAATCAAGATTGTCAACTAGCGTATTGGTTATAACTTTAAACGAACCCAGCCCTTCAAGAGAATAATATAATTTTTCTTTCTCAGGAACAAAAATAACACCCATAATGGGACTGCCATTATGTATAAGTGCTATGTTTACAGTAAATTCCCCATTTCTTTTAACAAATTCTTTAGTTCCATCTAATGGGTCTACTATCCAACAATATTCCCAATGTTTCCTTTTCTTATATGGGATTTTAGCTCCTTCTTCACTAATAATAGGAATTACTGTCTCTTTTAATTCCTTCTCAATAATAGCATTACAATTTTTATCTGCTAAAGTAAGAGGAGAATTATCTTCTTTATACTCAACCGAAAAGTCCGAATTGTAAATCTCCATAATTGCATGACCACCACTAATTGATGCATTAATAGCTTTTAATAATAATTCTTTTTTAAATAACATTATTGTGATTTTGCTTAATTATATCTAATGCCTTAGATGTGCCTATTCTACTTGCTCCTGCATTTATCATTTTGTATGTTTGATCAAGCGTTGAGATACCTCCAGAAGCTTTTATTTTTAAATTATTTATAGATGATTTAATAGTTTTAACATCTTGTATCGTTGCTCCAAAACCACCATAATAACCTGTTGATGTTTTAATATATATTTTTGAAGCGTCTTTTCTAAATTCTTTTTCTATAAGATTGTTAATTCTAGTCGAAATTTTTCTGATTTCTAATTTTGAAAGAGCTCCTGTTTCAATTATCCACTTTACATTATTATAGTTTTTTAATCCTACTTCTGTACATTTGATAATATCATTATCAAACTTATCAAAAATCTGAGCTTTAAATGAATTGTAATCTGCAACAAAATCAAGATCATTTACACCAAGAGATATACTTTTCTTTGCTTCTTTGATTTTTTGAACTGTGCTGGAATCTCCAAGAGGAAAATCAACAACTGTACCTGTGAAGATCTCAGAATTAGACTCGTAAATTATTTTCTTGGCAAAAGTTATAAATTGAGGACGCAACATCACTAAAATAAATTTATACTTAATCGCTTCTTTTATTACTTTCTCTATAATATTTCTATGTTCATCATTAGAAACCCCAGATTCTAATTCGGTTTTTAAATATGTTGACTCAAGGAAGTCTTCTATTTTTATTTTCATATCCAAAAGTAAAGTTAGATAAAAACAAAATTAATTATTTTAAATGGATAACTAAGAATTAGCTTCTAGCTGTAGTATAAAATTATATAAGAAAGAGAACCATATAGTAATATTGACTATATCTCTACTTCATTCTGAAGTAAATGTTTTTCCACATCTGCTTGTATTGAAGAGTCAACTAATTTTCTCCATTCATCATTACCTTCTTTTATAGATTCTCGGATCTTTGTTGCAGATATCCAGCCAATATTTTCTGGGGGAGCAAATTCATTAATCTCGTATCCCACTCCTCTTCCGTAATTTACACTTTCAATATCAGGGATGATCAAGACCTGAACATCATGATCATGTGCTTCATGGTATTTTTTAATCATCTCCACTGTTTGTTCTGTTGTAAATGGATTCTTTGTATCAGGAGCAATGTCTCTTACCATAATAAGTGCAGGAATTCCTTGATTAATTTTTTGCATAATAAGTGAAATATGACCCTGATGATATGGTTGAAATCTACCTATAAATATACCATACTTTTTACTTTCATTACTAGTAGGATTGCCTCCGTGATTTTTTAATTCCCATTTTCCCATTTTTCTGTTTTTAGATATTAATTATATTCTTTTCTAATAAATAATCGACGATCTGTTGAGCACAAATATCTATCCCATATTTATCTGTTTCAATTATAATCTCGGGATTGATAGGCTCTTCATAAGGGTCATCTATTCCTGTAAACCCCTTTATTTCTCCTGCTCGAGCTTTTTTATAAAGTCCTTTAGGGTCTCTAGATTCACAAACTGATAAATCTGCACTTACAAATATTTCAATAAAATCATCATGACCAATAATTTCTCTAGCCTTATCTCTATCAGTTCTATATGGAGAAATAAAAGCTGTTAAAATAAGTGACCCTGAATCTGCAAATAACTTTGCAACCTCCGTAATTCTTCTAATATTTTCTGTTCTATCTTCTGCAGTAAAACCTAAATCCTTATTTAAGCCCATTCTAACATTATCTCCATCCAAGATATATGTTTGGAGTCCCATCTCATAAAAAAGATGTTCTGTAGCATTAGCAATAGTAGATTTCCCAGAACCTGATAATCCTGTAAACCACAGAACTTTAGACTTATGTTTATTTCTTTTTTCTTTTTTTTCTCTTGAAACCCTATGTTCGTGAAAATATAAATTATTATCTGACATCGATATAATGATTTTGGGATGCAAAAATACATCCTTTTTTAGATATAACTATTATAAGAATTTATAAATATTATAAAGTCTTTATAAAATACTTTAATTTAATGTAAAATTAATAGGTATTGTAAACATAACACGTACTGGTTTCCCCCTCTGTTTGCCAGGCTTGTATTTAGGTAAAGATTTTACAACTCTAACCGCTTCAGCATCAAGATTCTTATCGACTCCCCTAACTACTTTAACATTTGTAACACTGCCTTGTTTGTCAACAATAAAAGAAACATAAACCTTTCCTGTAATATTATATTCTTTTGCTATAGCTGGATACCTTACATTCCTTTGAATATATTTCATCAATCCTAAATCTCCACCAGGAAAGATAGGCATTTGCTCCACAACCATAAAAAATTCATCATCATCTTCTTCAATCTCAATAATTTCATCCTCATCTGTTTCTGTATCTTCTATTTCTAACTCTTCTTCTATTTCTACTTCATCTTCAACTACTTCGATGACTTCTGGGGGAGGTGGAGGCGGAGGCGGAGGTTTTAACTCTCTTTCAGTAATAGGAATCATCTCATCTTCTAGATCTTCTAAATTAAGATCGCCTAAATTATAATTTACTTTCTCGTAACTTTTCCATTCAAAAGCAATTAAAATCACTATAAGAGAAATGACTAATCCTATTTGTAAAAATATATATCTTTTATGCTCTAAATTCGCCTTTGGATTCTTTTTTGGTTCCATAATTTATTGTCTTAAACTATTAATTCATTATATTCTTTTGCATCTAGTAATGAATCTAAATCATTACTATCTACTATACTAATTTTGATAATCCATCCATCTCCATAGGGGTCATTATTGACTAATTCTGGCTCATCTGCCAATCGATTATTACATTCCAATACAGTTCCACTTATTGGCATAAATAAATCTGAGACTGTTTTTACTGCCTCTACTGTACCAAAGACCTCTTCTTTTTGAAGTTCTTCACCCTCAGTATCAACATCTATAAATACAATATCTCCCAATTCTGATTGAGCAAATTCAGTAACACCTATATATGCCTCTCCTAATTCTGTTATTCTTAACCACTCATGATCTTTACTGTATTTTAAATTTTCTGGAAATTTCATACTTATTTTATTTTTTCAAAAATACACTTTTTCACTTGCTAACAAAAATTATCCTGCTAAGGTAAATCTTAAACTAATTCCTGCATTAGTAATAGCCCCTGGATAAGTAGTGGAAATAAAAGGATTTGTAATTACTTTGTCAAAAAATGCCTTAATATTTAGTCTTTGATTAAATACATAGTCTACAGATGTTTTTACAGTTACGATTTGCTGACCCATTGTAATTTGCTCAACATTTTCAATAACTTGTCTAATTATTGTTTTATTATTTCGGATACTTAAGTCTAGTTTAAATTCTACATCGCTCGTCATCTTTTTTTGTTTTCCTAAAGAAAATAATCTAAACTGTACATCTCTAATTCGATATCCAGCTCCAAAAACATAGTCACTACCATCTGTTTCTGTAAGTTGATTGTTCCCTAAAGAAAGAGCTAGGACTCTACTCTTCTTAATTTCAAATCTATTAGTTATGCCATTTTTCCATACTATATCAATTTTAAGAAGAGGGCTAAATTGCTCATTTATTGTAACTTGAGAGATTTCATTTTCCACATGATAACTCATATTATTTAAATTAAATGCATCGTCACTTGTGTAGTTTAAATTAGATGCATATGAACCGATACTATATGTACTTCTATACGCATGACCAAGAGTAACTGTTTTAAATATTTTTTTTATAAAACTAATTTTACTGAGTCCATCATAAGTAACCCTCCAATTTGGGAATGGAATAGGGGGCATCGAAGTTAGCCCTACATTATATTGATCCGAAATTCCATAAGCAGCTAAAAAAGCAGGAATCATTACTTCTTGAGAAGTAGGCCCATATCCTCCTGTTGCAACAGAATCAATAATTGGCTCACCAGTAGTAGGGTCTGTACCGTTAATTGTATATGTATATTCTATTGGGAATCCCGTTTCTGGATCAGAAAATGTCTCCACCCATGAGCCATTACTATTTGGCTCTACTCTAAAATTTGAATTTTGATATGCTAATTTTTCTGCTATTACATACCTGTAATTACGAAAATTATTAAATGCTTTAGATGAATAATTAGGTAATTCATCATTAAATGCTGTGTTAATTGACAAGAAGGAGATGCTATAACTTCCTGATGATGTAGGAGAAAATGATCTAAATATATTAGTTGAATCATCCCATCTAAAATATTCTTGTGAATTGATAGAATTAATCTTACTTGCATTTAATTCAATGCGTAAGTGATTTATAGGTTGTAATGTAGCACGTAAAGTTGTATTATTAGAAGAGTTGCGTTTATACAGTGTATTCAAAGTTGGATCCTTAACAAGCCAATCTTCTTGCCCTGCTTGACCTCTTATATCTTTTTGACTACCAAATGTAAAAGGAAGTCCAGGGGCCATTTTCCCCCATTCTTGTCCTAAAAAATGTGGGTCATATCTAAAGCCAGGTAAAAATATACCTCTATTAACAGAATAATTAACTGAAATGTTTTTTGTAGATAAAAGAAATCTAGCTAAATGCTTGAAAAATGAATATCTATCTTTTACTTTCTCCTTATCATTTTCGTCATTATTTCTAACCTGCGAACTTCGTTTCTTCTTTTTTTGAGTTAGTTTTCTAAAATAAGGGACCTTGTTGTATAAAGTAGTAAGATTAATTTGTCCGTTATATTGATTGTTATTAGAATTTTGAATAGTGTTCCCTAGATTTTCTAAGGCAAGTGGTGCTCCAGTCCAGTCATAACTAGCATTATATCTACTACTGAATGAAAGAAAATTTAAAATTGGTATCTTACTTAAAGGGGCTTGATAATTTACGCCAAAATTTTGATTATATGATGTAATTCTCCCAAATTGTAAAAAATTATTCCAAATAGTATCTATCTTTTGCTTATAAAAAGGATCATCTCTATCTATTTTTCCAGCAGGCTCATCAATATTTGCTCTAACATTAACAGAAAAATCTAATTTTAATGATCTCATTAGGTCATATTTAACCTCATACATTCTGTTCCAATGAAAAAACTTGTTATACGTAGGTTCAATAATCATATTAACATTATTTAAATTTCGCGATTTCATTTCGCTGTAACTTCTATCTAAATCACTTCTAAATGAAAAAGATTTAGGCATGCTATAAAAATTAAATTCTTTTATTAATTTTAGATATGGAGATTTACCAAAATTTAATTTGTAAAATGGTTTGATATTTTTAGGCTGTGTATTAAAATTATATGTAATTGAACCTCTATAGTCTACTGTCCTATTATATTCTGTATTAATATTTCTGATAAATGTTTCATTTTTAGAATATGATAAAGTAAAATTCTCAATATCATATATTTTGGGATTGGTTTGCGACTCTCCTTTTTTAGGCACTCTAGTTTTTCGAATATTTGTAAAGTTAATACTTGTTCTCTTTACGTAATCTTGAGCTATATGTTTTAAAGAATCTTTCTCTGCATTAGTATTCAATGCTTGTAAAGAAGTAGAAAATAAAATATCTGGATCTAAAGGATTATATTGGGGGTTTTTAATAGATTCTGAAACCCCTACATACATAGGTACCCTAACTCCTAATTTTTCAGGGAAAAATTTTCCTAAATCCAAACTTGAGGAAATATCATATTGATATGCATTATATTTTTGTCTTTCATTTACCTTTTTTTCAATACTACCAAATCCAATAGTGCTGAGGCTTCCGGCTAAAGTTATATTTCCAAAATCTGCCAATCTTGCAGTCATCCGAGTATTTGCTGCCCACCCACCATATTCGTCAAAATCTGTTAAACGTAACTCATTGACCCAAATCTGACCACATTTTGATAATCCATCATCATCACTATCTATGCTTAATTTTTTAGGATTTCTTACTCCAATCATAATAGTCTTTACTTGACTAAGATTTGGATTCCCAACAACCACTACCTTCCCTCCTGCAGTGTATTGTATAAAAGGAGTATTAGTTGAGAAAGAATTATTATTTCTTTCTTGTTTCGCTAATTGAAAAATTTCAAAAGGGATATCTATTTCATTGGATGCAGGCCATATCTCCTCAGCAGAAATAGCATTAAAAGAGGTTGGTGTTAGCTCAATTTCATACTCATAATAATTTGATATAAAGTCTGTTCCTAAACGAATAAAGCAAGATAAATCACCTTGTTTTAAAATATCTCCTGCTGGATCGCCCTCTGCATGAACAAACATCTTAAGTCTTTTATATGATCTAACATCTAAATTGGATGCTTTATAGGCAGCCCTGGAATCTCCATCTTTTAAATTACAGACCTTCAATACTAAAGACTGCTCATTTTCTTGTCTTTGAGCAGTAGTAGTATTATCAACTTCTTGATCAATTCCTGGAGGCAATACATAAGGAATTGGAGATCTGTTCCCATTTTCTTCAATATTGACTGCTGACACATCAAATAACGTTTCATCATTATCGTCTATAGGTATATATTCCCCTGGTGTTGATAAATCAAAATTATATCTTCTCCATTCTCCTCGGACTAATTCTAATGAGGCAAAACGACATATAATTGGCTCTTCAAAATCTGATAATATCATACGCATAAATCGAATAGATTTAAAATCTTGAATTGTACCCCAGTCTTCATTTGGCTGATATACAGGTACTCTAAATTGATACCATATTATATCTCTCAATTGTCCATTCTCTGTTTTTACTTTCGTCCTAAGTATATCTGATATATAATTTTCTCCTACTTTCATCTCAAAATTGTTAGATGCCGGACCTGGTTGTAATCGTAATTTATATTCAAAATAACCTTCTATCTCACTCAAGGTGTTATCTTGATTTATATCTTCAGAATTAGGGGTGTTTGTTGCGGCAGTAGGATAAGATTCTGGAGATTGATCAGTAGTTACTGAGTTCCCTTCTAAATTGTTATAATTTTTATATCTACTTAATATATCTTCCTGTGAATTATCAAAATCAGTACCTCTAAAATAATGAAAATCATCAGTAGAAGGATCCTCAAATGCTCTCTGGTATGCTATAGAAGAAACAGATTGTATCTCTTGTAAATAATCATTAAAAAATATTCTTTCATTATCATTGTTTAATCCATCCAAACCTACATCTTGATATCTTCTCGAAGTAGGATCATTATCAAATGCATCAACAATAGATAAATTAGTGGGTATATATCCCCATACTGATGATGAAGTATCAACATTTTCAATAACAGCTGATGTAGGCAGTCCATTCTCAAAACTTTTGTAGCCATCTTTTAAAATATCTTCTGAAACATTTCCTAGATGTATATACATGTTTCCTCCTGTGTGATATGGATTACCATCTTCGCTATTAAAAGGGTCCATCATCCAAAATTCTATAAATTCTATATTTGCTGCCTCAAAATCATTTGTTTCAAGTTTTCGCATAATACCTCCCCAATTATTTTTAGGCTCTTGTAAGTTTCCATCTGAATCAATATCTCCTGTTCTATAATTATAAGGACCCCTCTCTTTCGGATAATAAGCTATATCTAAAACTGATAAATTTGTAATCTGGCTACCTAAATCTGGATCTTTGTTAGGAAACACTTCGGTCTCAGCAATTTCTCTAGAATAATGATATGATTTTTGTGGTATAGAACTTCCATCTGGAAGAGATATAGACATATTGATATTAGGAGGTGTTAATGACGAACTTCTAAAAAATAATGGATCAATAGTATACCAAGCAATCTTCGCTCTTTTATATCCTATTTCCGGGATATTACTTGAATTCCAATATTCAAAAGCTGGAAATTCAATAGTTGGTTTATGCTGAGGGATACTTGAAATTTGCCATGTCCCAATATTCTTTAAATCTATAGTGGTCTTACTAGATTCAAAATCATCAATATAAGAAACCCCAGATTTTCCAATTGCTTTATGATGACCTGGAATAAGATGAGCAAACTCTGCAGTTGCAATAAAACGAGACTTAGCTTTTGTTTCAATAAAAGGAAGTTTATCAACAGCTTTTGTTAACCAAGGTACCTCTGACTCAAAAGTTGCATCCATCCCCCAAATAGTATTTGATATTGGCTCATCACCTGCATTAATTTTAGGAGTAATTGGTCGTTCTGTAAGATTAAGCATGGTGGCTCCTAAAATAAAACCATCATTAATCTTATAATCTGCATGAATTCCTAATAATGTTTTATTTTGTATGCCAAACATAGAGTTATTCTCTAATGAAACTTTAATTGGTAGTCCTGAGTTTAATATTCCTTGATTAATAATAGTAACTCGGCCAAGCATATAATCTACAGTGTAGTCCTGATTTTCAACTAACTTTTGAGCTCCTGCAGTTACTGTAACAGAACCTTCTGGAACATTCATGGCGTTAAGACGGATTTCTGCTCCAGCTGATCCTTCATAACTCCCTTTTAAACGAAACTTATTGTATTCTGGGAATTGCCGAGCAATTGTGATTGTAGAATCATAAAGCTGCTGATAAACATATTTATCTGCAAGCTGATTGCCTTGAAATTTCTTTTTTAGGTGACTGCCAAATGGTTCTCGAACAGGAAAAATCACCCTCCCGTTTGCTGACTTTACAGTAATCCCTTCAACAAAATCAAATACCCCATCTTGCTGTACAGCCATCTGCTGATTAAGTCTGTCTACCCCTAATAATCTAATGATTGGCTTGCCTGTAATATATAGGGAGGGGTCTGTTTCAGGTAAATAGTTAGTGAGAGCTCCTGATTCTTCTGTGTTTTCATATACAACATCTAGTATAAAATTATTTGAGCTCATCTGATACGCTCCTAAAGAATAAATGTTCTTCATCATTAAATCCCAATTAGGAAGTTTTGGAGAAAAACTGGTTCCTTTTAGTAATTTAACAAATAATGTTTGTGGAGAAGGGGGGCCTGTAGATGATAATTCTCCAACCTGATGTGTTTGACTATTTATAGTGTACTGAAAAGCAACGGCTAATACTTCATCATTATTAAGAGCTTGATTAAGAGAAATATATCCTAATTGAGGATGTAATGTAAATTCAGATTCTTTTAATTTTCTGGCTCGCTCTAATTTTTCATAATCTTGCCCATTGAAAAATAAATTTGGAGGTAATGCGAATTGAGCTAGAACAGTGGTAGCTTGATTAATATCTCTTAGGTTGTCTAACTCAGTTGTTAAAAGCGAACTATTATTAACCCCTCCTTCTCCGGTAACTAAATATTTATATAAACTATTAGATGCATCTTGATAATCAGGAGGAGATCCATTATTAGGCGTTGTACATTGTAGACAGCCTTTTTCTACAAAATATGTGTTAAAGATATTGTTATCTTCAGGATAGTCTGGATTATTATTTTCTGCTAAATCAAGAAATGCAATAATATTTCTTGTGTCATCTGTAACTCCAGTCTTATTAGTAATCCAAACTTCTATCTTTGTAATGTTAATAGGAGAATTAATAAATGGCAACTTAGACAAACTTGTATCATACTGCTGCTTGAAATAATGTGAAAGGAAGAAGTGTTTATTTCCCTCGTATTGATCAGCATAAATATCAAATTCTGTTTTTTGTGCTCCCCCCTGCACTTCTACTTCTGATGTTGTGCTTTTTTGCTGAGTTAAAATTCCTGTAACAGTCATCCTCCCAAATTGAAGTTTTGTCTTAATTCCAAATAAAGATTGATTCCCTGTAATTAATGTTCCATTTAATGGAAGACTCACATTTCCTACTTCTATCTTTTTGATAATCTCGTCTTCATAGCCCGTATATTCTATTTTCATGTGGTTCTCAAAATCAAATGTTGTTTCAGTATTAAATGATGTGGTTACTTTAAGTTTATCACCTATCTTCCCAACAACATTCATTTGAATTTTTTCTTGAAAATCAAAAGCAACTGTTTTCCGTTGTTCTTCTGGTAAAGATGGATTATCTAAACGATTAACTTTGACTCCAAAAATTAATTCTGCGGTTCCTTGTGGTCGAATATCTACTGTGTTCCCTCCAAAAATTCTGTCAAAAGCCTGTCCCGGAACATATAATTTAGGTAGTCCTAATATACTTTTTGAAACACCTTTTCTCTCTTTAGTTTTTATTTTCCAATAATCTTTTATAATATCTTGCATATCATATTTTTGATATTCCTCAAATGACATAACTTCTGGAGTTCCAAATTCTTGATTTCCAATTAAATTATATCGTAAATATTGATTTGACTCTATATCATATTCTGACTTTATAGAAAAGTTAGGAGGATTATTCATAAATAACCCTCCAGATTGACTGTTTGAAAAAGGGAAAGATAAAGTAGTGTCTGTACTAGAAGTATCAGAAGCAAGTACAATTGTATTAGCGCTTACATGAAATGTAAATACAAACAATAAAAATAATAGATATATATGTTTATTCAATTTAAAAGCAAAATTACATTTGGCTCAAGGCTTTCTTTACTAGCTCTTCAACACTTTGTACCTCAGGCCTCTGTTTTAATATTTCATGTATCTTTTTTTCCGCTAACTTCTTATTGAACCCTAGAGCAACTAATGCAGATAACGATTCCTGTTGAAGAGTATTGTCTAGATTAAACGAAATTTCTGAATTAGGGATCCCTTTAGTAATCTTGTCTTTTAAGTCTATAATAATTTTTTGAGCTGTTTTCGCTCCAATCCCTTTTACATTTTGTATTGCAGGGACATCTGCAGTAGCTATATATCCTATAATTTCTTGTGCATTATAAGTAGATAATATAACTTGAGCTGTACTGGGACCTACCCCTGAAACACTAATTAAATTGCGAAATAGATTACGCTCATCTTTATCTGAAAATCCATAAAGTGTATGTGAATCCTCCTTAATAGATAAATGAGTAAATAATTCACAATACTCATTATCTTTAATTGCTGAGAATGTTTGAAGAGAGATATTCAGTTTATAACCTATTCCTCCACAGTCAATAATTACATAAGTTGGATTTTTCTCTACAAGTTTCCCGTGAATATGTGTAATCATGTTTTTTTGCTTATCATGTCAAAGGTAATAATTGTAATGTATTACTCAATATAAAAAACAAAAGTGTGCGAAAAAATTAAGATACGAAAGAACTTTATCTTTTAATTATCAACTTCTTAGCTGTAATAACCTCTTCATTAAGAAGCAGATTTCCAAAATATAAACCATTTGCTAAATCACCTACATATATGCGTTGGCTTGCAGAATTTTTTAATTCCAATTTCTTTACAGTATTACCCAAAACATCAACAATATGTAATGTTGCCTTTTCATTAGTGTTTAATATATAGTCTAATTGTACATAGTTTATTGCAGGATTTGGGAAAAATTCACTAATCTTAGTTTGCTCTAAATCATCGTTCACTGAAGTAGCGGACCCATTATAAGTAATCGTAATACAACTCCTGTTAAGGACATCAGCAGTATCATAAAAACAGTATTCTACAATACCAATATTTGGCGTGCAATCGGCATCGTAGTACCCTCCAAAATCAATATTATCTGCTTCTCCAGGAAGTAGTTCATTAAATGAACTAGAAATTAACGTCCCCATACCATAACAATTCGCTCCCCAACAAAAATAACTAGAAATCCCTCCAGGAGAGCTTGTAAAATTAATCTCATTTTTCTCACATAAAATATGTAATGTGTTGTTTGATGTGTTTCTAACTGTAAGAGTAGAATGTGTTTCAAGGCATGGATCTAGACTAGAAACTGTAGTAGAACCTGTAACTATAATATCAGGATTCTGAGCATGTAGCCCAAAGACAGAAAAAATAAGTGTCAATATTACAGTTAGTACTTTCATAAATAAAGATTAGACAACAAATTTACAAAAAAAACCTCAAAAAAGAGATATGTTAAACTAAGTGTAGTAGTAAATAAATCAACATTCTATTGTTTATTTTGTATATTTGATGGTTAAACAATCCAATTTTAAACTAGTTATTATGAAAAAAAAATTACTTTACATTGTTTTTATATTTTGTGCTTTCAATCTCGGAGCACAAACTATTGTAGGAACAGCCCCAGAGAATAAGAATGTAGTATTAGAAGAATTTACAGGAATTAGTTGTGGGTTTTGTCCAGATGGACATAGAATAGGTCAACTTATACACGACCAAAACCCAGGAGATGTAGTTCTTATTAATATACATACTGGCAGTTATGCTACTCCTCAGGGACCTGGAACAGATTTTAATACATCGTTTGGATCAGCAATCGCTAGCCAAAGTAATTTATCGGGATATCCTGCTGGAACTGTAAATAGACATCAATTTAGTATGAGTCAAGGAGGTGGAACTGCCATGAGTAGAGGAGATTGGACTTCAGCAGCAAATCAAATTCTAGCAACTCCCTCTCCAGTAAATATAGGTATCCAAGGAAATGTTGATATGTCAAGTGGAGAATTAACTGTAGAGGTAGAGTTATACTATACAGGATGGGGAGGATCTGCTCCATTTTCTAATAAATTACATGTTGCATTATTACAGAATAATATTGAAGGTCCCCAATCTGGGTCAAGTGCTAATCCAACTGCAGTCCTTCCAAATGGTAATTATAATCACCAACATATGCTTCGTCATATATTGACAGGTCAATGGGGAGAACAAATAAATACAATATCAACAGGGACTCTTGTCCAAAGATCATATACATGGACATTACCTCCTGACATTAATAATGTAAATCTTGATCCTACAAATCTAACTGTAGCAGCTTTTGTAAGTGAGGGAAATCAAGAAATATATACTGGTGCAGAAAGTACTGTTACTGTTAATTTTCCAAACTCCTATGATGCATATTGTATGAGTGCTTCTGCATCGGATATTCTCTGTACTCCTACCACTGACTTAGAAGTAAGCTTTAGAAATTACGGCAATATTCCATTAACATCTTTAGATATTGAATATGTAATAAATGGTGGAGTCTCTAATACGTATGCTTGGACTGGAAATTTGGGTCCTGCAGCTACAGAAACGGTTATAATTCCTGGTGTTTCATTAAGCCCAAATTTAACTAATACTGTTGATTTTTCTCTTTCAAATCCAAATGGGACTACAGATCAAAACCCTAATAATAATACTGCTAGTGCATCTTTCGCTGGACTAACTCCAGCTAGTACTGGAAATGCAACAATTGATGTCACAACTGATCAATATGCAAATGAGACTTCTTGGACACTAAAGGACGGCAATGGTACTGTTATAGCATTTGCAGCTCTAGGATCAATGACAAATAGCTCTGCTCAACCTACCGTGACAGTTACTTTAAATCCAAACGAATGTTATTCATTTACAATATCTGATTCATACGGAGATGGAATTTTTGCTCCAGGAGGATATACTATTACCGACGCTTCTGGAACAATCATTGCCTCTATGAGTACTGCATTTACAACTGAACAACAAACAAATTTCAGTACTTCACCTCCTCCAGCTCCTTCTTGGGATTGTATAAGTGCTGGTAACTGTCAAGATCCAGGGACAGGAAATGGACAATACAACTCATATACACAATGTATGGTAGCATGCGTTTCTACAGATATAAATGAAGAAAATGAGAAAAATAGCATCACTATATATCCAAATCCAGCTAGTGAAATAATTCATATACGTGGGGATTACGAATCATTAGAAATATATGATATCCTTGGGAAGAAGATATATAGTACAAATAATATTGAAAAAGATATTGCCGTTAACAACTTTAAAAATGGTATGTACATAATTAATATCACGACAAAAGATGATATGTTAACAAAAAAATTAACAATAGAAAAATAATTACTCTAAATTATTAATAAAAAAACCTGAGTTTACTCGGGTTTTTTTATGCTTTTTAATTCGTAAATTAGCACCCTATTTAAAATTTAAATTATGAAAAAAATAATCGTTCTGTTGCTTTCTGTATTTCTACTAGTGACTTATTCTTATTCTCAAAATAGAAAGCTCCCAAATATCTCCTTGAGAAATCTTGATGGAAAAAATATAAATATCCAAAATATTGAAAATGATGGGAACCCTATTGTAATTTGTTTTTGGGCTACTTGGTGTAAGCCATGTATTAAAGAGCTTAATAATATTGCTGATGTATATGAAGATTGGCAAGAAGAAACGGGAGTAAAAATAATTGCTGTCTCTATCGATAATAGCAGGGCTTCACATAAAGTAAAACCTAGAGTAAACACCAATGGATGGGATTATGAAGTTCTTTTAGATGTTAATTCAGAATTAAAAAGAGCAATGGGCGTTGGGGATCCTCCTTACACTTTTCTTTTAAATGGTAAAAAAGAAATTGTCTACGTACATAATGGATATACGGAAGGTGATGAAGATGAATTATATGAGAAAATTAAAAAATTAAAATAATCCCAATGAGATTATCTCTTTTTCTATGTTTAATACTCTTTCCAACACTTTTATTTGCTCAAGATAATAGTGGGCAGATTAATGGAGATTTTAATCTTAATATGCAGTTTTATCAAGATGACAAATCTATTGAGGCTGATGCCCCAGATGAAATTGCATTAAATAATAGTTATCTTAATATTATTTATACTAAAGGGAATTTCACTCTAGGGGTTAGATATGAAAGCTATCTTAATGCTTTACTTGGTTATTCTAGAGAATATCAAGGGAATGATATAATACATCGTTATGCTACATTTAATAAAGATAAATTAGAAGTTACTGCAGGTAATTTTTATGAACAATTCGGGAAGGGACTTACTTTAAGAAGTTATGAAGATAAAGGACTAGGCAAGGATAATTCCATAGATGGTATACGTATTAAGTACGAACCTATGGATGGGCTTTATATAAAATCATTAATTGGGAAAAGTCGTACTTTTTTCACTTATAGTGAAGGGATAATCCGTGGGGCAGATGCAGAAATACATTTAAATACACTATTAAATTGGGATCTAAAGACAAATATTCAACTAGGAGGAAATATTGTTAGTAGATATCAAAAAAAGTCAGATTTAGTAGGAGATCTAGATTACGAATTTCCAGAAAATGTGAGTGTATATTCAAGTAGAATAAATTTACATCATGGAAATTGGGAGTATTATACAGAATATGCTTATAAAATGAATGACCCTGAAGGAGCTGGAAGTTATAACTATGCTCCAGGTAATGCAATAATAAGTAATTTAACATATTCCAAAAGAGGATTTAGTGTAAGTTTAGAAGGGCATAGAAGCGATCACTTTGAATTTCGTTCGGTGCGAGATAAAGGATCAATATTTGGAGAGAATATCATAAATTATCTACCTACTTTAGGGAAACAACATACATATAGTCTATTAGCATTACATCCTCCAGCTACCCAAATAGAAAGCGAGTTTGGATACCAAGTAGATGTGTTTTATAAAATAAAAAAAGGGAGTTCTTTAGGAGGGAAATACGGTACAAATATTGACCTACATTATTCTAAAGTTATGGGGCTAGAAACCGGTCCTGATGGGGTGAGAAATTATTCATATCTTGATGATCGTAATGAATACACTCCTTCTTTTATGGGAGATCCTGATAATTTATATTATTCCGATCTTAATATAAGTATTGAAAGAAAAATAAATAAAAAATTAAAAATTAATACGATAGCACTTTCATTACAATCATATAATAAAGAGGTCTTTGAAGGAAGCTCTGGAGTGATTCACTCCACAATTGGAGTTTTAGATATGACATATAAAATTAATAGAGCAAATGCTATTAGATATGAAATTCAAGGATTGCTTGCTAAAGAAGAGGATTTTTTGGATGATACATATTTAGAGGGAGATTGGAGTATGGGTTTAATAGAGTATACTATAAATAAAGAAACAGATTGGTTCTTTGCAATACAAGACATGTATAATTGGGGGAATCCTGATATTAAAAAACAATTACATTATTTTAGTATTGATATAGGTTGTACAAAAGGAGTTAATCGCTTTGCTCTTGGTTATGGAAAAAAAAGAAAAGGAATATTTTGTGTGGGAGGAGTTTGTAGAGACATAGATGCGTCAAATGGATTTAGTCTCAGTATATCATCTAATTTTTAATCTATGAAATATTTAACTATATTAATTTCTGTAATACTATTTCTTTGGTCTTGTGATAAAAGCGAGACGCCCTATTACACAAAAGCAGGGTGTACAGATTCTCTAGCTTTTAATTATGATCCAAATGCTATCATAGAAGATTCTTGCTGTTATATAGCAGGATGTGTAAATCCTCTTGCAATAAATTTCAATTCAGAAGCATGTCATGATGATGGAAGTTGTATATTAACTAATCCACCAATTTTTGACACAATACAAAAAATATTAATTGAAGATTTTACAGGCCATAAATGTATGTATTGCCCTGATGCGGCAGATATACTTGAGGGTATAATTAGTACACATCCTAATCAAGTTGTTGGAATGGCTATACATGGAGATTATAATTTTTCTAAACCAAATCCTACGGGAGCGAAAGATTTCACTTATGATTTTCGTACAATCTGGGGAAAGGGGATAGATGATTTCTTTGGAGCCTCTGCTTTGGGATTACCAAAGGGAATGATAAACAGAATTGATTATGCTGGTGGAGGATCTCATTTAAAAGAAAGAGGGAGTTGGGAAACTTATGTGGGAGATATATTAGGTGATATTCCAAAATTTGGAATTAATATTCAAATTGTAGAAAATAAAATTGTAGTTAGTGCAAAAGTGTTTACCCCAATAACAAACCATTATAATATCGTAGTTTGTCTTACAGAAGATAATATAACTGAATGGCAGAAAGTTTTAAATGTTAATGATTCATTGTATAAGCACAAACATGTACTACGAAGTGTGTTAACCTCTTCCTGGAGTGGAGAAGCTTTAAAATCTGACCAATCTTATGAAGAAGATGAAATAATAAGTAAAGTGTATAATTTTAATCTTGCTGATTTAGAGCAAGATAATATAAATACCTCATATACACTAGATGATGGAAATGGGAATGCAGGAGGATGGAAAGATTTTGATATGAATGTTGTAGCTTATATTTATAATACTTCTAATTGGCAAATTGAGCAAGTTGAAGAAGTCCCTTTAGCACCTTAATAATGATGAAGAAAATTTTATTAATAACTATAATAATTTTGAGCAGTACTTCATTATTTGCACAACCATCCACAATTAATTTACCTAATTCTGATGCTGTAAATTTACTAGATGCCTACTTCTCGCCTGCAGGTTATGCTATAGGGTCAGCAATTAATAATGGGTGGTTTCATACTGCAAAACCTCATAAGCTTGGAGGCTTTGATATCTCTGTTTCTGTAAATGCAGTAGTTGTCCCAGATATTGGCAAGACTTTTAATATAAATACATTACCAAATTTTAGTTCTAATTCAACAGAAACATCAACATTTTTAGGTGATAACGTAACCACGCCCGCTTACTATAACTATTCTATTAGTGGAGCGGCTATATCAACACCTTTTAATGTGCCTCCTGGAAACAAACAAGATATAATACCCATGCCATTATTACAAGTAGGCGTAGGGTTAATCAAGGGTACTGAAATAAATTTAAGATATGTCCCTTCTCAAAAAATGTATGGTGCTGCAAAAATTGGACTTTATGGGTTTGGAATAAAACATGATGTTTTACAATGGTTACCTATGGTAGATAAGATCCCTATAGATTTTTCTATACAAGCTGGATATACGAATTTAGATGCTGCAGTTGTGGTAGAGGATGAAGGAGTAAATATGACTGTCCAGTCAACAACAATTAATTTAATTATGTCCAAAGAAATATTAATGGTTACTCCATATTTAGGAATGGGATATAATTCTTCTACTACAACGCTAGACTTAGAAAATGATCAAGAATATATTATAGGTAATAAATTAATAATAAATTCAAATGAAATTTTTCCATTAAAGTTTGATAGTAAAACAGATTTTAGAACTACTCTAGGGTTTAGATGGGATATCACAATACTTGCAATACAGGCTAATTATACATTTGCTGAATACCCAGTTGCTACACTAGGTGTAGGAGTTACAGTAAGGTAAAAAATGAAGTATGAAAAACATAAGTACTCTCATAATTATCTTAAGTATTGCTTTAATATCTAATGCACAAGAATTTAAAGGAGGGATCATTGTAGGGCTTAGTACTTCGCAGTTATCTGGAGATCATTTGGAAGGATTTAATAAAGCCGGCCTTATATTCGGAGGTTTTACAAGTCGTTCTTTTTCAGAAAAAATCAGTGGGAAAATGGAATTATTATATATTCAAAAAGGGAGTAAAAATCCAGAAGCCAATGATTATAACAGTACAATATTACATGAATATTATCTTGATTATATAGAAGTTCCTGTAATTTTACAATATCAAATACAGGAACAAACTTTAATTGAAACCGGTCTGCAAATAGGGGTTTTAATTAAATCTAAAGAACAAGATGTTAATGGGAATGAAATGAAGCACTGGAAAGATTTTAATAAAACCGATTTTTCTATTTGTCTTGGATTAAATTATAGTTTAAATTCAAATTGGAGTTTAAATAGCAGGTACAGTAATACTATTCTTTTTTCTCCTGTCAGAGGGCATCAAGCAAGTGATAGTCAAGGTTATAAAAAATGGTATAATAAAGGACAATATAATAGCGTTCTAAGTTTTGCTTTACAATACACATTTAAATAATGAAAAAAAAGAAAATAATAGTTGCAATAACAGGAGCAAGTGGTGCTATCTATGCAAAAGTACTATTCAAGAAACTTGTTAAAATAAAAGATCAAATTGAAGATGTAGGTGTTATCATGTCAGACAATGCAAAATTTGTATGGGAAGAAGAATTAGGTGACACCGATTATAAAAAAATTCCTTTTAAATTTTATGAGAAACAAGACTTTATGGCTCCATTTGCCTCTGGGTCTGCAAATTATAAAACAATGATTGTATGTCCGTGCTCAATGGGGACCATGGGGAGAATTGCTTCTGGAGTTTCTAATGATCTTACAACAAGATCAGCAGATGTAATATTAAAAGAAAGACGTAAACTGATACTTATAGTAAGAGAGACACCATATAATTTAATTCATATTAAAAATATGGAATTGATTACACAAGCAAATGGAATTATTTTCCCAGCCTCTCCATCATTTTATAGCCAACCTAAAACCTTTGAAGATTTAGCAGAAACGGTAATTAATAGAGTACTTCAACTTAGTGGATTAGATATCAAAGCTTTTGAATGGGGTAGCACACAATAAATTTAATAGTTTCTTGTTGTATTATATATAAGCAAGTAAAATATGTTTGAATTCACAAAAAGAATACTGGGGAAGGTTAGTTTTGATCATACATTATTTAAAAAAGAATTATCTAAAAGTAAAAACTTTCTAAATAAGAAAGAGCTAATAAGTCTAAAAATCTGGGCATTAACAACATATTCCCAATACCGTAATACGATACTAGAAGTTTTTGATTCAATCTCCTAAAATAATCCTCCTTGTTCTGGCCCTTTAGATTTTCCTAAATGTTTAAATGCAATATCTGTAGCTTGTCTCCCTCTTGGGGTTCGCATAAGATACCCCTCTTGTATTAAGAATGGTTCATATACTTCTTCAATAGTTCCTGCTTGTTCACCAACTGCTGTTGCAATAGTAGTAAGACCAACGGGGCCTCCTTTAAATTTTTCAATAATAACGGAAAGTATTTTATTATCCATCTCATCTAACCCATGCTCGTCTACATGTAATGCATTTAATGAGTATTGCGTAATTTTATTATCAATATTTCCATCTCCTTTTATTTGAGCAAAATCTCTAACTCTTCTTAAAAGCGCATTTGCAATTCTTGGAGTCCCTCTGCTTCTTCCAGCAATTTCATTAGCAGCATCTTTACTAATACTAACATCTAAAATAGATGCTGAACGATTTATAATTTCAGCCAATAATTTTGCCTCATAATATTCTAATCTAGAAGTAATACCAAAGCGTGCTCTCAAAGGAGAAGTAAGTAGCCCTGATCTAGTTGTTGCTCCTATTAAAGTAAATGGATTTACTTCTATTTGTACAGAACGAGCATTAGGTCCTGTTTCTATCATGATATCTATTTGAAAGTCTTCCATGGCAGAATATAAATATTCTTCTACTATAGGATTTAATCGATGTATCTCATCAATAAAAAGAACATCTCTTTTTTCTAAATTAGTTAATAATCCAGCTAAATCACCTGGTTTATCTAAAACTGGTCCCGAAGTAGTTTTAATATTAACATCAAGTTCATTTGCTATAATATTTGCTAAAGTTGTTTTTCCAAGTCCTGGAGGGCCATGCAAAAGAACGTGGTCCATTGCATCATTTCTTTCTTGTGCAGCCTGAATAAAAACTTTTAGATTTTCAACTATTTGATCTTGTCCTGTAAAGTCTTGAAAAGTTTTTGGCCGTAAAGCTTGTTCAAATTCCAATTCCTCATTTGACAATTCCTCTGATTCAGGATTTAATTCCTCTTTCATAATAAAACAAAAATAACTATTCTAAAGAATATATCTTAAATGAAGGGGTCTAATGTTCTCCCTCTTCTCCTTCTTTTAAAGGTTCTGTCTGCGAAACAAAGTCTTCGTCATATCCAGGCTTAGAATAATCATATGGCCAACGATAAACTGTTGGGATTTCTCCAGGCCAATTTCCATGAATTCTTTCTACTGGAGTAGTCCATTCCAAGGTGTTTGATCTCCATGGGTTTCTTGGTGCACGTGTCCCTTTAAAAATACTATAAAAGAAATTAAATAAAAAGAATAATTGCATAACAGCTCCAGCTAAAGCAAAAAAGGTGATAACGCCATTAATATCTGTAAGTTCATCAAACATAGGAAATGCACTATTTGTATAATATCTTCTTGGGAGACCAGCAAGTCCTAAAAAATGCATAGGAAAAAATACCCCATAAGCGCAAATAAATGTTCCGAAAAAATGAATGTATCCTAAAGGTTTATTCATCATTCTACCATACATTTTTGGGTACCAATGATATACCCCAGCAAACATCCCATAAATTGCAGAAAGACCCATTACGATATGAAAATGTCCAACAACAAAATAAGTATCATGTACATTAATATCTAAAGCACTATCTCCTAAAATTAAACCAGTTAATCCTCCAGTAATAAAAGTAGACACCATGGCAATTGCAAATAACATTGCAGGAGTAAATTGTATATTACCTCTCCAAAGTGTGGCTAGATAATTGAATACTTTTACTGCTGAAGGGATTGCAATAAGTAATGTGGTGAATGTAAATACTGAGCCTAAAAATGGATCCATACCTGTCATAAACATATGGTGTCCCCAGACAATAAATGACAAGCCTCCAATAGCTAAAATAGATCCAACCATAGCTTTATAACCAAAAATTGGCTTTCGAGAATTTACAGCAATAACCTCAGATGTAATTCCAAGTGCAGGCAAAAGAATAATATATACTTCCGGATGTCCTAAAAACCAAAAAAGATGTTCAAATAAAATTGGAGATCCACCTGTATGATGAAGTGCTTCCCCTCCAATTATAATATCAGATAAATAAAAAGAAGTTCCAAAACTTCTGTCAAAAATTAAAAGTAAGGCGCATGAAAGCAAAACTGGGAATGATAATACTCCTAAAATTGCTGTTACTAAAATTGCCCAAATAGTAAGAGGTAATCTTTTCATGCTCATCCCTTTTGTTCGAAGATTAAGAATTGTTACAATATAATTCAACCCTCCTAATAAAGAGCCAACAATAAAAAGAGCAATACTAATTAACCATAAAGTCATTCCTGTTCCTGAGCCAGCAATAGCTTGAGGTAAAGCGCTAAGTGGTGGATAGATTGTCCATCCTCCAGAAGCAGGTCCAGTTTCTACAAATAATGACCACATTAATACTACGGTGGCTAAAAAGAAAAACCAATAGGATAGCATATTTAGGAATCCCGAGGCCATATCTCTAGCTCCTATTTGAAGTGGAATTAAATAATTGGCAAATGTTCCAGAAAGACCAGCTGTCAATACCCAAAAAACAAGTATTGTCCCATGCATCGTAACGAGAGCTAAATACATACTAGGATCAAGAACTCCCCCAGGAGCCCACTTGCCTAAAAACATTTCAAGTATCGCATATGATTTTCCAGGATTTGCTAATTGTAATCTAAATAAGGCAGACATAATCATCCCTACAACCGCCATAAACATTCCAGTAATAAGAAACTGCTTCCCTATCATCTTATGATCCATTGAAAAAATATACTTTGTGATAAATGTTTCTTTATGATGATGTTCTTCCATAGTATCTCTTATTTTAAAGTTAGAGTATTTTTTAATATTTTTTGTTGAGCTATCCAGTTATCATACTCTTCTTGGGTTTCTACAACAACTTTAATTTGCATATTATAATGTGCTGCTCCACATATTTTATTACACAGTAATATATATTCAAAGTCTTCTCCTTCTTCCTCTTTCATTTCATTAGTAGTTTTAGTAGGAGTGAAAGCAAATTGTGTTATCATCCCTGGAACACAATTCATCTGTACTCTAAAATGTGGTAAAAAAGCAGAGTGAATAACATCTTGTGATCTAAATTTAAATAGTATTTGTTTGTCTTTAACAAGATGTATTTCTTTGGTTACAATATCATCATGCGAATTAATATCATTTAAATCTACACCTAATTGATTAGGTCCTTCTACTAATTTGTAATTTGCATAACCAAGTGTATTATCTTCTCCTGAATATCTTGCTGTCCAATCAAACTGTTTAGCATATACTTCAACGACCATGGCGTTAGTAGTATCAACATTCATTGCCTTATCCCAAGTACGTAAACCATAAATAATAACTCCTGTTAAAAATATTGCTGGTATTACTGTCCAAACAACTTCTAATTTATTACTATGAGTAATGTAGTATGCCTTTTTATTCGAATTTCCTCTATATTTTAATACAAAATATGCTAATAATGGGGTAAGAATAAAAAATACAATTAAGATAGTATTCATTGTAAAACTCATTAAACCATCAATAATTAATCCATGTATAGAAGCGGCTTCTGGCAATAAAAATTTATTCCAAGCAATCATTTGCCAAATAACAAACACTACAAATAAAACTAATACAATAAAATATATAATCCCATTTCTATCATTATCTTTATCTGTTATGTCATTGACATTCTTGTTGTTAAGTTCTGCTAATAACTCTCCAATTCTAGTAGATTGTACTAGTAAGGCAATTCCTAAGAAAACTATTAATATGTATAATATATTTATCATTTCCTATATTTTAATGATGTAAATGTCTACTTTCATCTAAAAATGGATGTGATTTAATATTTAATTCTCGATCTCTAAGATTCTTCATTACTACTCTTAAGAATAGTCCTAAAAATCCTATCCCCATACCTATTTCAACAAAACCTAAATGACCATGATCATGTAATGTCCCTGGGGCAAATAATAGATATGAATTTATCCAATGTCCAATCAAAATTACTACACAAACCAAGGTCAGTGTTTTCGTATTTCTCTTAGCATCTCTACTCATTAATAAAATAAGGGGTATAATAAAATTGATGGTTAAACTAAACCAAAAAAGAAATCTGTAATTTGAAAGCTCTATTCTCTCCATATGGTAAACAACTTCCTCAGGGATATTAGCATACCAAATCAACATAAATTGCGAAAACCACATATAGGTCCATACGATAGAAAAAGCAAAAACAAATTTACCTAAGTCATGTATATGATTTTCATTAACATTTTCTAAATAGCCCTGTTTCTTTAAATATAATGTAAGTAACAAAATAGTAGCAAACCCAATTGTAGCCCATTCAGAAAAAATATACCAGCCAAATAACGTGCTAAACCAATGTGTATCTATCGACATAATCCAATCCCATGAAGCAGTACAAGATGTAACAGCAAAAAATACAATAAACCATGCTGAAACAGTTACTCCTTTATTATATGATTTAGTTCCTAATCCTCCTTCTAAATCTCCTGCTAATGATAAATCCTTAAGTTTTTTTGCACAATAAACCCAAACAATAACATAAATAAACGATCTTATTAAGAAAAAAGGGACATTAAGATATGGTTCTTTACCTGCAATAATAGCATCATAATTATCACTAGTTGGATCCATAATACCAGTTTCCATCCAGTGATATATATGATTCCAATGCATACTTCCAGCAATAACAATTATAAGCATTATAACTCCTGTGATAGGTAAAAATGACATAATGGCCTCAGGGACCCTTTTCAATACAATTGACCAACCAGCCTCTGAAATATATTGTAGTGCAACAAAAACAACAGCAAAAAGAGAAATTCCAAGGAAAAAGTAATTATTAAAAAGTAAACTTGGCCATGCAGCATGAGGATCATTAATAAAACCATAAACTAATGCAATCAAACCTATCAGCATCATAATACTAGAAATTGACTTTATTTTATTATTAATTACAAACATTACTTTTATTTTTTATTCTTCTTTTTTCTGTAGTTTTTCTTTTATATAATATACAATTTGCCATCTTTCTTCAGAAGAAAGTTGTGATGCATGTGGCCCCATTGCATTCAATCCATATGTTATTGTATGATATATATGTCCATCTTTAAGCTCCTTCATCGTACTTCCTGTTCTACGAATCATCTTATCATCATTGTATGCAGGGATCGCAGAATACACAGGATGTTTAATGGTTCCATCTCCTTTACCTGTATTCCCATGACAATGCTTACAAAACATTCCATATAATTGCTTCCCTTCTTCTAAATTTTCTTCCGAAAGAGAAATTGGATTTTTCAATTCTTTACCTGCTTCTAAATATCCATCTAAACTTTTATCATACTCAAAAAGGGTATAACCTCTAGGAATAGTTCCTTTAACCGGTATTCTTATACTTTTCCCTTCTAATCCTTTATCATCATAGGTCTCTAAAGAAGGTGATGTGTACATATTTGGCATAAAGACATACCCTTTTTCATGTGTACAAGAAGACAGCGTAAGCATAACACAAAATAATATTGTAAGAAAATTACCCCAATATTTCAACATATTTCTGTTTAATTTTTTCATTCTTTTTCATTTATTTCAGTTGCTCCTGTATCCCTTAGCATATCTTTAATATTTACTGTAGAATTACTAACCTCTATCTCCATAAGAAATTTATCATCTGTAGTTCTAATATCTGGACTACTATCATTTGAACCAGGATATAATTTATTCCTAAAAAGATACGTAATAGACATCAAATGTGCTGCAAAAAGTACCGTGCATTCAAACATAATAGGGACAAAAGCTGGTAAATTATGATAAAAAGTCCAATTAGGTTTATTACCTATATCCATAGGCCAACTTTTATAATCTCCTGATATCATCATATAATAAATCAATAATCCTCCAAATGAAATCCCTATACATCCATATATAAATGCTGTTATTGCCATTCTAGTTTCCTTTAATCCTAATGCTTTATCCAAACCATGAACTGGGAAAGGGGAATAAACTTCTTTAATATTGATATTCTGACTTCGAATCTTCTTCACTGCTGTAAGCAAAGTAATCTCATCGTCATATATTGCATGTATAATTTTATTACTCATCGTTATGTCCTTTTTTATATTCTGATCCAGAAGATTTTAAAATAGATTTTAATTCTGCTTGTGCTATTACTGGGAAAGTTCTAGAATACAATAAAAACAGTACAAAAAAGAACCCTATTGTTCCTAAAAAAATCCCTATATCTACAAAAGAAGGAGAAAACATAGTCCATGCAGAAGGCAAGTAATCTCTATGCAATGATGTAACAATAATTACAAACCTCTCAAACCACATACCTATATTAACAAATATGGAAAGAATAAAAGTAGTAACTAAATTTGTTCTGATTTTTTTAATCCAATACAGTTGTGGGATCACTACATTACACGTCATCATGCTTGCATAAGCCCACCAGTAAGGACCGGTAGCTCGATTCAAAAATGCATATTGTTCATACTCAACTCCAGAATACCAAGCCATAAATAATTCTGTAATATAAGCTACCCCTACCATAGATCCTGTAAATAATATAATTATATTCATATATTCAATATGCTTGACAGTAATATATGCTTCCATATTAACTACCTTTCTCATAATTATTAGTAAAGTTTCTACCATAGCAAATCCGGAAAATAATGCTCCTAAAACAAAATATGGAGGAAAAATAGTTGTATGCCAACCTGGTATCACAGAAGTTGCAAAATCCATAGATACAATTGAGTGAACAGAAAATACCAAAGGAGTTGCTAAACCAGCAAGAACTAATGAAACTTCTTCAAATCTTTGCCAATGCTTGGCTCTCCCACTCCATCCAAATGCAAGAATAGTATATAATTTCTTTTTTAGTGGATTAATAACGCCATTGACCCGATCTCTAATCATAGCAAAATCAGGGATTAAGCCAATATACCAAAATACTACTGAAACAGTAAAATAAGTAGAAATTGCAAAAACATCCCACATGAGAGGGGAATTAAAGTTTACCCATAAAGAACCAAATTGATTTGGTATAGGAAAAACAAAATATGCTAACCATGGCCTCCCCATGTGTATCAACGGGAATAATGCTGCTTGAGCAACACCAAAAATTGTCATTGCTTCAGCAGATCTATTAATAGCCATTCTCCATTTTTGACGAAATAAAAGTAATACTGCAGAAATTAATGTTCCTGCATGCCCTATACCAATCCACCAAACAAAATTGGTGATATCCCATGCCCAATTAACTGTTTTATTTAGTCCCCAAGCTCCTATTCCTGTACCAATGGTATATGCAATACATAAAACCCCCCATAAAAATAAAATAAGAGAGAGGAAAAATAATATCCACCAATATTTGTTTGCTTTCCCTTCAACAGGTTTAGCAATTTCTACGGTAATATCATGGTATGATTTATTACCAATAATTAGCGGATCTCTAATCTCTGATTCTCTTTGCATTACCCTTTATTTCTTACTTTAGTTTGATAAAATACAGATGGCCTTACATTTAAGTGATCTAATAAATCATAAGCCCTTTCATCTTCCCTTAATTTAGCTACCTCACTATTTTGATCATTCCTATCTCCAAAAACAAGTGCATTTGTTCCGCAAACTGCAGAACAAGCTGTTTGTGCATCTTTATCTTTAATTTTATCGCCATTCTTTTTTGCTTCTAATTTTATATCTTGAATTCTTTGTATGCACATACTACACTTTTCAATTACTCCTCTTGAACGAACCACAACATCAGGATTTAATACCATTTTTCCATAATCATCATTCATGTGATAATCAAATTTCTCATTCTCTGCATATTGGAACCAGTTAAATCTTCTCACTTTATAAGGACAATTATTTGCACAATATCTCGTTCCAACACATCTGTTATATGTCATTTGATTTAATCCTTCACTACTATGTGTTGTTGCTGCAACTGGACATACATTTTCACAAGGAGCACTATTGCAATGCTGACACATTACAGGCTGAAATACAACTTCAGGATTTTCAGATGGCTCCTCCATTTCGCTAAACATGTCAATTGCTGAAATCTTTTCTTCTACTGCAAGTTCTTTAGTCATTTCAGAAGAAAAATATCTGTCAATACGTAGCCAATGCATATCTCTACTTTTTCTCACTTCCTCTTTACCAACAACTGGTATATTATTTTCTGCTTGACAAGAGACTACACATTCTCCACACCCTATACAAGAGCTTAAATCAATCGATAGATTCCAAAAATGACCTGTTTTTAAATCATGTTCATCATATAGTGTTACTTTATTCGAAGGAAGTTTCCCTTTATAAGTTGAAAACTCTAATCTTTCATTGCCTGAAGAAGGGTCTTTTATATAATCTGCAAGAGTAGTTTCTTTAACTATATCTCTGCCCATCATAGTATGATGTAATTGGGTACATGCGAATTCATATTCGCCCTCTATTTTTTCAATAGTAATAAAATTAGAGTTAGAGAAGTTATTTGCATTAAAACCTATTCCTTCTCCGGCTTTTCCACATTTTTTTCTTCCATAACCAACCGCCATACCAATAGTCTTATTAGCCTGCCCTGGTTGTATCATTACTGGTAAATTATTTAAGGAAATATTCCCAGATTTAATATTTACTAAACTTCCGTTTAAAGCTCCATTTGAAATATTCCAGTTCTTTAAACCAAAATCACGTGCTGTACTTGGAGAAATAGTGATATAGTTATCCCAGCAAGCTCTAGTAATTGGATCTGGAAATTCTTGTAGCCAAGGATTATTAGCTTGAGCTCCATCTCCCAATGCAATGCTCTCATAAAGAGCTATTTCAATATTTTTGTCTTGTGTTTTATTATCTGTTAATTTACCTTGAAATACAAACCTTTTTGGAAAATATTTACTCTCTGAAAGATTAAAATCTCCATCATGTAATGCTTGATTCCATTTTATACCTTTATTGCTCCAAAATTTCTTCAAATAAGAGTAATAATCCACTTCATTCATTTCAGCCCAAGAAATTATACTGTCTTGAAATTGCCTTGTATTAAATAATGGGGAAATAGTAGGCTGCATAAGAGAAACATAATTATAATATGGCTTAGCATCTCCCCAGCTTTCTAAGTTATGATGATCTGGAGCAACATAATCCATTAATTCGGCAGTCTCATCGTTATATGAAGATGTTGATACTGTAAGGTTCACTTGTTTTAATGCTTTAATAAACCTTTTATTATCAGCCAAAGTATATGCTGGATTTACATTATAAGTTATTAATGCACTCACCTCCCCTAGCTCCATCTCTCTAATTAATGAATGAACTCTTTCAGTATCTCCTTGTTTTAAATAACAAGGAATTGATATATCAAGAGTCTTAGAATAATTACTTAACTTCTGATTTATTGCATTTACAATAAGTTGTGTGTTTTTATCATTACTATCTGAAAGCACAATTGATTTTCCAGTATTCTTTTTTAGATCTTTAACAATAGATTTTAAACGTTTATCTGCAGAACTGCCATTTAATGCTGCATATAAATTTGATAATAAGTATGCTTGTTCAGAAGGTTTTATCTGTATTCTCTTATCAGCATTAGCTCCAGTTAAAGAAAGATTAGTTTCGAGCTGATAGTGCCTAGACATTTTTCCTGATTTTGGATTTCTACCTCCAACATAATCAGAAGCATAATTATTTGCACCCCAATTACCTAGAAAATCTGCTCCAAATGAAACAATAATATTTGTCTTGTGAAATTTATAAGAAGGGATAGCTCTAATCCCAAAAGATTCTTGATTTGCATTTAATATCCCGTCATATGGGACAGAATCAAACATTGCATGTTCTACTCTATTATATTTATTAATAAAATTTTGAAGTAATTGTTTTGTTGAAGGACTTAGTATGCTAGATGTTAAAAGTATAATTTTGCCATTTCTTATTTCTTGTAGCTTGTTTTTAACTTCATTATCTAATGTCTTCCAATCTATTTCCTTTCCAGATTTCAATGGATATTGCAATCGGCCAGAATCATATAAAGAAAGTACTGAAGCTTGAACTCGTGCGTTTGAATGAGTTCCATTGTTTTCAATCTTAATTGGTCTTCCTTCACGAGTTTTAACAAGTACACTAGCATAATCATATCCATCATAAATAGTAGATGCATAATAATTAGCGATCCCTGGTGTTATTTCTTCTGGTTTTATTACGTAAGGGATAGATTTTTTTATGGGATTTTCACAAGCAGCAAGTGTTGCAGCAGCAGTTGAAAAGCCTAAAAATTTTAAAAAATCTCTACGACTAGTTTGAGACTCTGATAGATTCTTTTTATCTCCTAAAAATTTATCTACTGGTAATTCTTCAACAAATTCATTTTCTGATAATCTTTTTACAATAGGATCCTCATTTAGTTGAGATAAACTTTTCCAATATTTTTTTATTTCACTCATTTTATTAATAATGACATTTTGCGCATTCTAATCCTCCAATCTGTTCAACAGTAAACTTATCTCCACCATACTTGTTTTTTAATTGTTCGTGAAGATGCGTATAATAGTTATTATCTGCCATTTCAACTTCTGTTTCTCTATGACATTCTACGCACCAACCCATAGTTAACTCTGCATGCTGATAAACCTCATCCATATCTTCAACTGGGCCATGACATGTTTGGCATTCTATACCTCCAACACTAACATGCTGGGCATGATTAAAATAAGCTAAGTCTGGCAAATTATGAATCTGTATCCATTCAATCGGTTTTTGATGATAGTCGTCTATGTATTTTCGGGTGTCTGGATCATAGCCAACCGCATCATATATCTTTTGTATTTCTTTAGTTCCTGTTTTTGTTCCATTAGTAATATTCTCATGACAATTCATACACACATTAGCTGATGGGATACCAGATGTTTTACTATGTCTTGCCGAAGAATGACAATAATTACAATCTATTCCATTCTCTCCTGCGTGTATTTTATGTGAAAACTCTATTGGTTGTTTTGGTTGATAATTCGTTGTTACTCCAATATCTAACATAGCAGAATATCCTACTTTCGCTAATATGATAAATGTAATAAAACCAAGGCCTGCTAGATTTAAATTATTAGAAGTAAAATTTCGATATTCATTAAGTAATGTTTCGGCAATAGTTTGTGTTTCCTGATTTAAACTTGACTTTAAGCTATTCTTAACCGAAAATAAAACAGAGACTAATCCTGTAAGTACAAGGACAATAATTAATAATATTGTAGTGTTATCACTTTCTTCTCCAATATCTGTAACATCAGCTGATGCGCTAATAACCTCTTCTGCGGGAGGATTTTCTAAATAAGCCAATAATGCATCAAATTCTTCATCAGAAAAATAAAATGGAGTCATTACTGATGGTTGCCATTCTTCCCATAATTTTACTGCTTCTGAATCTCCACTTTTAATAAATTCTTGAGAATTTCTAATCCATTCTATAAGCCAATCTCTATCTCTTTTCTCTGTGATTCCTTTGAGCCCCGGACCAATAAGCCTGTTTTCTCCAATAGAATGACATGCAGTGCAATTTGATTTGAATAAAGCCTCACCATCAACTTCTGCAAATAAAGGGGTAAACCATAAAATAAATAGGGAAAATAATACCAGTCGATTCCTCCAAAAATCCAATTGAATCATTTGTTTTTAATTATTGCTATTTTAAATCGGACAAATTTAATATTTTCAAATCAGAGAATTGATGCTGAAAATCATATTTTTTCTAATTTAGAATAAATCTAAACAGAGCTTAGGGTCTAAACTCTAACAACCTTTTTTATATCTGGTACCAACTCCTTAATTGCTGTTTCAATTCCATTCTCTAATGTCATAAAATTAACACTACACTGTTCACAAGCTCCCAAAAATTGAATTTTCACTATCTTGTCTTGCGTTATCTCAACTAATCTTACATTTCCGCCATCTGATTCCAAATATGGTCTAATAGTATCTAATGCAACTTCAATATTTTCTAAAATATTATTTGTTTTCTTCATAACCTAAAACTTATTTAGCTTGAGCATCCTTTATTGTGTGTAATGTCGACTTTGCTAGTTTGGGCTAAATTAATATTCCTTTCTTTTATAGATTTTATAAAATTTTCACATAAAGATATGAAAGAATTTGAAATTTCGGTATCTACTTGTAAAATAGCCGGCCTTCCAGCATCTGAAGCCTCTCTGACGGATTGAACAAGCGGTATCTGTTCTAATAGTGTAATAGCCATCTTATCAGCAAGATTTTTCACTCCATCCTTCCCAAAGATAAAATATTTATTGTTTGGTAGTTCTTTAGGAACAAAATAAGACATGTTTTCTACAAGACCTATTATTGGAACTTTAATATTTTCCATTTGAAACATATTAATCCCTTTGCTAGCATCAGCTAATGCAATATCTTGAGGGGTGCTTACAATAATCGCTCCAGTAACAGGAATAGATTGAACTAAGGATAGATGAATATCCCCTGTTCCTGGAGGTAAATCTACAATCATATAATCAAGATCCCCCCATTCAGCATCCCAAAGCATTTGATTTAAAGCCTTGGAAGCCATAGGTCCTCTCCATACTATTGCTCTATTAGATTCAACAAAAGAAGCTATTGAAAGTACTTTGACATTGTAGTTCTCTAAAGGCTTTATTCTAATTTTATTATTTGATTTTATTGAAGTAGGCTTTACACCATGTAAATCAAACATAATATGCATAGATGGGCCATAAATATCTGCATCTACAACTCCAACTTTGTAACCTAGATTTGCAAGTCCAACTGCTAAATTTGCTGATATTGTAGATTTCCCAACTCCTCCTTTTCCTGAAGCAACTGCAATAATATTCTTTATTCCTTCTATAGAATCACCTCGAATAATATTTTTTTCTTTTTTAAGCTCTACAACATTTAAATTGATTTCAATATTCAATTCAAGATTAATATTATTGCTAATAGTTCTAATATATAACTCCTTAACCTTATCTTTAAATTGTAAGGTAGGATTGTTAATATTAAGATCTATGATAACATCATTTCCAAATATTTGTATATTCTGAATATTAGATGATAAAACCAGCTTCTTTTCCTCTCCTTCAAAATTAGTAGCATTTAAAATCTCTCTAATATTTTTCTCAATATTCTTGCTCATTCTATTGTAGTAATGATGTTGAAATACAAAAGTATATATTTTAACACTTATTTTAAACTAAATTTAATATATGTAATTTGTTTCCCTCGATTTAAAAAAATGTTTTCGTAATGAGTTCTAATTCCTAAATGTTGTTTATATAAGGTTTTATCTGTATATAAGTTAGGTGTGTGTTCTATTAAATTATGTTTATTACTAGAAATAGTCTCTAAAGTAAATTGATATAAATTAATATTATCTGTTTTTAAATGAATAACTCCATTTTTTTTTAAAATCTGATTATATTTAAATAAAAAATTATTGTGAGTTAGTCGCTTATTAATAGAGCTTTCCTTTTCATGAGGATCTGGGAATATAATCCAAATTTCATCTATCTCTTGTCTTGCAAAACAGTATTCAATAAACTCTATCCTAGTTCTTAAAAAACCAACATTTCTAAGTTTATCTTCTGAAACTGTTTTAGCTCCCGCCCAGAGCCTAGCCCCTTTTATGTCAATGCCTAAAAAATTTTTATTAGGATATTGAGTACCAAACTCAACACTATATTCCCCTTTCCCGCAAGCTAACTCTAATACCAATGGATGACTATTCTTAAAAAATGATTTTTTCCATTTCCCTTTCAAAGGGAAATCATTCTTTAGTTCTTCAATTGAAGGTTGAACTACATGAGAGAAAGTATTTATCTCAGCAAATTTTTTAAGTTTATTTTTTGCCATTTTTTTTTTACCAAAAATAATAGGGATTTCATTACTTTCGCAGAAATATGTCAAGAAAAAAGAAAATTCTAGTAGCTCCACTTGATTGGGGAATAGGGCATGCAACGCGATGTATCCCAATAATTAACAAGCTTGTTGAAAAAGGATTTGAGATTTTAATTGCTGGTGAAGGACGGTCATTATCTCTTTTAAAACACGAATTTCCTAATATAGAAACTGTTTATTTAAAAGGATATAATATAGAGTACTCTGCTAAAGATAAAATGAATATGACTATAATTAGCCAAATACCTAAAATTCTATATTATATAAAAAAGGAACATACACAAATCAAAAAAATAATTAAAGAATATAAGATTGATGGCATAATCTCTGATAGTCGTTTTGGATTATGGAGTGAAAAAATTCCCTCTGTATTTATTACACATCAATTAGAGATTCAAAGTAAGATATTGCAATCTAAAATTCAAAAAATAAATTATAAGTATATCAATAAATTTGATGTATGCTGGATATTAGACCATGAAAATAATGGATTAGCAGGAAGGCTCTCGCATCCGGAATATCTTCCAAAAAATATAATCTATATTGGGCCTCTTTCTAGATTTAAAAACCAAAAAGAACAAATAAAATATGAACTACTAGCACTAATATCTGGTCCAGAACCGCAACGTAGCATACTAGAAGATATATTAAAAAAACAGATTATAGAATATAATCAGCCTGCATTAATAGTTCTAGGGAAGCCAGATATAAGCATTGAAGAAAAAATTAAAAATGTAGAAATAAAATCGCATCTTAATGCTACTGAATTAAATAAGGCTATTTTACAATCGAATATTATAATATGTCGATCAGGATATTCGAGTGTCATGGATCTAGCTAAACTAAACAAAAAAGTAATTTTTATTCCAACTAAAGGACAAACAGAGCAGGAATATTTGGCAAACTATTTTCAAGAACAAGGCATCTGTAATTACACGAAACAAGCGGAATTTAATCTCACCGAAAGTCTAGAAAAAAACAAGACTTATAGTGGATTTAACAATTATTTAAACAAAAAGATAAATTGGGGAGATTTGTTTTCTTTATTTTTAAAATAATACTAATAAATTAGCGTTATCTTTGATAAGCAATCATACTCCTATGAAAAAAATATATTTAGCATTTTTAAGCTTATTTATAATTAGCTCAGCTTGTAAAAAAGAAGTAAATAATAGTGAAAATCTTAATAATAGTGAAAATCCTACGGTACATTTTCATCATCCATCTTCTAGTGATATGCCAGCTCCAGGAGATACAGTATCTATAATTGCAGACATTACAGATAATAATCATATACATAAAATTTTTTGGTCCATAACTCCTGATAATAATAATATTGGAGTAGAAGATTCAATGTTTTTCAATGCTACAACTACTGAATATCATCTAGATACATTCTTTATTGCTAATCTGCACTCTGGAATGATGGCAAATTATACTATTACTATATCAGCATATGACGATCAAAATAATATGGGTTCTGCATCTGTAACCTTTCATGTAATGGATTCTGGGAATGGAACTTGCTCAACATGTGGCGGAACTGATTGCGGATGCAATCCAAGCACATGTCAATGCAGTATGGGGAACTGTTCCTGTTCTGGGGGCTAATATTTCTTATTTTGTAATTATAGAAGCTTTAATATGTATATCTACCTCTTCCCAGGTTTTTGATATACCATCATTTCCTTTATGAAGCTCGTAGCATACCTCATGTATTCTATCAAAAGCTTTCGAAGATTTAAATTGAGTTTTCATATTAACTTTCCCTTTAAGTTGAAGTACTGAATTGTTAAAATCTATGGCTAACTTTAATGGAGCGCTTTCAGAAAAAAGATCAAAGTTAACTGTCACTGAATCTTTTTCAAAATCTCCAAAAGCTCCTTTAATTATAAACTCTTTTGTTACTAATTTAAAAAAATTATTCGTAAGATTTAAATCACGAATAGGATCTCCTGAATTTGATGAATTCGTTTGTATCTCGAATTTCATTCCTGATAATAGAGCCTCTATAGAAGGGAAGAACTCTCCATTTCTATCAAAAGAAAATTCTTCAAAAACACCTACCACTTTGACTTTTTCAGTTGTTTTAAATCCCCCCCAAATAATATCAACTTTATTTGGATCTATACTATACAGAACTTCTTCTTTTTTAAATTCTAATGTATCTTGTATATTTTTTTCTGAGTCTTTTGTGTTAGAACAGCTCATTAAAATAATTGAAATTAATACGATATATCTTTTCATTACAATTTTTTATAATAGATTTGAATTTATGAATAAGAGTCTCAAAGATAGGATTTTTAATCTCACCTCCAACGAAGAATTTGAAGATCTGTGTTTGGAATTATTCGAATATCAAATTAAACATAATAGTATTTATAGCAAGTATGCAAAAATAATTTTGCAAGATAAAAAACCGAAAACTAGAACTGAAATCCCTTTTTTACCTATTGAGTTTTTTAAAACCCAAAAGATAATATCCTGTGAGAAACAAATAGATAAAATTTTTAAAAGTAGTGGGACTGAAGGAGAGAGAAGCTGTCATTATGTTGCCGATTTAAAATTATATCAAGATAGTTTTAGCTTATGCTTCAATAAATTTTATGGAGACCCAAAACAATATACGATACTGGCTCTTTTACCTTCATATTTGGAGTCAAAACAATCATCTTTAGTTTATATGGTAGATTCATTAATTAAAATCTCCAATTCTTCAGCCTCCAATTTTTATAATAAAAATATTGATAAACTTGCTAAAGACATATATGTACTTGAAAAGGAAAAAAGAAAAATATTATTAATAGGGGTAAGCTATGCATTATTAGACTTTGCAGAAAAATATCCTATGAATTTACAGCATACAACTATTTTAGAGACGGGAGGAATGAAGGGGAAAAGAAGAGAAATAACAAAAGAAGAAATGCATAACATACTAAAATATGCATTCAACATAGAAAATATTCATTCAGAATATGGTATGACAGAACTATTGTCACAAGCATATTCTAATGGCAATGGAATTTTTAAAACCCCAGCATGGATGAAAATATTAATTAGGGATATACATGATCCATTAACAATAATTGGCAATAAAAAAAGAGGCGGGATTAATATAATTGATCTTGCAAATATCTATTCTTGCCCATTTATTGCAACACAAGATTTAGGAGAAAAAATAAATGACAGTACATTTTACCTTTTAGGAAGATATGACAACGCAGATACAAGGGGATGTAATTTACTTATACAATGAAAATCAGAAAAGCAGAAATTAACGATCTAAATGGTATTATGTCTATGTATCAATCTTGTGTTGGAGGGATGATAAAAAATGGTATTGATCAGTGGGATTCAACATATCCAAATGCAAGTGTTATTTTGAAAGATATAAAAGAAAAAACATATTATGTTATTGAAGAGGGGGGTATTATTGGAGGGATAAATATTGACAAGAATCAAGACCCTACATATTTAAATATTAAGTGGTATGATAAAAAAAACCAATTTTTAGTAGTACATAGGTTAGCTGTAAAAGAAGAATATTGGAGAGAAGGGATTGGGAAAAGGTTGATGTTATTTACTGAAAAACTTGTGATTAAAAACAAATTAAATTCTATCCGTTTAGATACATATAGCGGCAATCCATATGCTATAGTTTTTTATAAAAAGTTGGGATATAAAGAATTAGGGTCTATCAATCTAAAACCAAATAAAAATGAATATTATTGTTTTGAAAAAATTATTCGATGAGAATCTTACTTTTGTTAATTATTATCTTTTTTGGGGGATGCCATTCTGAAATGAAACAACAAACAGATCCATATTTAATTGTACTAGGGGTAGCTCAAGATGCTGGTTATCCTCAGGCAAATTGTAATGACAAATGCTGTAAAGATGCTTGGGAAAATTCGAAAAAAAGAAAATTTGTTAGTTGTCTTGCTTTGGTAGATCCTCAAACAAAACAACAATGGATATTTGATGCAACTCCTGATATTAAATTTCAATTAAATCTTCTTGAGAAAATTTCCGGATTAAATCCGCTAAATGGAATATTTTTAACGCATGCTCATATTGGCCACTATACAGGCTTAATGCAACTAGGTAGAGAAGTTATGGGAACAAAAAATCTCCCTGTTTTTGCTATGAAAAGAATGGAATATTTTTTAAAAAATAATGCTCCTTGGGATCAATTAACAAAGATTAATAATATAAATATTACATCTATAAAAGCAAATACTGACATAGTATTAAACGAAAAAATAAAAATTACTCCTTTTTTAGTTCCTCATAGAGATGAATATTCAGAGACTGTAGGATATAAGATTAAAACCGAAAGAAAGACGGTGTTATTTATTCCTGATATTGATAAGTGGCATTTGTGGAACACTGATATAGTAACTTTAATATCGAAAATTGATTATGCCTTTATAGACGGGACTTTTTATAAAGATGGGGAATTAAAAAGAGATATGAGTAGTATTCCTCATCCTTTTGTAACAGAAAGCATGGAGCTTTTTAAAAATTTATCTAATGAAAATAAATCAAAAATTCATTTTATTCATCTAAATCATACGAATCCTTTATTGCAGGATAATAGCTTAGAGATGCAAGAGGTGTTACGAAAAGGATTTAAGTGTGCAAAACAAGAAATGATTATTAATCTCTAATAAAATTTCTAACTATCTTTTCAAGAAGAAGAGGTTCATTAGTATGAACCCAATGGCCAGTATTTTTTATGACTTTTATGCTAGAAAAAGGGAAGTAATTATTAATCTTACTGTAATCATCCAAAGTAATATGATTAGACTTTTCTCCTTTAATAAATAACGTTTCCACATCTATCTTATGTGAAATAAAATTTGCCGTTGAAATATTTTTAATTTGATCTTTTAATGCATAAATGTTAAATCTCCAAGCAAATTCTTTTTCTTGATTCCTGTATAAATTCTTCATTAAAAAGAGTCTTACCGTATGGTCTTTAATACTCTTCTGAAGCTCTAAGTCTATCTTGTCTCTATGACTATATTTATTTAACTTTAACTGTAAGAGAGTATCTAAAATATTGATGTGAAAATCTACTGAATATTCTTTAGGAGCAATATCTATAACTATCATTTTTTTAAGTAATGATGGGAAATTAGATGCTAGATTCATTGCTACCTTCCCTCCTAAAGAATGTCCTAAAATTATAGCTTTTTGTAATGAATAATCTTGTATGTACTCTTTTAAATCTTCATTCATAACTTCATAATTGAATTCTGAATGATGTGGAGACCTTCCGTGATTTCTTAAATCTAACAAATGCACCTCAAAATTCTGGGATAATCTCTTCCCTATGCTATTCCAATTATCTGACATCCCAAACAATCCATGAAGAATTATCAAAGAATCGCCTTTGCCATATATCTTGGAAAATAACTTCATATGAGTCTCTTATACATTTGTATAGTATTCTCTAGTCCAAAATACAAAGAATCAGATATCAAAGCATGTCCAATTGAAACTTCATTAAGAAATTTAATATTCTTACAAAAGAATTCTAGATTATCCAAATTTAAATCATGTCCTGCATTAATTCCAATATTCATTTCTTTTGCTACTTCAGCTGAGATAACATATGGGCGTATTGCTTTCTCTTTATTTTTAGAAAAATCTGAAGCATAGCTACCAGTATATAATTCAATTCTGTCTGTCCCTGTTTTTTCTACTGCTTGAATCATTTTAACATCTGGATTAACAAAAATTGAGGTGCGTATTTTATTAGATTGAAATTCACTTACAATCTCTTTCAAAAAACTAGTATGTTTAATAGTATCCCACCCTGAATTTGATGTGATAACCTCAACAGTGTCCGGAACTAAAGTTACCTGATCAGGTTTTATATTTAATATCATGTTGATAAACCTCTTGGATGGATAACCTTCTATATTATATTCTGTAGTGATTTCATCTTTTATATCATATACATCTTGATCCGTTATATGACGCTGATCTTCCCTAGGGTGAACAGTTATCCCGTCTGCACCATAACATTGGCACTTAATAGCAGCTCCAACAACATTTGGGGTATTACCTCCTCGTGCATTTCGAATAGTAGCTATTTTATTAATATTGACGCTAAGATGAACCATATATATTTTAATAAATACAAAGTTAAAAAATAGTATGTTTGTTCATGCAAGCAAAAGAACTAATATCTACATCCATCGTTACAATAGACCCAAAACATGATGGTAATTTAATTCTTTCATTTATGGAGGAACTAAAAATATTGCATCTACCTGTTGTGGATGGGGATCAATATATAGGGTTAATATCTGAAAGTGAAATTCTTGCTTGGGATGATACTACAGAGTTAATTCAAGAACATATATATAATCTTGCATCTCCTAGTGTTAATGAGGGACAACATCTATTTGAAATTTTGAAAATTATGGATGAAAATAGTTTGTCTTTAATTCCAGTTGTAAATGAAAATCAAGAATATATAGGAGGGATATCTGATAAAAAATTACTTTATAAAATTGCAAAAAGCGTTTCTGTACAGAGTATTGGGAGCATCATAGTATTAGAAATGCATGAAAAAGATTATAACATGAGTGAAATATCAAGAATTATTGAATCTAATAATGCAAAAATATTAAGTTCATATATAACTTCTAACTCTGAATCAACAAAATTAGAATTAACTATAAAAGTCAATAAACTTGATATTAGAGATATTATTAGTGATTTAGAACGTTTCGAATATACACTTATGGCCTCTTTTTCTAAAAAAGAAGATTATCCAGGCTTATTAGATAGATTTGAAGGTTTAATGAGATTCTTAAACCCTTAAGAATATGAAAAAATGGGGACTAATAATATCTATAATGTCAATTGGTTTTGTTGTTCAAGCTCAACACAAACTACCTGTGTATTCAATAAAAATTGAGGGGAATAAAGTCACAAAAAAAGATGTTATTATAAGAGAATTATCTTTTGAAAAAGGGGATTCTCTAACTGTTTCTGAATTAATATTGGAGATTCAGCAAAGTGAAAAAAACCTGAAGAATATGCAATTATTTAATTTCTTAAAGATTACTTTTTTAATGAAAAATAATAACCGATTTAACATCAAAATAGTTGTTGTAGAACAATGGTATGTATTCCCATATCCAATTCTTGAAGTTTCTGAAAGAAATTTTAATGTGTGGTGGGATGAATTTAAAGCAAGTAATTACTCTGATTTTTCTAGAGTTAACTATGGGGTATTTCTTAATTGGAGAAACTTCAGGGGGAAAAATGAAATATTGAAATTAAAATTTAGAAGAGGGTTTAAAGAACATTATTTGGCTGAATACAATATCCCTTATATAAACAAAAGAAAAACTTTTGGATTAAAAACAAAAATCAGTCTATTTAGAAGAAAAAAATCATTTTATAAAACAGAAAATAACCAATTAGAATACTATCAAGATGAAGGTTATTCTACAAAAGATATTGAGCTTGGTTTAGAACTAAAATACAAACGGAAGATTCAAACGGTACACTTAATCGGGATATCATACTTCAAAACAATTGTCTCTGATAGTATTGTGCTGAAAAACCCTGATTTTTTTACGAATAAAGACGATATTAGTACCATAGGAGATTATTATCAATTAAAGTATACCTATCATTATGAAAATCGAGATTACTCTCAATATCCTCTAGATGGCAATTCTATAATGATGACAGCAAAAAAAAATATACCTAAAAATAGTCCAGTAAAACATATAGAGTTAACTGCAAAAGTAGAACACTATTTGGAGCCATTTAATGACTTTTTTTTAGGAACAAGTTTCGAGGCAAACTGGTCCTCTAATGAATATCAACCTTATTTTGTCCAAAGAGGCTTCGGTTTTGGAAAATATGTACGTGGATATGAATATTATGTTATTAGTGGACAAAAATATTGGCTCTCTAAAACTGCTGTTCGGCATCCATTAATAGATAAAATAACATTTGAAATTCCTTATATAAAAATTAATCAATTTCGAAAAGCACATATTACTGTTTATATGTCTATATTTTCAGATTTAGGATATATAATAGACACGCAACAAAATAATCAAGAAAACCCTCTTTCTAATATATTGTTGTGGGGAAGGGGAGTCAGTATAGATTTTATAACATACTATGACAGAATAATAACAGTTGAGTATTCTTTAAGAGAAGACAAATTAAGTAAAGAAAAAGGTATATTTTTGCATTTTTCAAGTTCTTTTTAAGTATTAAAATTATAATTATGCGTATAGCTTTTTTCGGCAGTCCATTTCAAAAAAAATCTACAAAATATATTCAGCATTTAGTAAATAGAATAGAGGCTGAAAAAAAACAACAAATAATAGTTGAGGAGAAATTTTTTGAATTTCTAAAAGATGAAATCCGTTTTAAACAAAAAATACAAACATTTTCTGCTTTTAATGATTTGAGAGGGAATGCTGATTTTCTTTTTAGTATAGGAGGAGATGGGACTTTATTAAAAGCGGCAACTTTTGTCAGGAATAGTAATATTCCTATTATGGGGATAAATACTGGTAGATTAGGATTTATATCCAGTATATCGATTGATCAAATTGATTACGCAATTAATAATCTGATAAAAGAAAAATATAATATAAATAATCGTACATTATTAGAATTATCTACAAAAAACAAACTATTTAAAGACATGAATTTTGCGCTTAACGAAGTAGCTGTTACAAAAAAAGATACTTCATCGATGATAAAGGTTGAGGCATACCTAAATGATGAATTTTTAAATACATATTGGGCAGATGGATTAATTATATCTACTCCAACAGGTTCTACTGGGTATTCTTTAAGTTGTGGTGGACCAATTATAATGCCTGGAACTGGCAATATGATTATTACTCCGATTACTCAACATAATCTTAATGTAAGACCAATTGTTGTTGAAGATTCTTCCATAATTAAATTAAGAGTAGAAGATAGAGATCAATTAGCGCTGGTATCCTTAGATTCAAGATCAAGAGCTTTTGACTCTTCAATAGAACTCACTATCAAAAAAGCTGATTTTTATATTAAACTTATTGAGTTGAAAGATAATACTTTCATCCCCACAGTCAGAAATAAATTAATGTGGGGAATTGATAAAAGAAATTAGATATATCCCCTTATATTTGTAAAATTAAGACGTAACCCTAATATGAAAAAATTTAATAATATTGAAAAGATAAAAAAAAGTATTGTCTCTACTATCATAATAAGTATGATTAGCATAAGCGCCTTTACTCAATCATTTTCGCCGTATAATGAAATTGGATTAATGTTAGGATCTTCATATTATTTAGGAGAATTAAATAAAACTCATTTTAATGATGTCCAAATTGCAGGAGGCTTATTCTTTCGAAAAAATATTGATAGAAGATTTGCATACAAAATTGAAGCGATATTAGGGTATCTAAATGGCGATGAACGTGATAATAAAAATGATTCGATTTCTCAAGATAGATATCTCCATTTTAAATCTCCATTATATGAGTTTTCTACACAAATAGAATTTAACTTTCTGCCATATGAAGTTGGAAATCCACTATATTCGTGGACTCCTTTTGTTTTTTCAGGTATTTCTGTTTTCCAATTTAATCCAATGGCAGAGAGTCCTAATGGAAATTGGGTGAATCTACAAGAATTAGGTACTGAAGGGCAAGGAACTCCTCAATTCCCAGAAAGAAAAAAATATTCCTTAATTCAATTTTCTGTACCAATGGGTGGTGGAATAAAGTTTGCTATTTCTAATTCAACAACTATTATGTTAGAATACGGAATGCGGAAAACTTTTACGGATTATTTGGATGACATTAGTACAACATATCCGGGGAAAAATATTATGCAACAATATGGGGATTTAGCTACATATATGTCTGACCCTACTGATAATCATGTTATGGGAGAGCAAAGAGGTGAAGAAGAAAACAATGATTGGTATTCATTCGCATTCGTTACAATTTCAATTAAATTAAATACTAATAGTGAAACATGCTTTTACTACTAAAAGAGAGTCGTTCAATATTATGATAGAACCAGTCAATAAATCAATTCCTAAACATATTGCTATAATAATGGATGGTAATGGACGTTGGGCAGAAAAAAAAGGGAAATTACGAGTTTTTGGACATAGAAATGGTATTAAATCTGTGAAGGAAATCGTTGAAGGAAGTGCCGAGCTTGGAATAAAGTATTTAACTCTATTTGCATTTTCAACAGAAAACTGGAAAAGGCCAAAAAGAGAAATTAATGCATTAATGAAGCTCTTAGTCAATAGTATAAAAAATGAAAAACAGATTTTAATGAAAAATGACATTTCTGTTAAAGTAATTGGAGAAATAGACACTTTACCTAGAGCATGTATAATGGAACTAAGATCTCTTATAAAAGAGACGGAAAATAATAAGAAAATGACCTTAATATTAGCGTTAAGCTACAGTAGTAGATGGGAGATCCTGCATGCAGTTAAAAATATCATACATCAAAATATTAAAACAGATGATATAAATGAAGAATTATTTTCACAATATCTGGCTACCAAGAACGTTCCTGATCCTGAGCTTATAATTAGGACAAGTGGGGAATTTAGAGTAAGTAATTTTTTGTTATGGCAAATAGCCTATGCAGAACTTTATTTTACAGAAACTCTTTGGCCAGATTTTAGGAAATCTGATTTAAAAAAAGCTGTTTTAGAATATCAAAAAAGAGATAGGCGATTTGGGAAAGTACATTAACATAAAAAACAATTTAATTAAATTCCTATTAATAGTAATCGGGGTTTTATTTAGTATTAATAGCATTGGGCAAGAAACAGTAATAGATCTTGATTATACTAATCCACAAGAATACGTAATAGGTGGAATCTCTATTTCAGGAGCAGATAATCTCAGTAAATCTACTCTTATCCAAATCAGTGAACTTGAAATTGGAGAAACTATAATAATCCCAGGGAATAAAATTAAAAAAGCTATCAAAAAATTATGGGATCAAGGATTGTTTTCAAATATATCCATTGATGTTATAGATGTAGTAGAAAATAATATATTTTTAACTATTTATTTAAAAGAACATGTTAGATTATCCAAATTTAAATTTGAAGGGAAAATACGAAAATCTGAAATTAGTGATTTAAAAGAAAAATTAAGATTAATGAGAGGTAAAATTTTAACTAAAAATCTTATTACTAATTGTATAAATACAATAAAAGCATACTATATTGAAAAAGGCTATTTGTATATCAATGTTAAAGATAGTGTATATACTGACACTACTATTACAAAATCTGACATATTAGTTTTTAATATTGAAAAAGGTAAAAAAATAAAAATAAAAAAAATAAACATTACTGGTAGAAGCAAAATATTAAATACTGAAAAAAGAATTTGGAATAATAAAGATTCTATTTATGCAATTAGTAATTATAGAATAAAAAAAATATTTGAAGAGACTAAAGAAAAAAAGTGGTGGAGAATCTTTAAATCCTCAAAATTTATTGAAAGTAATTATGAAGCAGAAAAAAAATCTCTTATTGCTAAATACAATGAAAAAGGATATAGAGATGCTCGAATATTAAATGACTCTATATATAAAAATAATGATAATACAATTAGTATTGAAGTTAATCTTATAGAAGGAGAAGTATATACATTTGGAAAAATAACTTGGATAGGGAATACAATATATGATAATGAGACATTAACAAAAATTCTAAAAATAAAACAAGGTGATATCTTTAATCAATCTATTCTAGATTCTAGGATTTCAGGAGGTGTGGAAGGAAAGGATATATCATCATTATATATGGATGATGGATATTTATTTTTTAGAGCACACCCAATAGAAATTAGTACAGAAAATAATGAAATTGATTTTCAAATTCGTATTAAGGAAGGGGAACAAGCAAGAATTAACAAGGTTTCAGTAACTGGGAATACAAAAACAAATGATCACGTTATAATGCGGGAGATTAGAACTCGTCCAGGAGATTTATTTAAACGGAATGAAGTTATTCGTTCACAAAGAGAATTAGCTCAATTACAATATTTTGACCCTGAACAATTTGATGTGCAAATAAATCCTGACCCAGTACAAAACTCTGTTGATATTACATATCAAGTAGCTGAAAAATCAACTGATCAAATTAATCTACAAGGAGGTTGGGGTGGAGGATATATTGTTGGTTCTCTTGGATTGAGATTTACAAATTTTTCTTCAAGCAGAATTTTAAAAAAGAATGCATGGGACCCTATCCCTGCTGGTGATGGGCAAACTCTTTCCCTTTCAGCGTCTTCTAATGGGAGGTATTACCAAAGCTATAATATATCATTTGTTGAGCCATGGTTAGGAGGAAAAAAACCAAACTCATTCTCTATTTCAGCATATAGATCTCTGTATTCTCTTTCTGGATCTAGCAATTCCCAATCACAGTCTACAGAATTACTTGGAGGATCTATTGGTTTAGGTAAAAGATTAAAATATCCTGATGACTATTTTACATTATATAATGGCATCTCAATTCAACATTATAAATTAGAGAATTCGACTAATTTTATTTTTCAAGATGGCATGTCTAATAATATCAGTTATACTATTAGACTAGGCAGAAATTCTGTAGATCAATTAGTATTTCCTAGAAGCGGATCTAATATCTCATTAAGTCTAAAAGCTACACCTCCATATTCTATATTAAATCCAGTTGATAATTATGCTAATCTAACATCTCAAGAAAAATATGCTTGGATTGAATATTATAAATGGAAATTTAAATCCGCCTGGTTTTCAGCATTTACAGCGAAGTTAGTTTTAAATACCAATATTGAAATGGGATTATTAGGGTCTTATAATGATGATTTAGGGCTTTCTCCATTCGAAAGATTCTATGTAGGAGGAGATGGGTTAAGTGGTATGGGAGCAATGTTTGATGGAAGAGAAATGATTTCATTAAGAGGATATAACAACAATTCAATCTCTCCTATAACTGGGGCTAGTATTTACAACAAATATACAACTGAATTGAGGTATGCCTTAAGTTTGAATCCTTCTTCTACAGTTTATATATTATCATTTTTAGAGGCAGGAAATGCGTGGGATAATTATGATTACTTTAATCCATTTGGCGTAAAACGATCTGCTGGATTTGGCATTAGAATTATGTTACCTATGATAGGAATGATGGGTGTAGATTATGGGTGGGGATTTGATAATATACCTAATAATCCTAATGCTAATGGCGGTCAATTTCATTTCTCAATTGGTCAGCAATTTTAATTATCTTTGTGCGTTATTACAGATATGAAAAAAATTATCTTTATTTTCTTATTTATACTCACATTCTTTTTTTGTGAAGCTCAAAAATTTGCTTATGTAGATACAGAGTATATATTAAATAAGATTCCTGATTATAGTCAAGCTCAAGATAAATTAGATGCTATTTCACTAGAATTCCAAAAAAATATTGAGCAAAAATATACAGAGATTGATCAACTATTTAAATCTTATCAAGAAGAACAAGTTTTACTTACAAGTGAAATGAAGAAAAAAAGAGAGGCAATAATTATTGAGAAAGAAAAAGAAGTGAAAAATATACAGCAAAAATATTTTGGTCCAGAAGGAGAATTGTACAAAAAAAGACAAGAACTAATTAAGCCTATTCAACAGAAGATATATGATGCTATACAGCTCCTTGCAGAAAACAATAAATATACAGTAGTTTTTGATAGTTCTAGTGATCTTATCATGTTATATACAAATAAAAATTTAGATAAGAGTGATGAAGTATTAAAAATAATGGGATATTAAAAATTAATTATTAAAAAATAAAATTATGAAAAAAATAAAATTATTAGTGCTATTATTCATGTTTACTATTAATGGATTTTCGCAAACTAAAATAGCTCATGTAGCAATAGATGAAATAATACGTATAATGCCTGCTGTGCAAGATTTTGAGAAAAACATAAAAAGTTATATTGACAAGGAGCAAATAGTAATAGAAACAATGGTTGCAGAACTTCAATCTAAAACTCAAGAATATGAAACCAATTGGAATTCATATGATGACCCAAAAAAACAAAATGCAGAAATTGATTTACAACAAATGCAGCAGAGAATCGCTTTATATAAACAAAATATAGAACAACAAGTAGAAAAAAAGAAAGCTGATGCCTGGGCTCCTATTGAGGATAATATAAGCAAAGCAATAGAAAATGTTGCCAAAGAAGGTGGATATACATATATTGTAGATTCAGCAGTACTACACTATGCAGACAAAAATTCGGATGTTACTTCTTTAGTTAGAAAGGAGCTAGGCCTTTAAAAGATTTTTTCTTTTAAAAAATGTATAATCCTATTGGTATATTTGATTCTGGAATTGGAGGTCTTACAATAGCTCATGCATTAAAAGAAAAATTACCTAAAGAATCTATAATATATTTTGGAGATACAGAGCATCTCCCATATGGTAGAAAATCAAACAAAGCAATATGTAATTTTAGTAAAGCTATTACATCTTTCTTGAAATCAAAAAATTGCAAAGCAATTATTATAGCATGTAATAGCGCATCATCTGTTGCTTATAAAGAAGTTATAAAATTTGCTGGAGGAATCCCTGTTTTTAATGTTATTGACCCTGTGATAAATTATGTTTCTAAGCATTGTAAAAACAGTATTGTAGGAGTAATCGGAACAAAAGCGACAATTAACTCCAATATTTATTTTAAGAAAATAACTACGCTTTCTTCAAATATCAAAGTAAAATCACTAGCAACACCCCTACTAGCACCTATGATTGAAGAAGGTTTTATAAATCAAAAAATAAGTAAAGCAATTATTGAAAATTATCTTTCTAACAAAAAACTGAAAAGTATTGATAATATAATACTAGCATGTACTCACTATTCATTAATTAGTGATGAAATAGATACCCTTTATAATAAAAAAATTAATATAATTGACTCGCCAAATATTATCAGTAATAATATATTAACCGAATTAAAAAAATTAAACTTAACGTCAAACTTAAGAGCTCCTTCTTATCATTTCTATGTTTCTAACTACACAGAATCATTTGAAAATAGTGCTAGAGTATTTTTTCAAGAAAATATTAAATTAGAGGGTATAAAAATTTGGCATTAAAATTAAACTAAAATGAATTATAGTATTTATATGGAAAGCACTCCTAATCCTTCAGTAATGAAATTTGTTTCAAATCAAATTTTAATAAATAATAGTCATGAATTCTTAAATATTAAAGCAGCAGAAAAATTTGATCTTGCTAAAGCTATTTTTACTTTCCCTTTTGTAAAAAGTGTTTTTATAAGTAATAATTTTATATCCATAACTAAAATTGATAATGCAATAGATTGGCAAGATATTGCTCAACATATAAGGATATTTATTTTAGAAGAATTGAATTCTGGAATATTAAAAAACCAAGATAGCACTCTACAAAACAGTAAATCAAAAAATAATGTACAAACTAAAATAAAAAAGTATACTGATATTGAAAAAAAAATAAATATAATATTACAGGAATATATAACTCCTTTAGTAGAATCAGATGGAGGCTATATTAGTTTAAAGTCATTTCATAATGGAATAGTTACTGTAAGTCTAAAAGGGGCTTGTAGTGGTTGTCCTTCTTCTACAATTACACTTAAAAATGGCATAGAAAGTATATTAAAAGAAAAAATTGGAGGACAAATTAAAGATGTAATAGCCTCCGAAGATTAAGAATGTAGTTTTTGTTTTTTTACTAATAGCTCGTCTTGAGTTTCTATATGATTCTCGTCAGGAAGACAGCAATCTACTGGGCAAACTGCAGCGCATTGAGGCTCATCAAAAAACCCTATACATTCAGTACACTTATCTGTTACTATATAATAAAAATCCTCTTCTAGTGGGTCTTGTGTAGTATTATCTGTTAACGTTGTCCCGTCAGAAAATTTCCATACTTCATCCCCTTCGTAAATTGCATTATTTGGGCATTCTGGCTCACAGGCTCCACAATTAATACAGTCATCTGTAATTTTAATTGCCATATTAAATTTTTAATAAAAATATATAATTTAAAGATGTATTTGTTATATTAATCATAATATAAGCGCTATTGAAAATCAAATTCCTAAAGATTTACTTATATTATTATTAAGTAATAAATTAATTGGATCTTCCAAAGCTTCTTTAATTCTACATAAAAATTGTACAGAATCTTTACCGTCAATGATTCTGTGATCATATGAAAGCGCTAAATACATCATTGGTTTTATTTCCATTTTTCCTTCTTGAACAATTACTCTTTCTACAATATTATGCATTCCTAGAATTGCAGATTGTGGCGGATTAATAATAGGGGTAGACAGCATAGACCCGAAAACACCTCCATTAGTAATAGTAAATGTCCCTCCTAACATTTCTTGGATTGTAATTTTTCCTTCTCTTGCTTTTATTGCTAATTCCCTAATATTAGATTCGATATTAGCAAAACTCATATTCTGTGTATTTCGTAAGACTGGAACCATTAATCCCTTTGGGGCGCTAACTGCAATTCCAATATCAATGTAATGATGATATATTATTTCATCACCATTAATCATGGCATTTACATTTTCAAAATCTAGCAATGCAATGGTAACTGCCTTAGTGAAAAATGACATAAAACCTAATCCTACATCGTGTTTCTTTTCGAATTTTGCCTTATACTTCTTTCTTAAATTTATTATTTCAGACATATCCACTTCATTAAAAGTAGTTAAGATTGCTGCTTCATTTTTAACTCCAACTAATCTACTTGCTATTTTTTTTCTAAGATTAGACATTTTAATAGTTTTAGTTCCTCGAGAGCCATCTACATCTAATGGATTTATATCAGGGAGGACATCAGATTTTTTAATTTTACCTGAAGATTTTTTAATCCCTAATTCTTTTTTAGATAATTTGTTTGTTTGTATAATTGATGCTGCAAGTGGAGAAGCTTTAAACAAATTGTCTTTTGGTTTTTTTGATTGCTTTACTTCTGTAACTTCAAGATTCGCTTTTAATGAAGATTTACTCTTTACTGATGACTTCTTTTTAGATGTATCTATTCTGCATACAATATCTCCTACATTAACTATTGTTTCTTCCTTAACCAGGATAGAAATAACTCCGCTCTCCTCAGCAGGAAGTTCTAATGTCGCTTTATCCGAATCAATCTCAGCAATTGTTTGATCTTTTTCTACATATTCACCGTCATTCACTAACCATTCAATAATTTCAACTTCTGATATAGATTCTCCTGGACTTGGAATTCTCATTTCTAATAACATATATTAATTTTTAAAAACTTTATCAATTATTTTTTTTTGCCTTAATTTAGAGTATTTTGGAGACCCGCTTGCAGTAGCAGCACTTTTCTTTCGTGCTATAACAGATATATCATATTTATATAAATTGGATAATATATATGTCCATGCCCCCATATTTTCTGGCTCTTCTTGTACCCAAATGATTGTTTCTGGCTTATATTTATTTACAATAAAATCTATTTCTTTCCTTGGTAAAGGGTATAATTGCTCGATTCTAACAATCGCTATTTTCTTATTCTTTAATTCAATTCTTTTTTTCAACAAATCATAATAGATTTTACCACTACAGAAAACTAATTTATGTATTTCTTTGCTTTCGATTTTATCATCAATCAAGACATTAAATTTACCTTTAGAGAATTCTTCTAAATTTGATCTACATTCTTTATTCCTTAATAAGCTTTTTGGGGTAAATACTACCAGTGGTTTTCTAAATTTTCGTTTTAATTGCCTTCTAAGTACATGGAAAAAGTTAGCAGGTGTAGTACAATTTACAATCTGAATATTATTTTGTGCGCAAAGTTGCAAATAGCGCTCTATTCTTCCTGAGGAATGTTCGGCTCCTTGCCCTTCATACCCATGAGGTAATAAAAGTACTATACCACTCATAATTTTCCATTTATCTTCTGCGCAACTAATAAATTGATCTATCATAATTTGAGCACCATTACTAAAATCTCCAAATTGTGCTTCCCAAATAGTTAATGTATTAGGTTCTACAATAGAATATCCATAATCAAAGCCTAATACACCATACTCTGAAAGATGTGAATTATATGCTTCAAATGTTACATCTGTATTAACCAAACTTAATGGAGATATTTCATTCTCTGATTCTTCAATCTTAAGGATTGCATGACGATGAGAAAAAGTTCCTCTTTCGACATCTTGTCCACTTAAGCGTATATTAAATCCTTCATTTAACAAAGTAGCATAAGCTAATAATTCCCCCATAGACCAATCTAATGAATTAGTTAAAATCATATCTTTCCTGTCATTTAATAATTTTTGAGTCTTCTTAAATAACTTTTTAGAATCAGGAATCTTATACAAATATTGTGCTGTTTTTTTAAGAGTTTGAATATCTACATATGTTTCTGCTTCCTCATCAAAAGTGTCGGTTAATGATCTTTTAAAATCCTTCCATTCATCTTTTAAAAAAGATTTAATTTTAGATTTTTTAATTTCTTTAGCCTGGTCAAAACGTTGTTCTAATAATTGCTTGAATTCTTTTTCAAGCTGTTTGACAATCTTTGACTCAACTATTTGTTCTTCAATTAATTTTTTCTGATAAATCTCTCTAGGATTAGGATGTTTTGCAATAATCTTATATAATAGTGGTTGTGTAAATCTTGGTTCATCTCCTTCATTATGGCCATATTTTCTATAGCATAATAAATCAATAAATACATCTTTATGGAATTTCTGCCTATACTCTGTTGCTATTTGTAAAGTGTGTACTACTGCTTCAACATCATCACCATTAACATGAAAAACTGGAGACAGTGTTACTTTTGCAATATCTGTACAATAAATACTAGACCTAGCATCATGATAATTGGTGGTAAATCCTACTTGATTATTTATTACAATATGGATAGTCCCTCCTGTTTTGTATCCATCAAGATTAGACATTTGGATAACTTCGTATACTATCCCTTGCCCTGCTAAAGCAGCATCTCCATGTAATAAAATAGGAATAACTTTTTTAGGATCTCCATTATATGCTCTATCAATCTTTGCTCTAGAAACTCCTCCTACAACTGGATTTACTGCCTCTAAATGAGAAGGATTTGGAGATAAATTTAATCTTACTGTGTTCCCATTTTCACATTTTTTATTTGAAGTAAAACCTAAATGGTACTTTACATCTCCAGAGATGAAATTGTCCTCATATTCTTTACCTTCAAATTCGGAAAAGATATCTTTATATGTTTTATTAAAAATATTAGCTAAAACATTAAGCCTTCCCCTGTGAGCCATTCCCATTACAAATTCCTTAGCTCCTAAAACTGAGCCATGTTCAATAAGAGCATCTAAGGCAGGAATTAATGATTCTGCTCCTTCTAAAGAGAATCTTTTCTGTCCGACATACTTTCTATGTAAAAAATTTTCAAAAGCAACAGCTTGATTTAATTTATGAAAAATATGTTGTTTCTCTTGAGTTGTGAATTTTGGGGTATTTGAGTTCTTATGAAGTTTGTTTTTTATCCAATTAATTTCCTTAGATTTTTTGATATACATATATTCAACACCAATGGACTGACAATAAACTTTTTCTAAATGACTAATAATATCAGTAAGGGGTGACGCTCCAATTCCTACTTCATTTCCTGCTTGAAAAATAGTTTGTAAATCTGTTTCTTCTAATCCAAAATTATTAATATCTAAATTAGGATGGTATTTTCTTCTTTCTCTTACTGGATTAGTTTGAGTAAATAAATGGCCCCTGTTCCTATAGTCATCAATAAGGTTTATAACTTTGAATTCTTTTTCAAAACTCTTAGGAATATCCTCTGATAAGTATGTAGATTGTGCAAAATCAAATCCTTGAAAAAAATCACGCCATTCTTTATTTACTGTCTTAGGGTCTTTTAAAAAGTCGTGATACATGCTGTCAATAAGTTCAGTATGTGCAGATCCTAAAAAAGAAAATTTATCCATACATTAGTATTAATTACTTAATAACAAAACTATTTATTTTTATTCATTTATTTAGAAAAAAATAAAACTAATAATATCAGCGTCTTCTACTTAAAAGATTCTCAATAAAAATGATTAATTGTTTCTTGTTTGAAGAGTTCAAATCTTTTAAATGTTCTATGCTTTTATTATAGTAGCTCCCTATTAATTTTGTAGTATATGAAACAATATCTAATTCATCAAAAATGCTTTTAACTACAGATATTTTTTTATCAGGATTCATGCTAATATCAGAAAAACACTTCACTAAAATTCTTTTTTGTTTCATGTTAGCTAAGTCTAATGCTTTTAAATATAAAACTGTTTTTTTGTTAACTAATATATCTCCTCCTTGCTTTTTACCAAAAGTAGAAGATTCTGAGTATAAGTCTAACAAATCATCTTGTAATTGAAATGCAATACCAATATCAATGCCAAAATTATAAAGAGCTTTACTTTCTTTTTTATCGCATCCTCCAAGAACTCCCCCTATTTGTAATCCCCCAGCAAATAACATACTAGTTTTATATTTAATCATATCTAAATATTCGTCAATAGAAACATTCATCTTAGATTCAAAGTCCATATCTAATTGTTGACCTTCACAGACTTTAATTGCTATTGAATTAAAAATATTTAAAACTTGATTTATATTTTTATTTTTTGTCTCTAATAATAGTTCATAGGCTTTAATTAACATAGTATCTCCTGATAAAATTGCGTTGTTATATCCAAATTTATTATGCACAGTAGAGTACCCTCTTCTTAAAGGGGCTTTATCCATAATGTCATCATGTAGCAAAGTAAAATTATGAAAAACTTCAATACTTAAAGCTGCTGGTAATGCTGACTTGATATTTTCATTAAATAGTTGATGTGATAATAAAAGTAAAATAGGCCTTATACGTTTTCCTCCTAAAGATAATATATACTGAATAGGGTTATATAACTTCCTCGGAGATTCTGGAAGCTTAAGATTCTCTATTTCCTGTTCAATAAGTTTATTTAATTCTGAAATAGTATACATTATACAATCAACAACGTATCTAAATACTCTCCGTACCCACTATTTCGTAAAGGCGCTGCCAACTTTAAAAGCTGTTCTTTATCTATAAATTTCATTTTATATGCTGCTTCTTCAATACATCCGATTTTTCTTCCTTGTCTATCTTCAATAACTTGTACAAACTGGGTTGCTTGAGTAAGAGATGTGAAAGTTCCTGTATCAAGCCAAGCGGTTCCTCTACCTAATAATTTTACTTGCAATTTCTTCTGACGCAAAAATTCTTTATTTATATCTGTTATTTCATACTCACCTCTAAGGCTTGGCTTTAAATTTTTTGCAATATTAATTACACTATTATCATAATAATATAATCCTGGTATTGCATAATTTGATTTTGGGCTATCCGGTTTTTCTTCAATAGATAAAACATTAAAATTTTCATCATACTCTACAACTCCATATCGTTTTGGATCATTGACATGATAACCAAAAATAATACCTCCATCAACATTCGAACATGATTCAACAATATTCCTTTTCATATAAAAAATATTATCTCCTAAGATTAAGCACACTTTGTCATTCCCAATAAAGCTTTCCCCAAGAATAAATGCCTGAGCTAAACCATTAGGCGTTTCTTGTATTTTATATTGGAAATTACACCCTAATTGTGAACCATCTCCCAAAAGATGTTGGAATAATGGTATATGATCAGGCGTAGAAATAATTAAAATATCCTTAATCCCTGAATACAATAATGTAGATAAAGGATAATAAATCATAGGTTTATCATAAATAGGCATCATTTGCTTACTCATTGCTAAAGTAATAGGATACAGCCTAGTTCCTGAACCTCCTGCTAAAATTATTCCCTTCATTTCTTTTTTACTTTTGATTAACTTAACGAGTCTCTATCATATAGATAGACTTGACTTAAACTTTCATAATTTCAATTTCTTTAGAGCTAAAAATATCATTAATCTTTTCAATATATTTATCTGTTAACTTCTGAGTACTAGATTCTGCATCCCTAATTATATCTTCTGAGAAGCCTTCTTTACTAAGTTTTTTAATGTGGTCATTTGTTTTTTGTCTAACATTTCGGATTGTAACTTTTGACATTTCAGATTCTGCTTTAGCTTGTTTCACTAATTCTTTACGTCTATCTTCAGTTAATGGCGGAATATTGATAATAACTCTTTCTCCATTATTAGATGGTGTGAAACCTAGATCTGCATTCGTAATTGCATTCTCAATATCTGAAATTAAATTTTTATCAAATGGCTGTATACTTATCGTCTGTGAGTCAGGAGTTGTTATGTTTGAAGTTTGAGCTAACGGTGTTTGTGATCCATAATAATCAACCATAATTGTTCTAAGCATTTGAGGATTTGCCTTCCCTGCTCTTATTTTTGAGAATATATTATCTAAATGATTTTTAGCTTCTTCCATCTGCTCTTCCGCTAATTGTAAATAAAATAAAACTTGTTCGTCCATTTTTTATAATTGCAATTTATTCTGCAATCTATTAAAAATTAACTAATGTACCAATAGTTTCTCCACGACAAATTTTAAGAAGATTGTTTTCTATATTCATATTGAATACTTTAATTGGTAATTGATTCTCTTTACATAATGTGAAGGCTGTTAAATCCATAACATTAAGTTCTTGCTTATAAATCTCATCAAAAGAAATCTCATTATATTTCTTTGCTGCATTATCTTTCTCAGGATCTGAAGAATAGATTCCGTCAACTCTTGTCCCTTTCATAATAATATTTGCTTCAATTTCAATTGCTCTTAGTGTTGCAGCAGTATCAGTAGAGAAGTAAGGGTTCCCTGTTCCTCCTCCAAAAATTACAACCCTTCCTTTTTCTAAATGTCTAATTGCCTTACGTCTAATATATGGTTCTGCAACTTGTTCCATCCTTATTGCAGTCATAAGCCTTGTTGCTATATTGATCTTCTCAAGTGCAGATTGTAAAGCCATCCCATTAATAATAGTAGCAAGCATTCCCATATGATCTCCTTGAACTCTATCAAAACCAGCCCCTTCAGATTGTACCCCTCTGTATATATTCCCTCCTCCAATTACAATTGCAACCTCAACATCTTCATTAACAACTTTTTGAATATTTGAAGCATAGAAAGATAACTTATCTGAATCAATACCATAACCTTTTTCTCCCATTAAAGATTCTCCACTTAACTTCAATAATATCCTTTTATATTTCATGCTTATTAGTAATTTGTTAAAATAGCTAGTCTAGAAATTAATTTGATAATGCAACACGTTTAAACATTGTTATAGTAGCATCTTTGTCACTTTCTGATAAATATTGTCGAACTGATATTTTATTATCCTTGATAAATATTTGATCTAACAAAGTATTTTCTTTAAAAAATTTGTTTAATCTTCCTAACGCAATTTTTTCTAACATTGCTTCTGGCTTCCCTTCTTCTCTTGCTTGTTCTTTACCTATAGAAAGCTCTCGGTTTATAATTTCTTCTGAAACGCTGTCTCTATCAATAGCTATAGGATTCATTGCTGCTACCTGCATAGCAATATCTTTCCCTACTTGTAAATTATTAAGATTTTCAAAGCCTATTATTGTTGCTAATCTATTCCCAGGATGTATATAAAAACTTACTTTTTCTGATTGGATAATTTCTATACTAACATCTAATTTCTCTCCAATTACACCTGTTTGCTCAAGAATCTTTTCATCAATAGTTAGTTCTGGTTCTAAATCAATGGATCTTAATTCTTCATTACTTGTAATATTGCTTTTTAACGCTGCTTCTAAAATGCTTTGGGCTAATAAAATAAAATCATTATTTTTTGCAACAAAATCTGTTTCGCAATTAAGGCTTATTATTATGCCTCTTGTATTATTAACTCCTGCAATAACAACCCCCTCAGCAGCATCTCTATCTGCTCTCTTAGAAGCAACTTTTTGGCCTTGTTTTCTTAAAATATCAATAGCTTCATCAAAATTTCCAGAAGCTGAAATCAATGCTTTTTTACAATCCATCATTCCTGCTCCAGTTTGTTTCCTTAGTTTATTAACATCCGATGCGGTTATTGTACTCATTATTTTGTTTGCTTTTTATTTTGTTCCTCGATAATCTCTTTAGCTTTCATTTGTTTTTCATCTGCTTTTCTTTTATTTCTCTTGTCTTTTTCTGCCAAACCTTCAGATATTGCCTGAGTGATGATTTTTACAATACATTCTATAGACTTCGTAGCATCATCATTCCCAGGGATTGGATAATCAACTAGATTTGGATTTGTATTAGTATCTACAACAGCAAATGAACGTATGCTTAGTTTTCTAGATTCAGCAACAGCAATATGCTCTTTGTTTATATCTATAATAAATACTGCTTCTGGCATACGAGTCATACTAATGATACTCCCAAAGTTTAACTCTAGTTTAGCTCTAGTACGCTCTATTTGCAGTCTTTCTCTTTTGGATAAAGTATCAAAAGTCCCATCTATTTTCATTTTATCAATAGCATCCATTTTTTTGACTGACCTTCTAATAGTAGCAAAATTAGTAAGTAAACCTCCTGGCCATCTCTCTGTAATATATGGCATATTTACAGATTTTGCTGCTTCTGCAACAATTGTTTTAGCTTGTTTTTTAGTAGCAACAAATAAAATCTTCTTTCCAGATGTTGCTATCTGTTTTAATGCTGCGGCGGCTTCTTCAGCCATAGCAACAGTTTTATTAAGATCTATTACATGAATTCCTTTACGCTCCATAAAAACATAAGGAGACATTGCGGGATTCCATTTCTTTTTTAAGTGTCCAAAATGGACCCCTGATTCTAATAATTCTTTGAAATTTGTTCTTGTCATGTTTACTTTCTTTTTTTAATCAACCACTAAGTAGAAATATTACAATATTTTTCTTAACAGTTTAGATGCTAAACATCAATTAATAATTTATCTTTTAACCCACTGGAATTTTTTTCGGGCTTTCTTCTGCCCAGGTTTTTTCCTTTCAACTACCCTTGAATCTCTTGTAAGTAATCCATTTGATTTAAGTGATGGCTTATTCGCTTCATCAATTTTACAAAGAGCTCTTGCTATAGCTAATTTAATTGCATCTGCTTGCCCTGTATTCCCTCCTCCATAAACACTAACTTGAATATCAAAATCTTTAGATAAATTCAAGACATCTAAAGGTTTACATACTGTTGATTGTAATGACTTTAAAGAAAAATACTCGTCTAATTTTTGTTTGTTTACAATGATATTTCCTTCCCCTTTTGAGAGAAAAACTCTAGCAATTGATGCTTTCCTTCTTCCTATGGCGTGAGTATTTTGCATATTACCTTAAATCATTTAAATTAATTGTTTCTGGTTTTTGAGCTTGATGATTATGCTCTGCTTCTGCATAAATAAAACAATTTCTTAAAATAGCGCTCCCTAACTTATTTTTAGGTAGCATCCCTTTAATTGCATGACGTACCACAGCTGTTTTGTTTTTTCTTAAAATTTCTGCAGGATTTTTTCTCTTTTGTCCTCCTGGATAGCCAGTATGAGAAAATAATTCTCTATTTTCCATCTTATTTCCAGACATACTAATTTTTCCCGCGTTAACAATAATAACATAATCTCCACAATCAGCATGAGGTGTGAAATTTGTCTTGTATTTTCCACGCAAGATCTTTGCTATTTTGGAAGCAAACCTTCCTAATATTTGATCTTCTGCATCAACCAGTTTCCACTCTTTTTCTGCATTCTTTTTATTGACCGAAATTGTTTTATAACTCAAAGTATCCATTATATCTTAATAATATCTTTTTTATAAGGAGTGCAAAGCTACACTTTTTTGGAAATCTTACAAAATTTATTAATTATTTAATTAAGAAGCTTTATTTGTTTGCCAACTGTAATAAAAGCATGAATAGCTTTATCTAATTCTTCTTTTGTATGAGCTGCTGAAATCTGAACACGAATTCTTGCTTCCCCTTTTGGGACAACAGGGAAAAAGAAGCCGATTACATAAACACCTTGATCCAGTAATTTTTCTGCCATTTCTTGTGCAATATTAGCATCATATAGCATGATAGGGACAATAGGATGAATTCCTTCTTTTATATTAAATCCTGCCTCAGTCATTTTTTGTCGAAAATATTGAGTGTTATTCATTAATTTTTCTTTTAAATATGTGCTTTCACTAAGCATATCAATAACTTTGGATGCTGCTCCAACAATAGAAGGAGCAAGAGAATTAGAGAATAGATATGGCCTCGATTTTTGACGTAATATCTCAATAATTTCTTTTTTCGCTGAAGTAAATCCCCCCATAGCTCCTCCTAAGGCTTTACCTAGGGTTCCTGTAATAATATCTATTCTATTCATTACATTACAATATTCATGTGTCCCTCTTCCTTTTTCTCCTATAAAACCTGTTGCATGAGAATCATCTACCATAACAACTGCATTATATTTATCTGCTAAGTCACAAATTTTATCCAACTTAGCAATATATCCATCCATAGAAAACACCCCATCCGTAACAATAATACGATTACGCTCCGATTGAGAGTCTTTTAATTTTTGTTCTAAATCTTGCATGTTATTATTCTTATATCTGTAACGTACTGCTTTACATAATCTAACGCCATCTATAATAGAAGCATGATTTAAAGAATCAGAAATTATAGCATCTTCTGAAGAAAATAATGGCTCAAATACTCCACCATTAGCATCAAAAGCAGCTGCATAAAGAATAGTGTCTTCCATTCCTAAAAAATTTGAAATCTTAGATTCTAATTCTTTATGAATATTCTGTGTCCCACAAATAAATCGAACAGATGACATCCCGTATCCATGTGTGTCAAGAGTCTCTTTAGATGCTTGTATAACTTGAGGGTGAGATGATAATCCTAAATAATTATTTGCGCAAAAATTAATAACTTGTTCACCTGTACTAACACGTATTAATACCCCCTGAGGATTAGTAATAATACGCTCTTTCTTATATAATCCTGAAGATTTTATTACCTTTAATTCCTGTTGTAATTCTTCTTTTATTTTACCTAACATAACAAATATAATTAGGCTTTAAACAACTCCTTGGTCAAGCATTGCATCAGCAACTTTAACAAAACCTGCAATGTTTGCCCCTTTAACATAATCTATACTCTTATCTTCTCTAGTCCCATACTCAACACATGACTCATGAATATTAGACATAATCTCTTTTAATCTAATATCAACTTTCTCTCGATTCCAGCTCATGCGTAATGAATTTTGCGCCATCTCAAGCCCTGATGTTGCAACCCCACCAGCATTAGATGCTTTCCCTGGAGCAAACAAAATATTTGCGTTTTGAAATATTTCAATAGATTTAGGGGTTGAAGGCATATTTGCTCCTTCTACAACACAAATACATCCATTATTAACTAATAATTTAGCATCATTTTCATCTAACTCATTTTGAGTTGCACAAGGAAGTGCAATATCGCAGGATACACTCCAAGGTTTTTCATTTGCAAAAAATTTACACTTATACTTTTCTGCATATTTTTTTATTCTTCCTCGTTGTATATTTTTGAGGTTCATGATAAACGCTAATTTCTCTTTATCTATTCCGGATGGATCATAAATATATCCTGATGAATCTGACATTGTAATAACTTTACCTCCTAATTCTATTACTTTCTCACAAGCAAACTGAGCAACATTACCTGAACCTGAAATAATCACTGTTTTCTCCTTAATAGAATCTCCATTTACCTTCAGCATATTTTGAGTAAAATAAACTGCTCCATAACCAGTAGCTTCAAGACGTATTAATGATCCTCCCCAACCAATCCCCTTCCCTGTTAATACTCCTGAATATTCGTTTGATATTCTTTTATATTGACCAAACATATACCCGATTTCACGTCTCCCAACTCCTATATCACCAGCAGGAACATCAGTATTAGGGCCAATATGCCTAAACAATTCTGTAATAAATGATTGGCAAAATTTCATCACTTCATTATCTGACTTCCCTTTTGGGTCAAAATCAGAACCTCCTTTTCCTCCTCCCATAGGTAATGTAGTTAATGCATTTTTAAATATTTGTTCAAATCCTAAAAATTTAAGAATAGACAAATTTACTGAAGGATGAAATCTAAGACCTCCTTTATAAGGGCCTATAGCTGAATTAAATTGGATGCGATAACCTCTATTGACTTGGATTTCTCCGTTGTCATCTAACCATGGGACTCTAAAAATAACTGTCCTTTCAGGCTCTACAATTTGCTCGAGTAACTTAGTGTTATTATATTTTGGATTATTATCCATAAATGGCATAATAATTTCCGCAACCTCTTGTACTGCTTGTAAAAACTCTTGTTCCCCAGCATTATTAGTTGCAACATAATTCATAAAATCCTGAATTCTTTTTTCCATTTATTTTATATATTCTATGATTAATACAAAAACAAATGTATACTATATTTTTAAAAAACAAATAATTGGAGCTTATTAAAAAAAGAATATTTAATTCACCCAATATATTTTTATATTTGCTTTACGATATATTATTAAGTTTATTATATGAAAAAAATTAGTTTCTTATTCATGCTTGTTTTATGTTCAAGTATTATTCATGGACAAAGTATTTATGGTGTTATTACAGATAAAATATCAAAAGAATCACTAGTTGGAGTAAATATAATTACAGAAAATAATCAAGGTGTAGCCTCAAATGTCAATGGAAAATATCATCTAGATTTAGAAGAAGGGTCTCATCAAATTACTTTTAAATATATTGGATATGATGATATTATAGAAGAGGTGATATTAAAAAAGGGGGACAAAAAAGCTTTAAATATAGAGATGAGTATTAATTCCGAACAGCTAAGTACTGTTGTTGTTTCTGCAGGTAAGTTTGAACAAAAAATTGAAGAGATTACTGTGTCTATGGAAGTTATAAAACCAGCTTTAATAGAAAATAAAAATACGACGGATATACAAACTGTAATGGATCAGGTCCCTGGGGTTAATATAACCGATGGGCAAGCAAATATAAGAGGTGGTAGTGGATGGAGCTATGGAGCTGGAACAAGAGTCCTAGTTATGGTTGATAACATGCCTCTAATTTCTGGAGATGCTGGGCAAGTACAATGGAAGTTAATTGGGACCGAGAATATCAATCAAATTGAAGTGATAAAAGGGGCTTCTTCTGTTTTGTATGGGTCTTCCGCGTTAAATGGAATAATAAATATACGAACTGCATTCCCTTCTGAAACCAAAATAGCAAAAAATGCATCTAGTGGATATACAAAAATAAATAGTCATTTTGGATTATATGATTTCCCTGAAAGGGATGAATTAAATTGGTCGGGAACTCCCGTTAATCAAGCAGGTGTACTAAAAAATAAACGACGCGCATTTAAAGGCGTTGATTTTTTCCATGCTCAAAAAATTGCAAATCTAGATTTAACATTAGGAGGAAATTGGTTTGAGGATGATGGATATAGAATGGGAGAAAAGAATAGTAGAAAGCGTATCAATTTTAGCACAAAATATAAAGACCAAAAAATTGAAGGGCTTTCTTATGGGTTGCTAGGTAATTTTTTAATGCAACAATCTGGATATAATTTACTTTGGGATCACTATGATAGAGCCTATACTCCTTTTCAAAATGATTTAAATACAACAAAAGGAGAGACATATAATATAGATCCTTCTATAACATATATGTATGATGATAATATCCATTCTCTACGTACAAGATATCTAAAGGTAATTAATGATAATAGCACTAATGGAGAAGATAATATGCAGGATAACGAATCTGATTTATTCTATTTAGATTATCAATGGCAAAAGAATATCGATAAGTATAATCTTCGCGTAACCTCAGGGGTAACTAATGAATTAGTGTATGCAAAATCTGTACTATTTGATGGGGAGTATTCTAGAAGTAATCATGCCTTTTATACACAAATCGATAAAAAATGGAGAAAATTTAATTTTTCTATTGGCGGAAGATATGAGCATTTTCGTGTAACTGCTTCTAAACCATATGTAAATGCTGAAGGAGATACAATAAATGGATCAAACACAGGGAAGCCTGTATTTAGAGGTGGAGTAAACTATCAATTAGCAAAAGCTACATTTATACGAGGTTCTTGGGGACAAGGATTTCGCTTCCCTTCTATAGCAGAAATGTTTATTACTACAAATGTGGCAGGATTTGAAATTTTTAATAACCCTGCATTAAAACCAGAAAAAGGATGGAGTGCAGAAATAGGAATTAAACAAGGTCTTAAATTGGGGGAATGGAAAGGGTATGTCGATGTAGCAGCATTTGTAATGGAATATGATGATATGATGGAATTTACATTTGGGATGCTCGGAGATACTATCTTTTGGGAAAATGGATTCCCTGTAGGTGGAATAGGGTTTAAATCACTAAATATTGGGGGAACTCAAATTAGTGGTATAGAGCTAAGTATTGCTGGTTCTGGGAAGCTAACAAAAGATATTGAAATTAATGTGTTAGCAGGATACACGTATATAAAGCCTATTATCAAAGATTCTGCAAATATTTATTTGGTACATCCATACCGTATTAATAGTGATGGGAACACTTTCCCTGACACATATGTTGATACTATAACATATGCTAATAGTAGCTCCGATGCAAGTGTATTAAAATATAGACATCAGCATATTGCAAAACTAGATTTGGAAATAAAATATAAAAAATTATCAGTTGGAGGTAGTTGTAGATATAACGATTTTATGAAAAATATTGACGAAGTATTTACATCTTGGATAGTTAATCCTGTAACCGCTTGGGAGGACCCTCCATTAGATCTTGGGATTAATGAATCTCGTGGAGATAACGACCCTGATGATGGTAAAGTAGAAACACACAATAAGGGAGATATCATGATTGATGTTCGTGCTGGATATCAAATAACAAAAAATATACGATTAGGAGCAATAGTTAATAACTTAATGAATGTAGAATATATTGCGCGCCCCGCTGACATGAAATCTCCAAGGACATTCGCTCTTCAATGTTCCTATAAATTATAATTATGAAAATTCTCGGAGTAATTCCTGCTCGTTATGCATCAGTTAGGTTCCCTGGTAAAATTCTAGAACCAATCTTAGGAGAAAGTATGATTAGTCGAGTATATAAACAAGCATTGAAATCGAATTCATTAAGTAAAGTAATAGTTGCTACTGATGATACAAGAATATCTAATCATGTAGAAGATTTTAAAGGCAATGTCGTATTAACATCTTCCAAACATAAATCCGGTACAGATAGATGTAATGAAGTTATAACAAAATTAAATGAAAAATATGATGCTATAATAAATATTCAAGGAGATGAACCATTTATTGATCCAAAGCAAATAGAACAAGTTGCATTATTACTAAATAATAAGTCTACACAAATTGCCACCTTAGCTAAACATATAACAATTAAAGATGAATTGTCAGATACAAATACTCCAAAAGTTTTTTTTGACAAAAATATGTTTGCGAAAAAATTTGTTCGACTATTAAATGAAAAAGATTTAAATGAACAAAAAGTATATAAACATATAGGGATATATGGTTATCAAGCTTCTATATTGTCAAAAATTGCAAAATTAAAACCTACAAAAAATGAGCTCAATCAAAAGCTTGAACAATTACGCTGGCTAGACAATGGATATAATATAATAGTAGGTATTACAACCAAAGAAAGTAGTTCAATCGATACTCCTGAGGATATTTTAAAAATATCTTAAAAAAATTGAATAAATTAATTAGTTTTGTTCTTATATGAAAAAAAGTATTGATCATTATATTAGTGAGCTTCTGTATGCTAATGAATGTGTTGTTGTTCCTGGTTTTGGAGGATTTGTAGGGAATCATATTTCTGCTCACCTTGATGAAGAAAATCAGATATTATACCCTCCCTCAAAGCAAATTCTATTTAATAAAAATTTAAAAACAAATGATGGATTATTAATTCATCATATTGCAAATAAAGAAGGCCTAACTCATAAAGAAATAACAAAAGAACTTGAAAAGTTTAAGCAAGAAATATCACAGAAATTAAAAGAAATAAAAAACTTTCGTTTAAAAAATATAGGACTATTTTCTCTTACTAACGATAATGATTTAGTTTTTAAACAAGATCGAAGTATAAACTATAATTTAGAGTCGTATGGGATGCCTCATGTTACAAATAAACAGATTATACATGAAACAATTGAAAAAGACATTAAAAAGGATTTTCAAAAAATAATAAAAGACGATGGTGTTATATCATATGGGAAAATGTGGCGAGCAGCAGCAATATTAATTCCTCTTTTAGGTCTGTCTTTAATTAGTATTACGCAGCAGGAAAGAATAACTAGTGTGTATACTGAAATGGCAAAGTTAAGTCCATTTGAAAATAATGCCGCTCCTGTCACAATAGAAAAAAAGATAGCTCCAATCAAACCTATTGTGATTAATAATAAAAAGTCTGAACTGATAGAAAAAGGAATCATCAATCCTATTAAGAAGGAAGCAGTTGTTATGCCAGGGGTTCAGCAATATCATATTGTTGCAGGAGCATTTGGCAGTAAAACTAATGCTGATAAATTAATCTTAAAATTACAAAAGAAAAATTATAACGCTAAAATAATTGGTAGAAGTGACTCAGGTTTAATACGAGTTTCTTATAGCTCTTATAAAAGCAAAGAAGAAGCTACTACTGCTTTAGCAACAATACGCAAGCATAATAATTCTGCTTGGATTTTATCTCAATAAATTTCTTATATGAAACCAAAAAAAGCTAGTGAATCTCTGTCAACAACAACAGAAATTGTATTGCCTAATGATACTAATAATTTAGGAAATCTAATGGGGGGGCGCTTACTTCATTGGATGGATATTGCAGCTGCAATTGCCTCACATCGTCATTGTGAAAGAATAGTAGTTACTGCTTCTGTAAATAATGTTTCCTTTGCAGAAGCTATCCCCAGAGGAAGTATTGTAACTCTTGAAGCTAAAGTTTCTCGTGCATTTAAATCTTCTATGGAAGTTTTTGTAGATGTATGGATGGAAAACAATTCATGTAAAACAAAGAAAAAGTGTAATGAGGCGATTTATACTTTTGTTGCGGTTGATCAATTAGGGAGCCCAATCGAAATCCCAGAAATTATTCCAGAAACTCAAGCAGAAAAAGAAAGATATGATGGCGCTCTAAGAAGAAGACAGTTGAGTCTAATACTAGCTGGAAGAATGAAAGCCGAAGAAGCAACTGAGCTGAAGGCTCTATTTGCTAAAGATTAATTTATTATACGCTGCTATAATTTCTTGTGCAGAAATATTGTTGATGCAAATTTGTTTTGTCTCTCTACATTTGGACCCATGCTTTGAGCAGGGCCTATTAGAATCATTAGCTAAGATTAATACTGAATTTCTTTTATTTTGATAAGGAATAAATCCTAAACTTGGTTTTGTACATCCCCAAAAAGAAATCATACGTTTTTTGAAAGCTGCTCCAATATGCATCAGGCCGCTATCATTAGTTAAAAAAAGACAGCTGTTTTTTACTAAATAAGCAGATTCTGACAAGGATAATTCTCCACAGAAATTAAAAATGTTTTGTTTTGAAGAACGCTTTTTTACTTGTTCCCCAAATTCAGTGTCTCCTTCTCCTCCTAATAATATAATTGGCTCGGCTATATTGTCACATACTTCTAATATTGTATTTAATGGAACTTGCTTGTTAATATAAGAAGCCCCGATACTCCAAGTAATAAATTTTTGCTTGATATTAAATTTTAAATTAATATCGGAAGATAAAAAATACTCTAGTCCTTTATTGTCATTTTTCACTCCTAAAAAACTAATGGTCTTCATATATCTATCAACTACATGTAAATCATCTAGAATATTAATACCAAATTTTATCAGTATAAATTTATTAAAATTTGATTTGAAATATCGTTTAGATTTTACTCCTAATTTTAAAACAATAAACTTTGAACGAATACTGTTATGTAAATCAATTACGTAATCAAAGTTTTCTTTTTTTAATGATGATATTGTTTTGTTAATATCATTATTGAGAGCGTGTATTTTGTCCAAATATGGATTGTTTAATAAAATAGAAGTATATATCTCCTTGGTTACATAATGTAGTTCAACATCTAATTGTTTCTTTAAGCATCGTATTACAGGAGTAGTTAAAATAATATCTCCTATTGAAGAAAAACGAATCAGTAATATCTTAAGCGATTTTTGCATGCTATAAAATTATAGAAATAATCCTAACTTTGTAAATATGTATTTTATAGATACTCATTCTCATTTATACCTTAAGCAATTTAATAAAGATAGAGAGCAGGTTGTACACAATGCTATTAACGCTGGTATTAAAAATATATTATTACCAAATATTGATAGATCCACAACTGCTGATATGAAATCACTTTGTGCCCTGTTCCCTGAAAATTGCTTCCCTATGATGGGATTACATCCTTGTAGTGTAAAAAAAGAAACCCTGGAAATGGAATTAAAACATGTAGATTCTGAATTAAATAAAGATAAATACATTGCTGTTGGGGAAATTGGGATTGACCTACATTGGAAAAAATCAACTCTTGATATACAGAAAAAAGCATTTGCTTATCAAATAGAATTAGCAAAAAAACTTGATTTACCTATAGTAATTCATGTAAGAAATTCATTTAATGAAGCTATTGAAATTGTGAAAAACATGAATGATTCTAAACTCTCTGGAGTATTTCATTGTTTTAGTGGGAATGTAGAAGACGCTCAAAGAATAATTAATTTAGATAGATTTTATCTAGGTATTGGGGGCGTAGTTACATTTAAAAATAGTGGCCTTGCAGATACAATTAAAAATATTGATCTACAACATATAATATTAGAAACTGACTCTCCTTATTTATCTCCTAGCCCATTTAGAGGAGACAGAAATGAAAGCAAGTATATTATTGAGATTGCTAAAAAAATATGTGATGTTAAAAATATTACCCTTGAGGAGCTAGCAGATATAACATCCAAGAATGCTAATAGTTTATTTAAACTAGATTCTTCTAAATGATCTGTTCTAATGGTGAGGTGGCCGAGTGGCTTAAGGCGCACGCTTGGAAAGCGTGTAAACGAGAAATCGTTTCGGGGGTTCGAATCCCTTCCTCACCGCATCATTAATAAATATTCAGATCTTAACTAAAATGAATATCCTAATTGTACTTGCATAAAATCAGCAACATGTCTATGAGCTTTTATATGTATTCCAGTAAAAAGATTTTGTGTGAGATAAAAATTGATGCCATATTTCTGATATATAGGATCATTATATTTAAGATAATCATAAATGTAAATACCTATCTTTTGACTAAACGTAATGCGTCCCATTAAAAATTCATGTCCTATTAAAAAAGCTCCTCTTTGATAATCTTCTGTTTTATTCAAGTTTTGTGTTTCCCATTTTAATGTGCCATCCCATACCCATTCTAAATCTGCTGTTACTGCGCTAATTCTACCTACTTGTTTACTTACTCCAGTACTTAACCCAAATACTGTAAAATATTTATCATTTTCTATAATCTTTTTAGGGAAATAAAATGCCGAGAGATTATATCTTCTTTTTTTAACTCCGGCATATGTTTTTTTAATACGATTTTGAAAAGAAGTAGGTTTTGGTATATAATCTATCCCAATACTAGCTGTTGGATAATTAATACCTTTATTTGGCTGTTTTAAACCTCCATTTGAAATATGATTATAATTAGCTGATAAAATAATTCTAAGTTTTGGATTCACAGAATAATGTAATGAAGCAGCTAACTGTGAATATTCATTGATTGGCAAACTATACGAAAGGTTATTTGGGTTTTCTATAGAATCATACGGATTTGTATTGAAAGAAAGGCCTGATGCTAATCTAAAAGAAATATTAAGTTTTTTATTAATTGGGAAAAAGGGTTCTATGAATCCAGCTATATTATATCCGTATCCTAATATTGATTTATTATCAAAATCAAAAAAAGAAATTAATACTCCAGCTCTTGGGTAGCAGTAGCATAAATTCCATGATTTTTGATCCATTTTTTGCCAATTGAAATTTAATTCTGTCCCTGTTGGGTATGAATTTTTGATAGCCCGAATTTCTGTAGAGTGAATAATAATAAAACCATAGTGTTGTTGTATAGATACGGAAAACATATTATTTGTACTGCTATCAGTATTAAAAATAGGATCTGCATAGATAGAGGTACAGAAATATAATGAAATAATAGTTGTGATTATTCCAGAATTTATTTTCATTTAAATTTAGAAAATTTTAACTGTTAATTGTCGAGTAGCTTAAATATATTATCTAATCTTGGAGATAGTATCATTTCAATTCTTCGATTTGCAGCCCTTCCTTCAGAAGAAGAATTAGAATCTATGGGTAAATATTCTCCCCTCCCCGCTGCTGTCAATTGAGTTGCACTCAAGTCATTATTTTGGATAAGAGCTTTTACAACAGAGGTAGCTCTCATTACACTTAAGTCCCAATTATCTTTAAGTTGACCACTACTATAAGGGATACTATCTGTATGTCCTTCAACTAAAATTTCTAATCCATCTTGAGAAGATAATACATTAGCAAGCTTTTTAATAGCATCGATTCCGCTTGTATTTAATTCATATTTTCCAGATGCAAATAAAAGATCCTCTTCTAGTGATAGGTATAACTTTCCATTTCTTTTTTCAATAGTTAATCCTTCTCCTTCTAGGCCGGCTAATGCTTGTGATATACGAGCTTTTAAATTTGTAACTGTCGAGTCTTTCCTTTTAATTATAGCCTCTAATTCTGTTACTCTTTTCACTCTTGAATTCAATTCTTTTTGTGCCTTTAACAATTCTTCTTCTTTATTTGATAATGAATTTGATAATGAATCTGACATTTTTATAAGCTTATCCTCTCGCTCAAAAAGTTCAGCTTTTGCTAACTCTAATTCTTTGAGTAACTCTTTTGTTTCTTTTGCTTTTTCAGAAATATATCGGCTATTTTTATTAACCAATAGATCATACGCTTCATCTAGCTCATTATATTTTTCCTGTAACAAAGTCACTGCTCTGCCATTTCGAATAGAATCGTTACTTAAAATGACATTCCTTGTCTTAAGGGCATCAATAGAGTTTGCTAATTCTTGGTTCTTCTTTTCTAGAGAAAGGGATTCTTTCTCTTTATCTATAAGTTGTTCTTGAGCTAAAGAGTGTTCCTCTAATAAAGTATTGTGTACTTTAGGCGTAACACAAGCTACACAAAAAATTAGGAAAAAAGTATATACAAAGAATCGTGACATATAAAATATTATCTCAAAACTACACATCAAAGGATAACAGAACACCCTAGTTATAGAATACTTTTCAACATATAAATTCTAATAAATTATACTGTGAAAAATAATAGCTCTCTGGTTTATTGTTTTTGTATTATAAAATATATTTTTTTGCAAAACTTAATATAAAAACAAAACTTCAGAAAAGAAATCTAAGCTTTATACTTAGATAAGTTAACAAAAGATTACTATTTTTATCAAGAATAAATATAATTGTAAAATGAAAAAAATCTTACGATATTTCCTTCAAGGTATTTTATACATAGTCCCTCTATTTGTAACAGTATATATAGTATACTGGGCGTTTAGAAAAATTGGAGGTATGCTAGGAGATTATTTGCCAAATGAAAATGAGTTCTTTGGATTAGCATTGATAAATGATATAATTGGGTTACTTATTATTATTACTATAATTACTTTAATAGGCTATATAGGTAGTACTATAATACGTAGTCCAATAAGCACATTCTTCCAACGAATTTTAGATAAGGCTCAATTGTTAAAAATCATCTATACTTCTGTTAAGGATTTAATGAACACCTTTGTCGGGAATAAAAAAGGGTTTAAAAAAGCTGTTTTTGTTAAGCTATTTGAAAATTCTAATATTGAACGAATTGGATTCATAAGTAATGATGATCTTAAATCTTTAAATATCCATGCAGGAAGAGTTTTGGTTTACATTCCTCATTCTTATAATTTTTCAGGTAATTTATTTGTTGTGGAAAAAAAATATATTACTCCGATAGACGCTCCTACTAGTGAAATAATGAAATTAATTGTTTCAGGAGGAGTCACTAATCTTGATGATTAAACTAATAATTATGAAATATATATCTATCTTATTGTTTTTTGCATTTACACTAACTGTAAATGCTGACACTACAACTATTCGTATTCATGATCATACTGATATGACCTGGTATGGGAATTATGACGAATGGGGAGTCTTGCCAGATAGTAGCAAAACTTATCGAAAGATTTATTTACATTATACAATGGGTTGTGCATCAAATGGATGTTCTGATTGGGACTATACTACAAAAATTGAGGTCCGTCATAGAACAGGAAAATTAGACTCTACATTACAAAGTCATCCGAATTTTACTGTAAATGGAAATACTATAGATACTATATACTTCTCTTTATCTCCTGTTTATATTTATACTTGGGACTCAATAAGCAATAATCTGGACTCTGTAATATCTGCAAGCATGGAGATTATCTTATTCAATGACCTAAACAATCCTACCTCTCCTTCTGATACAATATTAGCTTGGGAAGCTGGAATTAATACTTTTAATTATGACTCTACAGGTCAAATTATAGATACCACATTTATTTATGCTGATTCAAATTGGATTGCAACATATTATAATTGGTATAATGTATTTGAAGTTATTGAGCCTTATGAATTAGCAAGAATTATTACTCCCTACGGAGGCTATCTGCAAAACAACTGGGAATTTACACATACCTTTGATATTACTGATTATGTGAATATATTACGAGACTCTGTAGAAATTCGAGCGCACTATAGTGGATGGTCCTCTGGTTTTAGCGCAACACTAGATTTTGAGTTTATAGAGGGGACTCCGCCTAGAAATGTAATAAGTCTAGAAAATATATATAAAGGGAGTTACAGTTATACCAACTCCTCTAATTTTGAAACAACTAAATTATATCCCAAAAAATTTCGAATTAATAATGATGCAGATTATGCAATGGTAAAAATGATAACCACAGGTCATGGTTTTGATAATAATGTAAACGCTGCTGAATTTAAGCCTATTAACTATTATGTAAAAGTTGATGGTCAACTTACACATACACAATATAATTGGGATAATAAATGTGGTGAAAACCCCATTTACCCTCAAGGGGGGACATGGATATACGATAGGGCAAATTGGTGCCCAGGAACAAAAGCAGAAGCATTTGACCATGAAATCACTCCTTATATAACTGCTGGCGATTCAATAGAGCTAAATATAGATTTTCAATCATATGTTTGGAGTGGAAGTCAAACCCCTTCATATATTATCGACTGTCAATTATTTCAATATGAAATTCCAGCAAGCACAAATTTTACTAACTCTGTAGAGATGATTGATATTATAAAGCCTTCTGAAAAAGATGTCTATAGTAGAAAAAATCCAATATGTAGTAAACCTTTGATAAAAATAAGAAATTATGGAACCGCTCCGTTAACTTCATTTGATGTTGAATATGGGGTGGTTGGAGGAACAACACATACTTATCAATGGTCTGGTAATCTAAATTTCCTGGGAACTGAAGAAATAGAATTGCCTACACTGAATAACTGGTCAGGCTCATCAAATACTTTCAAAGTGACTCTATTAAATCCTAACGGAATTGCTGAAGATTACCCTGACAATAGCACAATGGAAACCTCTTTTCAAAAAGTTCCAGAGTACCCTAATACTTTTGCTGTTTGGGTAGGAACAAATAGTGGGGTAATAAATTCTCTAACACAAGTTTCCGAAACGTCATGGGATATTTTAGATGATCAAGGGAACGTAGTTATTTCTAGTGGTGTTTTATATGGGAATACTCAATATCGTGATACAATTACATTAAGTAATGGGTGTTATACGTTTATTATGCATGATACTGATGAAGATGGATTAGAATTTTGGGCAAATAATGATGGTGGAGGTATGATTAGGTTTCGCCAGCTTGGAGCTACATGGCTAAAAATATTTGATCCTGATTTTGGCACAAATATTATTCATGAATTCACAGTAGGATATGCACAAAACATTATTAATGAAGGAATACAAAAAGTTGAAGTCTATCCTAATTTAATGAATGAAGATGTTACTGTTAATTTTGAAAACCATCAACTGGGAACAAATTTAAGATTAATAGATAATGTAGGAAGAGTTGTTTTTAAAATTCCAATTAAAGAACAAGGACCTATCAGTAAAAAAATTAATGTAAGTAATTTGTCAAAAGGAATATATTATCTTAAAATTGATAATATAAATGATACCGCCCCTAAAAAGATTATTAAGCTATAAATGAAATACTGTAATAGTCTAACTAGCTTTTCTAGATTTAAAACCAGAGTTGTTAAAATAGGAGGTATCTCTATTGGAGGTGATAATCCTATTCGTATTCAATCTATGACAACAGCTAATACACTGGATACACTAAAAACTGTCGAAGAATCTGTTAGAATGATAGAGGCAGGATCCGAATTAGTAAGAATAACAGCCCCAAGCAAAAAAGATGCTGAAAATCTTAAAAATATCAAAGAAGAACTTGTTAGAAGAGGGTATAATACACCTCTAATTGCAGATATACATTTTACTCCAAATGCTGCAGAAATAGCTGCAAGAATTGTAGAGAAAGTGCGTGTTAATCCAGGAAACTATGCTGATAAAAAAAAGTTTGAAAATATCGAATATACTCAAAAATCTTACCAAGATGAACTAGATAGAATAAGAGATAAATTCACTCCATTAGTAAAAATTTGTAAAGAATATGGTACCGCAATGAGAATAGGAACAAATCATGGATCATTATCTGATAGAATACTAAGCCATTATGGTGACACTCCTAAAGGTATGGTAGAATCAGCAATGGAATTTGTTCGTATATGTGAAGATGAAAATTATCATAATATCATTCTTTCTATGAAAGCTTCTAATACTAGAGTTATGGTCCAAGCATATCGTCTACTTGTTAAAGAAATGATAAAAGAAAAGATGAACTATCCTTTACATTTAGGGGTGACAGAAGCAGGAGAGGGAGAAGATGGAAGAATAAAATCTGCAGTAGGAATTGGAACACTTTTAGCAGATGGATTAGGTGATACTATCAGAGTTTCACTTACAGAACCTCCAGAATTTGAATTGCCAGTTGCTAAAAAATTACTCTCTCATTTTGATAAAATTGAGAGCCATGAAAAAATTAATAAAATAATTAAGAATCCTCTTCATCCATTTGACTATGAGAGAAGAAATACAAAAGCCGTATTAAATATTGGTGGTAAAAATGTTCCTGTGGTAAAAACAGATTTTTGTTTAAAAAAGAAAATAACCCCAGCATCATTTTTTGCATTAGGTTATAATTATTCTGTTCCATTAGATAAATGGCATATTAGTGATATGGCCGCTGACTATGTGTTTGTAGGAGATCATGATATTGATTTTGAAGTTCCAGGACCTTTGGGAGTGATTTACAACTATAAAAAGTGGAAAGAACATAAGAAAGGCTTCCCATGCTTGAATGCAAGACAATATCTGAGTGAGAAGACCCAATCCAATAAAATGAATATGGTTTATGCTTGTTTTTCAGATTTATCGGAAGAATTAAAAAACAAACTAAAATTAGACAATACAGCTGTGCTTTTAATAGATACTTACAATAAAAATGGTATTGCAGAACAAAGAAGATTATTTATAGAACTTATGAATAATGAAATAAAAACGCCTGTAATTATTGGAAGGGCTTATGAAAATTTATCCGAACAACAACTACAACTTTCCGCTTCTATAGATGCTGGAGCTTTACTTTTAGATGGATTAGGAGACGGTATTTTTATCGCAGCAGAAAATTGTGGTTCTGATCAATCTATAAATTCTTTAGCATTTGGAATACTACAAGCTACACGAACCCGTATCTCTAAAACAGAATATATTTCATGCCCCTCATGTGGCAGAACTCTTTTTGATTTACAAGAAACAACAGCAAAGATTCGTAAGGAAACTGATCATCTTAAAGGAGTAAAGATTGGAATCATGGGGTGTATTGTTAATGGCCCTGGAGAAATGGCAGATGCTGATTATGGTTATGTAGGCACAGGTCCTGGAAAAATTACGCTATATAAAGAAAAAAATGTTATCCATAAGAATATACCAGAGAAAGAAGCCGTTAATGAACTTATTAATCTTATAAAATTACATGGCGATTGGAAAGAAAAAAATTAAAAGAAGACGTTTTATTAAACAAGGTGCTGTTTTAGGAATAGCTACTTCTATTGCACCACAAATCATTGCAAAATCAACAATTATGAAAAATAAATCTATTGTAATATCAACTTGGAAGCATGGTGTGGAGTCCAATAATAAGGCTTGGGAAATCTTAAAAAATAAAGGCCCCGCAATAGATGCTGTAGAGCAAGGAGTTATGGTTGCAGAATCTGATCCTAATGTTACATCGGTTGGGTATGGCGGTATGCCTGATAGAGAAGGGAATGTAACTCTTGATGCATGTATTATGGATCATAATGGGAATTGTGGAGCAGTATCATTCTTGAAAAACATAAAAAATCCTATTGCTGTTGCTAGGAAGGTAATGGACAAAACCCCACATATTTTACTTTCAGGAGATGGAGCCCTCAAATTTGCTAAACAAGAAGGTTTTAAAGAAGAAAATTTACTAACAGAAAATGCTAAAAAAAAATGGGGAAAATGGAGAGATAAACATCCACAACCTCAAATGTTTATTGACCAACACAATCATGATACAATTGGGATGATTGCTTTAGATATGAATGGAAATTTATCTGGAAGTTGTACAACATCAGGTCTTGCTTGGAAATACTATGGTCGTGTAGGAGATTCTCCTATAATTGGAGCTGGGCTGTATATAGATAATAAATATGGTGCTGCTTGTGCAACAGGTAAAGGAGAGTCTGTAATAAAGATGGCAGGATCATTTCTGATTGTAGAATTAATAAGGCAAGGTAAACATCCTCAAGAAGCATGTGAATTAGCAATACAAAGAATTATAGAACAACAATCTGATTGTAAAGATTTTCAAGTAGGATTCCTAGCTATAAATAAAAATGGGGATTATGGATCTTATAGCCTAAAGGAGGGGTTCCAATATGCCATAAATACTAAAAATAAGACAGCGCTTGTAAATAGCAAATATTATTACCTAAATAAATTGTAGCATCAACAGCTGTTTAAGATTGACTAATTAAATTTGTCGGAAAAGTACCGTCAAAAAGAAACTACTCAACTGTAATCAATTTAGCTACTTTCTTAGCTTTATTTTTTAATTTATTTGTGTCTTCTTGACCATATGATAAAGCGACCCCCATTCGGCGATATTTTCTGGTTTTAGGTTTACCAAAAATCTTGACGTCTGTATTTGTAAATCTTGCTGCTTCCTCAAGGCCAGAATAGCTAGGTTTTTCGTCACTATCTTCTGATGCTAATACTACTGCAGAAGCACCATTTCTCAATAATATAATTTCATTAATAGGGATGCCTAAAATTGCTCTAGCATGTAATTCAAATTCGGAAAAATCCTGTGTCCCAGCAAGTGTTACCATTCCCGTATCATGAGGTCTTGGAGATAATTCTGAGAAATATACGTCTTCTTTAGTTATAAAAAATTCAACCCCCCAAATACCTGATCCTCCTAAAGATTTGGTAATTTCTTTTGCTATATTTTGTGCTTTTTCTAATAAGTCTATTTCCATTTCCATAGGTTGCCAACTTTGCTGATAATCTCCTCTTTCTTGTCTATGTCCTATAGGGGGACAAAATAATGTTTTACCATTATTTTGGGTAACTGTTAATAATGTTATTTCATATTCAAAATCAATAAATTCCTCTACAATAACTTCAACTAAATCTCCTCTAGATCCTTCTATGGCATAATTCCATGCTTTTTCAATATCATCTTCGCATTTAATAGTAGATTGTCCTTTCCCTGAGCTTGACATCAAAGGTTTAACTACACAAGGTAATTTACACAGTTTCACGCTTTCTTGTAATTCTTTTAAAGTTTGAGCATAGGCATATTTTGCAGTTCGAATACCAAGATCTTTAGCTGCTAAATCTCTAACTGCCCTTCTATTCATTGTAAAATTTGCTGCTTTAGCAGAAGGGATTACGCTATAGCCTTGTTTTTCATAATCATAAAACCTTTCTGTACGAATACTCTCTACTTCTGGTACTATAAAATCCGGCTTGTGTTTAGCGACTATTCTATCTAGTTCTTTGCCATCTAACATATCAATAACCTCATATTCATGAGCTACCTGCATAGCAGGGGCATTAGCATAATTGTCTACTGCAATTATATATTGACCTAATCTTTGCAAGGCAATAACTACTTCTTTCCCTAATTCCCCAGAGCCTAATAATAATATTTTCTTTTGCATAAAACTTATGTTTTTTGTTTACGAATGTACTTCACGAGAATATCAAACTCTAAATTTACATAGTCTCCAACTTTTAAATTTTGAAAAGTTGTGTTGTTAAATGTATAAGGTATAATAGCTACTGAAAATGATGCTTCCTTGGAGTTTAATACTGTCAAGCTAACACCATTTACAGATATTGATCCTTTTTCAACAGTAATATTACCTAAATATTTATATATAAATGTAAAAATATGAGAGCCCTCTTTTTTAATAATTTTAATACATTTTGCTGTTTGATCTATATGCCCTTGTACCATATGCCCATCTAATCTATCTCCTAATTTTAATGCTCTCTCAATATTAATTTTATCTCCTATTTCTAAATATTGAAGATTTGTTTTTTGTAATGTCTCTTGAATGGCTATAACAGAATATGTCCCTCCATTAATATCTACTACAGTAAGACATACCCCATTATGAGCTATCGATTGATCTATTTTTAATTCGTTAGTAAAAGATGATAAGAAAGTAATCGTTAAATTACCTTTATCGTGTTTTAAGGATACTACCTCCGCTAATTCTTCTATAATTCCTGTAAACATTAATAAGTAATTAGTTGTTCTTCCATTTCTGGTAATTCTCTATAGTCATATAATTGTGTTCTGAGCTGTGGCTCAAAACCAGCTTCACTAATACATTCTTGAATACTAGTAGATGTGAATCTATGTGGCGCTCCTGCAGCAGAAACCACATTTTCTTCAATCATAATTGACCCCATATCATTAGCCCCCCCATGTAGTGTTAATTGTGCTGTTTCTGCTCCAATAGTAAGCCAAGATGTTTGTATATTTTTAATATTAGGAAGCATTAATCTACAGATAGCTATCATGCGTAAATATTCATCTTGAGTAGTAGTATTATGAATCCCTTTTACCCTTTGTAACAATGTGCCATCATCCATAAAAGGCCATGGGATAAATGCTAAAAAGCCATTTTCCTCATCTGGTTTTTGATCCTGAACCTCTCTTATTCTTACTAAGTGATCAAATCTTTCTTCGATGGTTTCTATATGTCCAAACATCATAGTAGCAGATGTAGTAAGTCCAATTTTATGTGCCGCTTTCATAACATCTAACCATTCTTGACCATTACATTTCCCTTTTGAAATTAAACGTCTAACTCTATCGCTTAAAATCTCTGCTCCAGCCCCTGGCATACTATCCATCCCTGCTGCTTTCAATGATTTTAGAGCCTCATAATGAGTGATATTGTCTGTCTTGCAAATATGTGCAACCTCAGGTGGCCCCAATGCATGTAATTTTATATTAGGGAATAAATTTTTTATGTCTCTAAACAATTTTGTATAAAACTTCAGCCCTAAATCTGGATGATGCCCCCCTTGTAAAAGTAATTGGTCTCCTCCATATCTGATTGTTTCTTCAATTTTCACTCTATATGTATCGATATCTGTAATATAAACCTCTTTATGTTTTGGATGACGAAAAAAATTACAAAACTTGCAATTGGCTATGCAAGCATTTGTTGTATTAACATTTCTGTCTATTTGCCAAGTTACGATATTATTAGGATGAATATTTTTTCTTAACTCATTAGCAGTCCACATCAATTCAGATGTTGAAACATTTTTATATAAGTATTCTCCTTCAGCAGCAGAAAGAAATTCTTTTTTTAAAGCTTTAGTTAGTAACTGATGAGTATGCATAAAAATACTTAATTTTGCTGTTTCAAAATTACATAATTAAATGAAAATCACACTAAAAAGGAAATTAACAATTAATACAAATGATAACTTAATTTTATTAATTGATAAAAAATCAAATCTTGATTTTTTAAATCTTTCAAAATCTGAAAATCAATTTTTAAAAACACAACTCAAGAATAAAAAAGAGTTAATTTATATTAATCAATATAATAGATGGATTCAATTTATTTCTCCCAAAAAAATCTCTTCTTCTAATTTACATTTGGAAAATTGCCGATTGCTTGGAGATAGATTACTGGATAATATAGCTACAGCAAAATCCTTATTAATTGTTGATATTAAAAATAACCAAACAGAAATATTAGCAATTACAGAAGGTGTAGCATTAGGTAGTTATTCTTTCAATAACCGTAAAACAAAAAAAGCAAGTACTGGATTAAAGACAATTTCCTTATGCAAGAGATCTAAAAGATCTGATGTGATTGAATTACAGAACATAGTAAATTCAGTTTTTCTCTGTAGAGATTTAGTTAATGAACCATTCTCTCATTTAAAAGCAAAAGAACTTGCTGCTGCTGCAAAAAAAGCTAGTAAAGAAGCAGGATTTAAAATCAAAACCTTAAATAAACAAAAAATTAAACAGTTGAAAATGGGGGGATTATTAGCTGTTAATCAAGGGAGTTTAGACCCTCCTAATTTTAGTATTTTAACTTGGGGGCCAAAAAACGCTAAAAATAAGAAACCTATTGTTTTAGTTGGCAAAGGGATAGTCTACGATACCGGAGGGTTAAGTCTAAAACCAACAAAAGGGATGGATATAATGAAAGTTGACATGGGTGGAGCGGGCTGTGTAATTGGAGCAATGCATGCTATAGCAATAAATAATTTACCTATGAATGTAATAGGACTGGTTCCCGCTACAGATAATAGACCTTCAGGAAATGCCTATGCTCCTGGAGATGTAGTTAAAATGCACAGTGGAGCTACAGTAGAAGTTCTAAATACAGATGCAGAAGGTCGAATGATTTTAGCAGATGCACTAAGCTTTGCAAAAAAGTATAATCCAAAAATAGTAATTGATTTAGCAACATTAACAGGAGCTGCTGCTCGTGCAATTGGCCATTACGGAATTGTTTCAATGCATCAAAAAGCAGAAAAAGAACACTTACGATTAAAGGCAATCGGAGATAATGTACATGAGCGTCTTGCAGAAATGCCTTTTTGGGAAGACTATAATAAACTTATTAAATCAGATGTTGCAGACATAAAAAATATTGGTGGTCCAGAAGCTGGGGCAATTACTGCGGGAAAATTCCTAGCCTATTTTACAGACTACCCATGGATTCATCTAGATATTGCTGGGCCAACTTATGTAACTACAAGATATGGTTATAGAGGGAAGGGGGCTACTGGTACCGGTGTTCGTTTATTATATCAATTTGTAAAAAGTTACTGCTAATATAATAGTGACAAAACAAAATAAAATAAGGGTAGGGGTTAGCATGGGAGATCCTGCTGGTATTGGTATAGAAGTAATTATCAAAACCTTTATGGATAATAGGATAATGGATTTTTGTACTCCTGTCATTTTTAGCTCTAAAGACCTCATTAACTCACATAGAAAAATCTTAAATATTGACGAGTTAAATTTTAATACTATCAAGTCAATACAAGAAATAAATCCAAAAAAAGTAAATGTACTCAATTGTTGGAAAGAGAATATTAATATTAATCTTGGGTTATCTTCAATACTCTCTGGCAAGTACGCATTAACATCTCTAAATGAAGCAATGAAGGCATTACAAGAAAAATCTATTGATGTATTGGTTACTGCTCCAATTAATAAATTAATGATTCGTAAAAATGAAAAAACTTTTATTGGACACACTGAGTTTTTAGAAGAATCTTTTGAAGGAGAATCTTTGATGTTAATGGTAAGTGATATTATGAAAATTGCTTTTATAACTGGGCATATCCCTCTATCAAAAGTATCTAATACTATAACAGAGAAAAAAATTATAAAAAAAACAACTTTACTTAATCAAACACTAATATCAGACTTTAATAAAAGAAAACCGAAAATCGCAATACTTGGGATAAATCCGCATGCCGGAGAAAATGGGATGCTAGGAAATGAAGAAGAGAGTATTATAATTCCTGCACTAAAGAAATTAAATGATCAAGGGGTTTTAGCTCTTGGGCCTTATTCTAGTGATAGCTTCTTTTCTGTAAAAAATCTAAAGTCTTTTGATGGAATAATTGCGATGTATCATGATCAAGGGCTAATCCCTTTTAAAACTCTATCTTTCACAGAAGGTGTTAACTTCACTGCTGGATTAAATATAATACGTACATCTCCAGTACATGGGACTGCAAATAATATTGCAGGAGAAAATATTGCAAATGAACAATCTTTTCGTGAATCAATTTTTCTAGCCTGTAAAATTTACAAAAATCGTGAGATGTACAATGAGTTAATTCAAAATAGTATCGAATCAAAAACTAGTTGACCTAATTAATAAATTGTTATCTTTGGCTGCTTCTTATAAATCAGAATATGCAGCATTATAATATTAATTTAAATAATATAAAAAATGGAGGAGAAATCTATTCTTTTCAGATAAATGATTCTTTCTTTAAAGAGTTTCTATCTTCTGAAATAACAAAAGCTGATTTTAATATCCATCTAGATATAAAAAAAGAAAATGACAAGTATCTCTTATGTCTACAAATTAAAGGTGTAATAAAAAACCTTGTATGTGATTTATGTGCTGAAGAATTGAATATACCAATACAAAATACTACAACAATAATCTTGCAAGAAAGTAAAGAAATATTAGAATCAACTGATGAAATTATTTACATAAAACCTCATCAAAACATAATAAATTTAAAATCATTATTTTTCGAAATAATTAGTCTGAGTGTTCCAAGTAAGCGAATTCATAAAACTGATACTAAAGGAGACTCTGAATGTAATAATGATATGCTAAAATTAATTGAAAAATATATGCGGAAAGAAGTGGCATATGATGATCGATGGGAGACTTTAAAAAACTTAAAATAGACCAATGGCACACCCTAAAAGAAAAATTTCTAAAACAAGACGAGATAAAAGAAGAACTCATTATAAAGCCTCTTCCTCAACAATGTATACATGCCCTAATTGCAATGCTGCTGTAATGTATCACAGAGTATGTGAAGAGTGTGGACACTACAGAGGTAAGCAAGCAATAGATAAACAATAAGATATTAATTTATAATAAATGTATGTCTAAATTTTTATACTTTACTTGTAGGCTTTTAATCAGTTAATATGAAAATTGGAATAGATGTTATGGGTGGAGATTATGCTCCACAAAAAATAATACAAGGGGTATTGCTTGCTCTAAAAAATATCCCAAAGAACATAGATCTAGTCTTATTTGGGAAAGAGGATATAATATCTAATGAATTATCAGGTAAAACTAAAGCCTATCATAACATTAGCATAGTTAATTGTTCTGAAGTAATTGAAATGAGTGAACATCCCAGCAAAGCATTAAAAGAAAAGCCTGATTCAAGTATCTCAAAAGGATTTTCTTATCTAGAGAATGGGAAAATAGATGGTTTTGCAAGTGCCGGAAATACTGGTGCAGTATTTGTAGGAAGTTTCTATAAATTAAAACCAATTGATGGAGTATTACGTCCATGTATATCTGCAATCCTACCAAAAGAAAATGGAGGAGTTACTATATTATTAGATGTTGGCGCAAATGCTGATTGCAAACCAGAAGTTTTATCTCAATTTGGATTGTTAGGATCATTATTTGCAGAGAATGTATATAATATCAAGAATCCGAAAATTGCACTTTTAAATCTTGGAGAAGAAGAATCTAAAGGCAGTTTATCTATACAAAATGCATATCAAATGATGAAAAAATCAAACAAATATCATTTTATAGGCAATATTGAAGGTTCTGATTTATTAAATTCTATAGCAGATGTTGTAGTATGTGATGGCTTTACAGGTAATATTGTATTAAAACAGCTTGAATCGTTTTATAAATTATTAAAAAAACGTAATATAGAAGATTCTTATTTTGAAAAACTTAATTATGAAAATTATGGAGGGACACCAATATTAGGACTAAATAAGCCTGTAATTATTGGTCATGGCATGTCAAATGAAATAGCAATAAAAAATATGATCTTACTTACAAGAGATACTATTAATGCGCATTTATCAAAAAAATTTAAAATATCGTAAAATATGAAAAAAATAACTGCCATAATTAGTGGAATTTCGGGTTATGTCCCTGATTACATACTAACAAATAAAGAGCTTGAAAAATATGTAGAAACAAATGATGAATGGATTACAACTCGTACAGGAATAAAAGAAAGAAGAATTCTAAAAGGAAATGGATTAGGAACTTCAGATCTAGGTGTTGGAGCAGTTAATAAATTACTTAAAAAAACATCGACCTCAGTAGATGAAATTGATTTAATCATATGTGCTACAGCAACTCCAGATATGATTTTTCCTTCTACAGCATGCATAATTGCAGATAAAATTGGTGCTAAAAATGCATGTGCATATGATCTAATGGCAGCATGTTCTGGATTCTTATATGCTCTAGCTACAGCTTCAAAATTTATTGAATCGGGATCGCATAAAAAAATATTAGTGATTGGAGCAGATAAAATGTCTTCTGTTATTGATTATGAAGATAGAACTACTTGTATAATTTTTGGAGATGGAGCAGGAGCGGTATTGCTGGAACCTAATTCAGAAGGACTGGGTATTCAAGATTCAATTTTAAAAAGTGATGGAGCAGGAAGAGAATTCTTGCATATTAAAGCAGGAGGCTCAGTAAAACCTGTAAGTAATGAAACACTAACTAAAAAAGAGCATTTTGTTTTCCAAGATGGTCAACCAGTATTTAAATCTGCAGTTAAAAATATGGCTGATGTTTCAGAAGAAATTATGAAAAGGAATAATCTATCAGCAGATGATATAGCATGGTTAGTCCCTCATCAAGCAAATAAACGAATAATCGATGCAACTGCAAATAGGATGGGTCTTGGTCAAGAAAAAGTAATGTTGAATATTGAAAAATATGGGAATACTACAAATGGGACTATACCTCTTTGCTTATGGGAATGGGAAAAAAAATTAAATAAAGGTGATAATTTAATCTTATCTGCATTTGGAGGTGGATTTACATGGGGATCTATTTATTTAAAATGGGCTTATTAGCATACATTAAGTGCATTTTTTATCAATTTTAGTGCAAAAAAATGTGTTTTTGTATCATTTTAGTGCAAAAAAATGCATTTTTATATCATTTCAATAAAATAAATGAGTAATTTCGGCAATAAATTAGATTTGCAATGGACTTAAAAGATATTCAAGAATTAATAAAATTTGTCGCTAAATCTGGAGCAACGGAAGTAGATTTAGAAATTGACAATGTTAAAATTTCTATTAAATCCCCACCTAAAAAAAGGCGGGGAGAAAAGGATGAGTCAATTATTCCGGCGATCATTCAGCAAAACCCTGAAATGACAACCCCTGCCGTCGCTATAACTTCAGAAGTTGCTTCAGATTCGGGAAAAACTGAACCTTCGGCACAAGATTCTTCTGAAACAAAAATAGAAGATCCCAAATCAAATTATATGACAATTAAATCATCAATGATAGGGACTTTTTATCGTTCTGCATCTCCAGAAAAACCTCCTTTTATAAATGTAGGTGACGACATAAAACCAGGAGATACAATATGTATTATAGAAGCTATGAAATTATTTAATGAAATAGAAAGTGATGTTTCTGGCAAAATTATAAAAGTACTAGTAGATGACGCAACGCCCATTGAGTTTGACCAACCCCTTTTCTTAATAGATCCTTCATAAATTTATTTAATAATATGTTTAAGAAAATCCTTATAGCTAACAGAGGTGAAATAGCACTAAGAATTATCCGTACTTGTAAAGAAATGGGGATTAAAACTGTAGCTGTATATTCTTTAGCAGATATAGATAGTCTACATGTGAGATTTGCTGATGAAGCTGTATGTATTGGTCCAGCAGCAAGTATTGATTCATATCTAAATATTCCTAATATTATTGCTGCGGCAGAAATAACAAATTCTGATGCAATACACCCTGGTTATGGATTTTTAGCAGAAAATGCTAGTTTTTCTAAAATATGTCAAGAAAATAAAGTTAAATTTATTGGGGCTAGCCCAGAAATGATTAATAAAATGGGGAATAAAGCTTCTGCGAAACAGACTATGAAAAAAGCAGGAGTCCCGACCATTCCTGGTTCAAAAGGTATAATAAAAACTTTTGATGCATGTACTAAATTTGTGCAAAAAATAGGATATCCTGTTATGTTAAAAGCAACTGCTGGGGGTGGAGGAAAAGGAATGCGAATAATCTATAAAGAAGAAGAGTTAGAAAATGCTTGGGATAGTGCTCGCCAAGAAGCAAAAGCAAGTTTTGGCAATGATAGTATGTATATTGAAAGATTTATTGCAAATCCTAGGCATATTGAAATTCAAATTATCTCTGACCAAAGTGGGAAAGCAGCCCATCTTTCTGAAAGAGATTGTTCTATACAAAGACGGCATCAAAAATTAGTGGAAGAAACCCCATCTCCTTTTATGACAGCAAAACTAAGAAAAGAGATGGGTGATGCCGCAATTACAGCTGCTGAAGCAGTAAAATATGAAGGTGTTGGCACCGTAGAGTTTTTAGTAGATGAAAATAAAATCTTTTACTTTATGGAAATGAATACACGTATACAAGTTGAGCACCCTATAACTGAGGAGGTTATAGATTATGACTTGATACGAGAGCAAATAAAAGTAGCTGCAGGGATTAAAATATCTGGGAAAAATCGTCTTCCACAATTACATGCCATTGAATGTAGAATAAATGCAGAAGACCCTGAAAATAATTTTATGCCCTGTCCAGGGAAAATAACAAATTTTCATGTTCCAGGAGGGCATGGCGTAAGAGTAGATACTCATGTATATACAAATTATAATATTCCCCCGTTTTATGATTCAATGATAGCAAAACTTATTACAGTAGCGCAAACTAGAGAAGAAGCTATTGCAAAAATGGAAAGAGCTTTGGAAGAATTTTTAATTGAAGGAATAAAAACTACAATCCCTTTCCACCAAAAACTAATGAAACACCCCGATTTTATATCAGGTAATTATACTACTGATTTTATGGATGATTTTGAGCTATAAAATTTCGGATTTTTTATCTCTATTCTACAACAATCTTTTTAACTATTTGTTTATTTTCTGTTACTATCTTTAAAAAATATATTCCTGAACTATATATGTTAAAACTATTTGATGACTGTTCTCTTCTTAATTCTCTACCCTGAGTATCATATAATATTAGTTCATCTATTATGTAAGAACTAGTAATTTTAATAGTCTCGCTTGTTGGATTTGGGTAAATAGAAATATCTATTGACTTTTCAATAATTGCTGTGGATGACAATTCATTAAATCTTTGGGTAAACTCCTGTAAATAAATATTAGCTATTGTATGATCATGTATAATTAATGTGTTCTCATCAGAATTAACCTCAGCATTTGTACTCCAATTATGAGAGCCTGTTAACACTATTGGGTCGGCCGCGGCAATTGAATTTATACCTGCATCTATAATAGCATATTTATGATGTAATTGATTTGAAATTCCTTGATGTGATTTAACATTCACTCCTGCTGCTAATAAATCAGCGTATTCACTACCTGTAATATTTTCTTGTTCAATAATTCCCCTAACATTAGTTCCAAAATTATTGTTTACACTAATTATAGTAGCTCCTATATCATCTCTAGTAAAGCTAAGCAATCCAAATTCTAAAGTATAATCAACTGATTCAATTACTCTGTTAATCTGACTTGTTGTTTGATCAGAAGGTGAGAAATACAACTCTGTTTCAATACCATTAATATTAAATTTATGTGGAGTATTATCTAATTTATTATTCCCAAAATCTCCATTCCACATCTCGTTAAATTCTAATTGATATGCTTTTGCTAATGCTTCATCTTGTATGAAAATAATATTATTATAATCATTAAATAAATTTGATGGGTTAGTCCAATTACATGACCCCCCCATAATCCATGAGTTATTAGTAGAATTTGCATCGATAATCATAAATTTATTATGCATAATTCCTGGAACAGATGGGTCTCTATATATAACCGAAATATTTGAATTTAAATTTCCCAGCATAGCATTTACTACGTCATCATCGGCAATATAGCGTACTTGTACCCCTCTATTATGTGCGTCATTAATTGCTGTTGCAATAGTTGCATCAGACGCATTATACACACATATATCTAATGTATTTTGTGCTCTATCAATATAGGCTTTTATAGTGTCATTAAAATATACAGAAATATCTTGTGCGTGTACTCCAATAGAAACTGTAGTATCTACAGAATGATTAAAATATGGCCGAATTTTACCACTAGAATTTGATGCAGTAGTATAAATTCCTATTGAAGATGTCGCTGTGTCTAACCCATTAATAGAATAACATTCTACATAATAAAATGTAGCCGGTTGTAATCCTGTCAATGTCATAGTATGATTTGTAGTATTTCCACTATTATTAATAACTGTCCCTAAAGAACTAGTTAAGCCATAATTACAATTTGTAGTAGCGCTATCCGACGTTGTCCATGAAAGTTCAAAACTATTGTTTGTAATATTTGATTGAGTGATTGGAGAAGTAATAATTAAATTGCCTGCAAAAATAATATCTGCAGAATCCCTTGGAAGAACCTGATATCCATCATTAGCAGGTACTGAGAATGTATATTGTGAAGAAATTCCAATCAATGTCACAGGGCCAACAGGTATTAATTTTCCCACGAGAGGATGTCCTGTCCTAATATAAGTCTTGCCTTGTTGTCCATTAGAACTAAAATCATATGTAGAAACAGCAAAATTAGACCCTCCATTAACAAAAATTGCATCATTAATCTGTATAAGTTCTGACTCTGTAGCCTCTCCAATCTGTGATGGCGTTACTATTTGCCCCCCAGGCAATATATTACCAACAGCATGTATCGTTGCGGTACTAGTTGGATTCATTTCCATTAAACCATTATAGTCTACTAATATGCCGGAAACTGTAATACTATCTCCACGAACAACATTCGCTAAATAATTATTTCCTGATAAATCATAAATAGCCAGTCCTGCTGTTCCATCTTCAATATATCTAATTGGTCCTAGCTCATCTCCATTAGTAACTATGCCCGTAACTGTAACTGTAGCTCCTATCCCTTGAGATCTAGCAGTTGCTATATCCTGTGCATTAGAAGAAAATGCTAATGCTATTATCATAATTGTTATTTGTATTCTCATTTATTTTTATTTAAAACATTAAACTAGTTGAAAAATTTATTCTTCTTCCAGAGCCAAAATACACACCAGCAGATTTAGCATCAGAGTCTGTAAAATATGCATTATATGGATCATTATCCGTTGCGTCAGAAATATACATCTTATTTAAAAGATTTAACACACTTAATCTTAAACTAATTTTATGTCTCTCACTAAGATTAAGCTTATAACCACAATGTAAATCCATTAAATAATAAGGAGGGATTTTCCAGGTTTCTACTGAACTCTCTATTGGATTAAAATCACTGTAATAATTTGTAAAATAGGTTCCTCTTAATTTAATATACCCATCCTTAATAGGGGTATATCTCGTGCTAAATCCTACTTGAGTTTGTGCCGCATCACCAACATGAAGCCCTTCAGCATCAAAATCCCATTCTACAGGATCTCCATTTGGGTGATAAAGAGGCTCATTATTTTGATCATAGAAACGTACTGTCTCTGTTGATGTGTATTGCCAATCTCCTAATGACAATAACCCCTCTATTGTAAATTGGTGATTATATTTATATACAAAATCAATTTCTATTCCTTTATGAAGTGCGTCCATACCATTGATATTAGATATATATTTTATCTCATCCAATGGATCTGTGTATTCAACAAAACTCTGCGATGGTTTATTTTTCCATTTTGTATAATAGGTATTCACATTTGCCGAAAATTTAGTAGATCGATAAGAATATCCAAGTTCTATAGCATTCACCTCTTCATTTTCAATATTAACAAGTTCCTCTCCAGAATCTCGTTCATATACATTCTTAAACTTAGGTGCTTTTGAAATATAACCTAAATTACAAAACACATTATTAAAATCATCAAGATTATAATTTGCCCCAGTTTTTATTGTGTATCCTCTTATCCATTTCCAATCTGTTGATGCATACTCTGCTTCCTTAGAGTTCATAGTATACGCTTTGCCATTATGCCAAATAGTGTCCATTAATAACATTTTATGTGAAGAATCTGGCTCTACTGCTCCACTTAAAACATCTTCCTCTGATATCCTGATCCAATTTATATCATAATACTCGGTAAGAACACTAGTCCCTAAGACTTCTTTATACGTTATATCATCTAGAACTAGATCTTTCTTTTTAAAATAATCTACTCGCTTATAGGCTGTATTTGACCCAGAAATATTAAAAAAGAAGCTTAATTTATTATCCGTATACTCTAATTGTGAAAACACTCCAGCCCATTTTACCATCCCATCATTATGATATCCCGTTCGATCACCTTCCCTTAGGAGAAGAGTGGATCCAGTTTTATTAGAATGTCCATCAGCAACGAAATCACCCCCTAATAAATCATATATTTGCCCATAATGCTCTCCTTTATAATATCTTAAATCTACTCCCCCAGATAAATTAAATCTATTATTTATTTGATAATTAGTAGTTGACAACATTCCGTACCAATGATGATTATTTACAGAGCTTCGTAAATATGTTCCTGACATTGATTCCTTATTTCCCATAGATGACTGGTAGCTTGATTCTACTGTATTGCCTATATGAATCCCTCCTAATCTGTTAATATATTCACTGTTATTATTGTATATTTTCTGCAGATTAATTTGCCCTGTACTATCATACTCGTAATCTTCACCATATAAGTATGTACCCCCACCATTTCCTATAGAAGCATATATAATATTAGATATATGTAGTTTATCGTTAACTTTCCAAAAATCTCTAAGTGCAAATCGTGGTTTGTGATAATAATTCTGACGAGTATTTAATATCTCATTTGCATGAACAGTTTTCCCATTTGCGTCTATTTCCCATCTATCTAAATATCCCCAAAATTTATTATATGTTATCCCTTTATTAACAATCCTTTGTTCTCCTTCTATTATTGTGTCAAATGATGAGTTGTCTCCTAGATCTCTAGCGAGACTTGTGTCATATGTTGCAATATCACTTTTGTAATATCTCTGTCCATGTTTTTGAGGAGCCCCCATAGCAGATAAACTAATAATATGATTCCCGATTTCTTTCTGAATTTTAGCATAATAAAAATATCCCTTACTCCAATTTTGATCAGCAAATCCATCACCTTGTTTATATGATCCTGCTAAGGTTAAGCCCCATCCTTTTTTTGTTTTCCCAGTGTTATATCCAAAAGAAGTTCGTAACTTTCCAAATGATCCTACTTCTTGTTTTACCATGCCTCCCTTATTATTTCCTGTGCCTTTCGTTAAAATATTCATTGTACCTCCAACAGATGGTATTGCAATCTTTGAAGCGCCTAGACCTCTTTGGACTTGAATGTTACTTGTAACTGCATCTAACCCAAACCAATTTGACCAATATACTTTCCCATTTTCCATGTCATTAACTGGGATCCCGTCTATCATAACAGCAATATTCCTTTGACTAAATCCTCTTATTGTAATTCTTGCATCTCCATCTCCTCCTCCTTGTTGGGTGGCGTATACCCCAGGCGTAGAATTTAGTATCATAGGGATGTCTTGCGAAGCTAACTCTTCATTAATTTTTTTTATTGGTATAGTAGAAAATGCGACTGGAGTTTCTCTGTCAATTGCAATATCTGCGACTACTTGCACTTCACTTAGGACCTTCGTTTCTAACTTAAAATCTAAAATAAGAGGCGTGCTTTGTTGTTGAATATTTATTTTTCTATTTATTTCTTTATATCCTACATAAGAAACTCTAAAGTTTCTTTCCCCAGGTTGTATGTAAAAAGAATAGTTCCCATCTAAGTCGCTAGATACTCCTTTGCCTTTCCCATAAACTATAGTTGCTCCAATTAACAGCTCTCCAGTATTAGCATCAGCAATAACTCCCCTAACCTCTGTCTGAGAATATAAGGAAGTACTGAAAAATAATATCAACAATAATGAAAGAAAAGACCTCATCATAATAATTAAAAAGTAATTTTCAATATAAATTAATCAATAATTAAACGGCTATTTTCAATCTTTCCATTTTCAAACAAGATTTGAAATAAATACACTCCTTGAGGGAAATCAGAAGTTGAAAAATTTATGTTTTTTCTATTAATAATTATATTTCTTTCTTTTTTACCAAGAATATTAAAAATACTTATTTGCTTAATAATCTGTTTAGAATTAAATGTTAGGTAATCTCCCTGCGATACGGGATTAGGATATAATACAAATGTCGTGCCTTTTTCTTCAATTGAAGTTGATCCTATACAATCACAATTATGACTACCCATTTGAGAATAAGTAGCATCTGGCAAAGAGTCCCATTCTAAAGTAGGATTAAATACAATAGGATTTAGCGTCTTTCCTTTTTTAACAGTAGATTTACGAACTAATGTTTGTCTTTTTGTCCACCAAGTCCCCCCATTTGCATCAGTAAATCCTGCAGTAACATCATCTGTCCATGCAAGCCCTGGATCTTCTCCTACCTTGCCAAAAATATCAACAATATCATATCCATTATTCCCTGAGCCATTCGTTCCTACTTTTTCTAATGTTAGAGCGTCATCTCCATTAAAATAAAATGGAGTTGGATATATACCGCTACAATGTAAATTACATGCTGCATAAAAAACAGGATCCACAGGTAAAGACCAATATGTGCTAACCCATATAGAATCTAATTGTCCATTACCTATAGTAATGGCCTCTCCAGACGCAATACTACCTGTTAATGCCCAAACATCTGGACTAGATATTGCTCCATTCCCATATCTATTAATAGTATAATCGCTTAAATCAATACTGGAATTTGTTGGATTATATATTTCTAATCCATTATTATTACCAGGACCTTCAATATATTCTGAAATAAATAAATCTGAACAGTCTTGAGCAAAAGCAAAAGATGTAAAGAATATCATAAATGTTTGTAAAAATTGTTTCATACTGTATTTGGTTTTAATTTTTTGCTAATGTACAAAATAGGCCGGATTATTTATTCTGTTAAGATTAATAAATATAGTATAAAACATTAATTCTTTGATATATTTGAAAAAATAATTATGACTACACAAATACATTCATTTGAAGAATACAAAAAGTTATATGCAGAAAGTATTTCTTCTCCTGAAAAATTTTGGGAGAAACAAGCTAAAACATTCCTATGGAAGAAAAAATGGAGTAATATATTAAGCTGGGATTTTTCAAAACCTGAAGTTAAATGGTTTGAAGGAGGGCAGCTAAACATCACTGAAAATTGCTTAGACCGTCACTTGAAAAAAAGAGGAGATCAAATTGCTATAAAATGGATAGCAAATAATCCTGATGAGGAGAATATCTCTGTTTCTTATAACGAGCTACATAAAAAAGTATGTCAAGTAAGTAATATGCTAAAAGTAAATGGGGTAAAAAAAGGAGATCGAGTTTGTTTATATATGCCAATGGTTCCAGAACTAGCAATTGCAGTTTTAGCATGCGCTAGAATAGGGGCTATACATTCTGTTGTATTTGCAGGTTTTTCTGCTAAATCATTAGCTGATAGAATTAATGATGCCTCATGTAGTATCTTATTAACTGCAGATGGGGGGTTCAGAGGTAAAAAAGTAACTCCATTAAAAGAAATATCTGATGAGGCAATGTTAAATTCTCCTACTATCAAAAAATGTATTGTATTAAAAAGAGTTAGTAATAAAATTAATATGACAATAGGACGTGATGTTTGGTGGCATGATGAATTAAATAGAGTAGATGATAAGTGTAATGCAGAAATTATGGATTCAGAAGATCCTTTATTTATATTATATACTTCTGGTTCAACTGGGAAACCTAAAGGGATTCAACATTCAACTGGAGGGTATATGGTTTATACTGAATTTTCGTTTCGGAATGTATTTCAATATAAAGAGGGAGATATTTATTGGTGTACAGCAGATATTGGATGGATAACAGGTCATTCTTACATAATATATGGCCCATTATTAGCTGGGGCTACTACAATGATGTTTGAAGGAGTACCAACATATCCAGATGCAGGAAGATTTTGGGAAATAGTAGAAAAAAATAGTGTTAATATATTTTATACTGCACCAACTGCTATCAGAGCACTTGAAGCAAAAGGGTTGGATTTTGTAAAAAAATATAATTTATCATCTTTAAAAGTGCTTGGAACTGTTGGAGAGCCAATTAATGAAGATGCGTGGCAATGGTATCACAAAGAAATAGGTTGTAAAAATTGTCCAATAGTAGATACATGGTGGCAAACAGAAACTGGGGGTATTATGATCTCAAATCTAGCAGATGTAACTCCTGCACAACCTACTTTTGCAACGTTACCTCTGCCAGGAATACAACCATGCTTACTTGACAGTGATAGAAATTTAATTGAAGAGTCAAATACAGAGGGGGCTTTATGTATTAAATTTCCATGGCCATCAATGGCCCGAACTATTTATGGGGATCATAAAAGGTTTCAAGAAACATATTTTTCAGTATTTCCAAATAACTATTTTACAGGAGATGGATGTTTTAAAGATGACGATGGAATGTATAGGATAACTGGCAGAATGGATGATGTCATTATAGTTTCTGGGCATAATTTGGGAACAGCAGAAATTGAAAGTGCAATAGATGAGCATGAAAATGTATGCGAAACAGCAGTTGTAGGGTATCCTCATCCAATAAAAGGAAATGGGATATATGCATATGTTATCTGTCAAAATGATATTACAAATCCAGGAAAAATGAGAGTTGAGATTGTTAAATTAGTAAGTAAGGAGATTGGGGCAATTGCAAAACCAGATAAAATTCAATTTGTCACAGGTCTGCCAAAAACTCGATCAGGTAAAATTATGCGAAGAATTTTAAGAAAAATTGCAAATGGAGAAAGTGACAATCTAGGTGATGTCAGCACACTACTTAATCCAGAAGTAGTTGAGACTATTAAAAAAGACGCCTTCTCTAATTAACTTTGTTTAACTATTTTTGCACCTATGTCTAATAGCTTAATAATAATACCAACATATAATGAAAAAGAAAATATTGAACGTATTATCCGAACAATATTTTCGTTAGAAAAAGAATTTAATATCTTAATAGTTGATGACGGTTCTCCAGATGGGACAGCAGATATTGTAAAAAAATTAATGTCTGAATTTTTGAACAAACTTTTTGTTGAAGAGCGCACCGAAAAATCTGGTTTAGGAACAGCTTATATACATGGATTTAGATGGGCCTTAAAAAAAGATTATGAATTTATATTTGAAATGGATGCTGATTTTTCGCATAATCCAGATGATTTAATTAGGTTATATAATGCATGTAAAAATGAAAATGGAGATGTAGCTATTGGCTCTCGATATGTCAAAGGAGTTAATGTAGTAAATTGGCCTATGAATAGAGTATTAATGTCCTTCTTTGCCTCAAAATATGTGAAATTTATTACTGGGATGCCTATTCATGATTCTACGGCTGGATTTAAATGTTATAAAAGAGAAGTTCTAGAAACTATTCATCTAGATAAAATCAATTTTGTTGGCTATGCTTTCCAAATTGAAATGAAATTTAAAAGTTGGAAATATAAATTTAATATCATAGAAGTTCCTGTGATCTTTACAGATAGAACTGAAGGTACTTCAAAAATGAGCGGGGGAATATTTTTTGAAGCTTTTTTTGGTGTCATGCAGATGAAATTACAAAGCGTCTTTAGAAAATGGGATCGTTAATTTATGCGTACGATAATAAAGAATGCAAAAATTGTTAATGAAGGTGAGATTCTTGAAAAAGATGTATTAATCAAGAATTCTATTATAGAAAAAATATCTCCAGATATAACTCCTTCTAACTTAGATTATGTAATAGATGCTTCAAATAAATATCTTATACCAGGAGTTATTGATGATCAAGTACATTTTCGTGAGCCAGGCTTAACCCATAAAGCTAATATATATTCTGAATCTAAAGCCGCAATAGCTGGGGGGGTAACATCATTTATGGAAATGCCCAATACAAATCCGCAAACATTAACACAAAATCTATTAGAAGAAAAATACCAAATTGCAAAACAAAAATCACTAGCAAATTTTAGTTTCTTAATGGGGGTTTCTAATGTCAATCTAGATGAAGTTTTGAAAACAAATACAACTAATGTGGCTGGCTTAAAAATATTTATGGGCTCTTCAACTGGAGACATGCTAGTAGATGATAAAAATATTCTAGAAGAAGTTTTTAGTAAATCACCTATGTTAATCTGCGTACATTGTGAAGATGAAAATATAATTAAAGCTAATCTTGCTATTGCAAAAGCAAAGTATGGAGAAAAAATTCCTGTCGAAGAACATCCTAACATTAGAGATGTAAAGGCTTGTTACAAATCTTCTTCAATGGCTGTTGATCTTGCAAAAAAATATAATACACGATTACATGTTTTTCATATTTCCACAGAAAAAGAACTTTCTTTATTTCAAAATAATATCCCCTTAAAAGATAAAAAAATCACATCTGAAGTCTGTATACATCATTTATATTTTGATGAAAATGATTATGCTAATAAAGGATCTCTTATTAAATGGAATCCTGCAATAAAAAGTGCTTCAGATAAAGAAGCTTTATTAAAAGCTTTGTTAAATGATAAATTGGATGTTATCGCTTCTGACCATGCCCCGCATACATTAGATGAGAAAAATAATCCATATTTAACATGTCCTTCGGGAGGACCTCTGGTGCAACACTCATTAATTGCAATGTTAGATTTTTTTCATTACAAGAAAATAACATTAGAAAAGATAGTAGAGAAAATGTGTCATAATCCAGCTATATGTTTTAAAATACAAAATAGAGGCTTTATAAGAGAAGGTTATGCAGCTGATCTTGTTTTAATTGATATAAATAAACCATGGGAAGTGATGAATAGAAATTTATTATATAAATGTAAGTGGTCCCCATTTGAAGGGAAAAGATTTTCATCGCAAGTAACGCATACGTTTGTAAATGGGCATATGGCTTACCATCACGGAAAATTTGATGAAACTAAAAAAGGGGAAAGATTGCTTTTTGACAGAAACTAAAAAAGGCATCCTATCGGATGCCTTTTTTGTTCTGAATATTGTTCTATTCGTGACTATTGGTCAGCTCCATCGCCTTCATGATTATGATCGCCATGATTATGATCGTGGTCTCCTTCCTCTCCACCTGCACAACAATCTTCGTTGGCTCCATCACAACATTTAGCTTCTTCCTCTTCATCCGCTGCACAACATTCTGGGTTGGCCCCATCACAACATTTAGCTTCTTCTGCAGCTGCTGCACAACATTCTTTTACGCAATCAGCGGCACAAGCCCCCTCCGAAGAAGATCCTCCTCCACAGGCTGTAAATGCGAATAAAGCAATAATCGCTAATAAATAAGTTAACTTTTTCATTTTAGTACTGTATGTTTGATTAATAATTATTAAGAGCAAATATACTAATTAAAAGTGTAAAAAATAAAATACTTTTACATAATGAAAATACTAAAACTAATTACCCTATTATTGATAATATCATGTAGTACTGATTCCAAAGATAAATCTATAGGAAAAGTATTAACTGCTTCAGAATTTGCCAATATTTTAAAAGCTCTACATTTAGCTGAAGCTAAACACACCCTACAGAAATCGAATAGTATAAAAACTGACTCATCACATCTTATAGAATCTAAATACGATTCTATTTTTCATGCCCATTCTATTCAAGAAAATATATTTAACCAGTCGATGGATTATTATTTAGATCATCCTAAAGAATTAGAATCTATATATGATTCTATTCTAATTGATTTGAGAGATAAAAAATCCAATTTAAGATAACTCAGAGATATACCAATTACAGTATCTTTCGATAGAATTACTAATTGGAGTAAATACAAAACCTGTTTTTTCTTGTAGTTTTTTTGAAGAATACGATTTGCTAGTCATCGAAGTATTTGCAGTTTCTTTAGTGATTAAAGATTTTTTGCCAGTAAAAAAAGATTTTATAGCTTCTGCTCTCCAAGCTAATTCTTTTAGAAAATATGTCACTCTTATTTTTGCTTCAGGCTTATTAAACTGTTTTGCAATTTGATTGAAGAAATATCGATATTTCAAATTTTCAGCATTGACAATAAATCTTTCATTTTTAATTTTTGAATTTAGTAGTAGAATGACAACTTTTGCAACATCTATCACGTCAACATATCCAGTGCTTCCTGTAGTGTAAAATTTTAATCCCTTAAAGACTCTATCAAACATTTGTGAGCTCCCCTTACTCCAGTCTCCTGGCCCCAAAATAACCGAAGGATTAACTATTATAATGTCAAGTCCTTCTTGTCCTCCTCTCCACACTTCTTGTTCTGCATAATACTTACTAACTGAATATTGACTATCTAATTTAGTGTGAATAAAATAGCATTCTTCATCAACCATCTCATTTGTTGAGTTACGACCTAATGCTGCAATAGAACTTACATAAGCAAGTTTTTTAATATTACATGCAAGACTTGCATTCACTATATTCTGCGTCCCTTCAATATTAATTTTCTCAAGTAATTTCTTGTCTCTTTTCCCATGAAAAGAGAGTAATGCTGCAGCATGTATAACATACTTACACTGCTTAATATGTTCCTCTATAGAAACAATATCTAATATATCTCCTTCTACCCAATTTATCTTTTGAAATTTATCAGAAAGATTATAATATTGGAATACCTTCTTGCAAATTACTAATGAGCTTGTTCTCCTTCTTAATGCTTGAAAATTCTTACCTTCTTGAATAAGTTTCATTAAAATATGAGAACCTAACAGGCCTGTTCCTCCAGTTACAAAAATCATATTACAAACATATTAAATAGTTCATATTAAATAGATATAAATCAAAGCGTTAATTAATTTTATATTTGTATAAAATATAAATAAGTGAACTTAATAGGAGAACTACATTGGCGAGGATTGATTCATGATATAATCCCAGAAACTGAAAAACAATTTAATAAAGAATTAACAATTGCTTATAGTGGGTTTGATCCAACAGCAGAGTCTTTACATATTGGAAATTTAGTCCAAATTATGGTATTAATCCATCTTCAAAAATCTGGGCATAAGCCAATTGCTTTAATAGGGGGAGCAACTGGTATGGTAGGAGATCCTTCTGGTAAATCTAGAGAACGAAATCTTCTAGATGAAGAAACTCTAAATAAAAATTTAATCTCAATAAAAACTCAATTGGAACAATTTTTAGATTTTGATTGTGGAACTACTTCGGCAGAAATAATAAATAATTATAGCTGGTTTAAAAATATTTCGTTTTTAGATTTTATAAGAGATGTGGGTAAGTATATTCCAATAAATTATATGATGGCAAAAGATTCAGTTAAATCACGTCTAGAAGGAGGCCTTAGTTTTACTGAATTTTCATATCAGCTTGTTCAAGGGTTTGATTTTTATTGGCTTTGGAAGAACAATAATTGCAAGGTTCAAATTGGAGGTTCTGATCAATGGGGCAATATAGTGACTGGGGTAGAATTAATTAGAAAAAAAAGCAATGAGAGTGCGTTTGCTTTTACAACTCCATTGATTAAAAAAGCAGATGGAGGAAAATTTGGGAAAACAGAAGACGGAAATATATGGCTTGATAAAAACAAAACTAGTGCATATAAATTTTATCAATTTTGGCTTAACGTTTCTGATGACGATGCTAAAAATTATATAAAAATATTTACACTGAAGTCAAAAAAAGATATAGAGAGTTTAATAAAGATACACGAAAAGAACCCTCATTTAAGAAGCTTACAAAAAGAACTTGCAAATGATATAACAGTTCGCGTACATTCAAAAGAGGATTTAAATATGGCAATTAAAGCAACTTCTATTTTATTTGGGGGATCTACCGCCAAAGATTTAGTATCATTAGATAATGAAACTTTCCTTTCCGTATTCGAAGGGGTTCAAAAATATGACGTTTCAAAAAAAGATATAAATGTTTCTATTATTGATCTTCTTACAGAAAAAACATCAATATTTTCATCAAAAGGAGAAGCAAGAAGAATGTTGCAAAACAATGCTGTAAGCATTAATAAAGAAAAAATTCAGCAAGAAAACCTGATAATAACTGATAATAACTTAATAAATCATCAATATATTGTCATTCAAAAAGGGAAGAAAAATTACTTTTTAATTGTAGTAAAATAAAAAACTCTATTTATTTCATTAGATCTTTTGCCTTCTCGATACTAGTAGTTGGGAGCTTACAAGCTTTGTTTTCACAAACATATATTGTTGTCTGACCATCTATATATTTATCTTGTAAAAGATCCATTTTGGAATTAGCTTTACTGCCTAAAAAAAGTTTGTTAGGAACATATTTCTTATTTAATTCTAAAATATGATGATTGTAATCTTCTCCAACAATAGCAACCTCATAATATGGGGCAATTTTTTTTAATATTAAAGATGCATAATTAGAGTACCCCGATGCATACTTATGCATGTCAGGTTTAATATTATTAGTAATAATTAATGCCTTGTTTTTATAATTATCATTATCTAATAAGACCCCTAAGTCATATAAGACGTTTGCTATCACTGAATTAGATGCTGGTATAACATTGTCGTTAACTTCCATTTTTCTTGTAATTAATGCAGGATCTTTAGACGAAGTGAAATAAAACATACCGCTTTTTGTGTCATAGAAATTAGTGATGGAATACTCAACTACTGATTTCGCTATATCTAACCATTTAAAATTAAAAGTTGCTTCGTATAACCTTATTAATGCTGAACTAAATAAGGCGTAATCTTCTAAATATCCATTAATTGTTGATCTCTCATCCTTGTATGAATGGAAAAGTTTTCCTTCAGAATTCATCTGTTTATCAATTAAAAATTCAGCATTCATAATAGCAATGTCTAAATGATCTTGATTCCCAAATGCAAGATACGCATCTACATAGGCTTTTAGCATTAGCGCATTCCATGAGGTGAGTGATTTATCGTCTAATCCCGGCCTAATTCTTTTATCTCTTTGTTGCATTAAAATTTTCCTCCAATTTGTAATTTTTTGATCTAAGTTTTCTATCGAAACTGTATGTTTTTTTGCAATTTTCTCTTTAGACTCTTTTCTAAGTAAAATATAATTTCCGTGCTCCCAAAAACCTTTATTATTAATATTAAAATAATCCTTAAATATTTCATAATCATCATTTATGTGTTTCTGTATTTCTTCTTTTTTCCAAACATAAAATTTACCTTCTTCTCCTTCACTATCAGCATCTAATGCTGAGTAAAAAAAAGCATGTATTCCATCATTAGATTTAAACATCAATTCTCTTTCTATAAACTCTAGTGTTTCGAATACAACATTTTTATAAAGTGGGTTTTTGAATTTAATATATGCTTCTGAATATAAACTTACTAATTGAGCATTATCATAAAGCATCTTTTCAAAATGAGGAACTTTCCATAATTTATCTACAGAATATCTTGCAAATCCACCTCCAATTTGATCATAGATACCTCCAAAAGCCATTTTGTTTAGTGTTGTTTCAACATGTTTTAATATAGATTCATTTTTTGACAAATGTCCATAGCGTAATAAAAAATTATATGCATTTGGCATTGGGAATTTTGGAGAACCTTTACTCCCTCCTTCTGTATTGTCAAATCTTGGTTCCCATTTAGAGAACATATTATCTAAATCATCCCAATTAAAAATAGCTTTTTCTGTATTCAATCCTATATTTTCAACTTTTCCTATATGTTCTGTAAGTCTATTTGAAATATCTATTACTCTTTCAGGATCATTTTGATAAACAGCAGCAATTTCTAAAATTTGTTTTTTCCAATTATCTTTCCTAAAATATGTGCCTCCCCAAAATGGCTTACCATTAGGTAATGCAATACAATTAAGTGGCCATCCTCCTCTTTGTGTAATTAATTGAACAGCTGTCATATAAATTTGATCAATATCTGGTCTTTCTTCTCTGTCAATTTTAATACAAATAAAATTTTTATTCATAATTCTTGCTACTTCTTCATCTTCAAAACTTTCATGCTCCATTACATGGCACCAATGGCATGCAGAATATCCAATACTTATTAATAAAAGCTTATTTTCTGATTTAGCCTTTTTTAATGTTTCTTCATTCCATGGATGCCAATCAACTGGATTATGTGCATGTTGCAGGAGATATGGGCTTGTTTCATTAATTAATGTATTAGTATATTTATGTGTCCCCATAAAAGATTTTTTTTTGTGCTGACTATTACAACTATAATTAGAAACTATAAAAATTAATATAAAAAGAAAATCTAAGATTCTCATTTTGGTTTATACAATTTAGAATAAATACTAAAAAAATGAGGTATAGTTTCAATGCCTTTTAAATAATTAAAAATTCCATAATGTTCATTTGGAGAATGAATAGCATCAGAATCTAATCCGAAACCCATTAATATAGATTTTACGCCTAATTCTTTCTCAAATAATGCAACAATCGGAATACTCCCTCCACTACGTACTGGAATCGGTGTTTTGTCAAAAGTGATTTTCATAGATTCACTAGCAGCTTGATAAGCTAAACTATCAATAGGGGAAACATATGGTTCCCCTCCATGATGTGGGCTGACTTTTACTGTTACACTTTTAGGAGCAATATTTTTAAAATGTTTTGTAAAAATCTCTGTTATTGCTTTATCAGTTTGATTAGGGACTAACCTCATAGATATTTTTGCAAAAGCCTTAGAGGGGATTACTGTTTTTGCCCCTTCTCCAGTATATCCTCCCCAAATACCATTGACATCAAAAGTTGGTCTAATTCCAGTCCTCTCCAAAGTTGTAAAACCTTCTTCTCCATGAATATCATTTAATTCTAGTGCTTGTTTATAAGATTCTAATGAAAATGGAGCTCTCCCAATATCTGATCTTTCTTCTTCTGAAAGTTCAATAACATTATCATAAAATCCGGGAATTTTAATGTGATTATTTTCGTCCTTAATGCTAGCAATCATTTCACAAAGAATATTAATAGGATTAGCTACCGCTCCCCCGTAAAGGCCTGAATGCAAATCTCGATTAGGGCCAGTAACTTCTACTTCTAAATAACTTAAGCCCTTTAAGCCTGTAGTAATTGAAGGTGTCTCATTGGATATTATCCCAGTATCTGAAATTAATATTGTATCACATTTTAGCTTTTCTTTATTCAATTTTACAAATGGCGCTAAATTACTTGATCCTACTTCTTCTTCTCCTTCAATCATAAATTTCACATTACATGGTAAAGTATCTGTTTTGATCATTAATTCAAATGCTTTAACATGCATATAAAATTGACCTTTATCATCGCATGCTCCTCTAGCAAATATTGCTCCTTCAGGATGAATTTTAGTTTTTTTAATTATTGGGTCAAAAGGATCGTTGTCCCAAAGGTCAATTGGATCTGGAGGCTGAACATCATAATGCCCATAAATTAAAACTGTAGGAAGTTCTTTATCTATAATCTTCTCCCCATACACGATCGGATATCCTTCAGTTTGGTAAATTTTTACATTATCTGCTCCAGAATTTATTAAAGCTATTTTAACAGCATCTGCGCATCTTAAAACCTGATCAGAATATTCAGTATCCGCGCTAATCGAAGCAATTTTTAATAAATTTATCAATTCTTCAATAAATCTATTTCTGTTCTCTGTAATATAATTTATTATATGTTTCATGTTTTAAATAATTAAACTCTTACCTGTCATTTCTTCTGGTTTTTTTATTCCCATAATATCTAATATGGTTGGCGCAATATCTGCAAGTATACCATTCTTTAATTGTGTTGAATCTGCATTCAAAACAAAACATGGTACAGGATTGATGGTATGTGCAGTATGTGGAGTTCCGTCATTATTAATAGTAAGCTCTGCATTCCCATGATCTGAAATAATAATAAATGCATAATCATGTTTTAAACCACAATGAACTACCTTTTTAGTGCATATATCAACTGTTTGAACAGCTCTTACAATTGCATCATAATCCCCCGTATGCCCTACCATATCAGCATTAGCAAAATTAAGACATACAAAATCTGCATCCCCTTTTTTTAATTCAGAAATTATAGTAGCTGTAACTGTATAAGCACTCATTTCTGGCTCTAAATCATATGTCGTTACCCTTGGAGATGGGACCATAAATCTATTTTCTAATTTGAATTTTTCTTCTTGCCCTCCAGAAAAGAAAAAAGTAACATGCGGGTATTTTTCTGTTTCTGCTATTCTAATTTGACTTCGATGATTAGAGCTCAAAACCTCTCCAAGAGTGTTTTTTAAGTTTTCTTTTTTAAAAATTACATTTACATTTTTATACTTATTATCATAATTCGTCATAGTAGTATAATTTAAGTTTATCCTTTTCATAGAATATTCAGAGATATTTTCTTGTGTTAAAACATTTGTTATCTGTCTACATCGATCTGTACGAAAATTAAAACAAATTACTGCATCTTGGTCTTGAATTTTTGTTATTGGAATATTATTTTCATTTACCTTAATAATAGGTTTGATAAACTCATCGGTAATTCCATTATCATATGAATTCTGTATAGCTTCCAATATGTTTTTTGACTTTTCTCCAATACCATTAGTTAATAAATTATACGCAACAGCAATTCTTTCCCAGCGCTTATCTCTATCCATGGCATAATAACGACCACATACTGATGCGATTTTTGCTCCATGTAGGTTGCTCTCCAGCTTAGTTATAAATTCTTTTCCTTTTTTTGGGTCAGTGTCTCTGCCATCAGTAAACGCATGAATAAAAACTTCTTTCACATTATTTTGTTGGGCCAATTTGCATAATTTATACAAATGGTCTTGATGTGAATGAACTCCACCGTCTGATACTAATCCAATTAAATGGAGAGGTTTATTATTATTTCTACTATAATGAAAAGCTTTTTGTAAATTTTTATTTTTAGCAATACTCCCATCTATACAAGCGTTATTAATTTTCTCTAAATCTTGATAAACAATTCTACCTGCACCAATATTAAGATGCCCTACTTCAGAATTACCCATTTGTCCCTCTGGTAAACCTACGTTTTGTCCACTAGTTAATAATTCAGAATGTGGATACTTATGATAAAGAGAATCTATAAAAGGAGTTTTTGCATAATGAATAGCATTTCCTTCTCTTTGATCACCATGACCCCATCCATCTAAAATTAATAATACTGTTTTCTTGCCTTGCATAAAATAACAAAGATAGAAAAAGTAGAGAGCTTACTGCTTAGATATTGCCTGGAAAAAACTATTTTTCATTTGATTATGTATTGCATTTTCTTTCCCTAATCTTTCTGGATGAAACTGTACAGCAACCATATAAGGATGGTTAGATTTATTCATGACAACTGCCTCTGGTAATTTATCATAGGAACGCGCAATAACTCTTAGTCCTGAAGAAATATCTTTTAAACCTTGATGGTGCCAAGAATTAACCATAAAAGTATCCTCTCCTAATGGAAAAATTAATGTCGAAGTATCTTCTAGTACAATTTCATGATATACTTCTCCATTATTACGATGAATTACTGTAATGCCTATTTCAGTAGGGATGTCACCATAGAGAGTTCCTCCACTTGCAACATTCATCATCTGCATACCTCTACATACTCCAATAAGTGGAATTTTATTGTCAAATGCAAAATCAAATAGTCTCTTTTCTAATGTGTCTCTTGAAAAATTAATTTTTCCGCAAACTTTTAGATTAGAAGTGTTATTATACATTAAAGGATTAATATCCTCGCCTCCTGTTAATATAATTCCGTCCGCTAAAAGCAGAATACTATCGATATTTTTAGTTGTATACGCATCAATTATATTAACATCATCTGAACCTATCCATGCAATATAGTTCTTAGAGGCTTTTGATAGTATAATTGTTGTTTGTTTATCTTTATTACAACTTAAAAGAAATATAGATATAAGTACTATTTTCAATAAATTCTTCATGCCCAAAAATAATGATTTTTTATACTTAAAAATTGTTATTAATTCTAGAATTTTTTTATACATTCTATTTTAATGATAAAAATGTAATTTTGAGTATTTTTTTATCAAAAAAATGCACTTTTAGTAGTTTTTTATGCAAAAAAGTGCAATTTTAAGTGTTTTTTGCCTTTTTATAATACCGTTATTTGTGCAGCATACTATAAAGCCCTTCAAGAAAGAAGGCAAAATCCGTTAAAAATGTGTTAAAATGTGTTAAAATGTGTTAAAACGTGTTAAAATTACATAAAATTGTACATTTTTTGCATTATTTCTTCAGTATCCCATTTTTCTGCAATATCATCAATCTCCATTATAGTCTTCATAAGATTTTCTTGCCTCATCCCTATCTCCCAAGCTTCCGAATAAGGGATGTTAGTAAAGCTTACCATGGAATAAAGTGGAGTCCATTTTTCAGGATATTTTTGAGCAAATTTTTGCTCTATTTTCTTTTGTAATAAAAATAATGGGTCTGCTGTTTTATCTCTCATCACAACAAAATTATGCATAGACAAGCTCTGCAAGCCATCTCCATTAGGCTTCCTTATTAAAGAATATTCTTTAAAGGCCTTTTTTATATTACTACTGTATTTATCTAATAATTTATCCAATATCCTGCAGTCTTCAAAACCACAATTCATTCCCTGACCATAAAAGGGGACTGTAGCATGTGCTGAATCTCCTAATAATATAACCTTATCTTGAACATGCCAAGGATATGTTTTTATAATTCCTAATGACGATGTGGGATTATCTTGAAATTGTTTATATAAGTCATTTATAAGAGGGTAAAAGTCGGGGAACATTTTCTCAAAATATTTTTCTATAGAATCTTTATCTTTTAGTGTTTCAAACGAATCTACTCCTTTAAAAGGAGCAAAAAGAGTACAAGTAAAGCTCCCGTCTAAATTAGCAAGTGCTATTAACATAAAATCACCTCTAGGCCAAATATGCAGTCCATTCTTATCTAATTTATAACTCCCATCTTTATTAGCTGGAATTAAAAGCTCTTTATATCCATGCTTTATATACTGATCTGAAAACTCATGTTTATTTTTTTTGACTATTTGAGATCTAACTCTAGAAAAAGCTCCGTCTGCTCCTATAATTATGTCGGAAACTACAGTTTTATGACTCCCATTATCTGTGTTTTCAAGAATAACATGAGGGATATTAGGATCTATATCAATACATTTTTCATTGAAAAATAAATTTACTCCATTTTTTTCTGCAAGATCCATCATTAAAACATTTAATTTTACCCTTGAAACAGAAAAAATTGCCTGACCTGGATTGCCATACATTTGCTCATAAATACCCCCCTCCAAATCATGCATAATACGCTTCTCCATTGGTATTGCAATCTCTTTGACAGCAGTATGTACTCCTACTTTTTTTAATGCTTTCCATCCTCTTTCTGATAATGCAAGATTAATAGATTTCCCTGCTGTAATAATATCTGCCCTTAAATCATTTCTACGCTCATAAATATCAACTTTATATCCCCTTTGAGACATATAGATAGCAGACAATGACCCTACTAATCCAGCACCAACTATTGTAATTTTTTTTGACATTTAAATATTCTCTGAAAGTATTGTGTAGAATTGAAAAACATCTTCAAATGAATTATAAAGAGGAACAGGAGCAACTCGGATTACATCTGGCTCTCTCCAATCTGCTATTATTCCTCTTTTTCTAATTTTTTCAAATAATTCTTTATTGGAATTTTTAACTCGAATAGATAGTTGACATCCTCGAGAATCAGGAGTGATAACTTCAATATTTTCTGTTTCTATTGTAGATAACAAATAACTTAGATAGCCTGTAAGCTTATTCGATTTCTTAATTAAATTAGCCATTCCAGCTTGATTAAACACTTGCATAGATGCAAGAATAGAGGCCAAAGAAAGTATAGGAGGATTACTTAATTGCCACCCTTCCGCAGTCAGTATAGGATCAAACGAATCTGGCATTTTAAATCTTGTTTGTTTATTATGACCCCACCAGCCAGCAAACCTTGGTAAACCTGAATTATGATGCCTCTCATGAATAAATGCCCCAGCAATAGATCCAGGTCCAGAATTAAGATATTTATATGTACACCATACAGCAAAATCAACATTCCAAGCATTTAAGCTTAACTCAATATTTCCTGCCGCATGTGCTAAGTCAAAACCCACAACTATACCTTTTTTTTGAGCAATCTGTGTAATTTCTTTCATATCAAAAACTTGTCCTGTATAATAATTTACGCCTCCTAACATAATTAATGCGATATCATCTCCTTCTTGAGTTATAAGCCTTTGAATATCCTCATTACGAATAATATCCTCTCCTTTTCTAGGTTTTAATTTTATTAAACTTTTTTTAATATCTAATTTGTGATAGCTTAATTGAGATTCAACTGCATAAATGTCTGATGGGAATGCATCTTCTTCTATAACTATCTTATAACGCTCTTTTGTTGGCCTATAAAAAGAAACCATCATCAAATGAAGATTTACTGTAAGTGTATTCATAGCAATAACCTCATTTTTTTTAGCTCCAACAATTTTTGCATATGAATTAGACAAAAATTCATGGTATGGGATCCATGGGGTTTTTGCGTTTGCGTGACCTCCAACCCCAAGTTCTGCCCAGTCTTTTAACTCTTGATTAACATATTTCTTGACTTTTTTAGGCTGAAGCCCTAAAGAATTGCCACACATATATATCGCCTCGCAATTATCATCATGTAGCGGAACATGAAATTTGTCTCTATACGATTTCAAAATATCTTCTTTATCTAATTTTCGAGCAAATTCTAATGTATTCTTATAATTCATTTATTTTAAATAAAATTGGCCTACTTGGAGAGGCGTCTGTAACAAAAGGGGCTATTTGAAGGTTTAGGAAATAACTTCCATCTATTATATCATTATTTACAAAAATCATTTCGGTAATTGTTTTATTCTGGGTTTCAAGATTAGATAAATTATCAACTGTGTTCCAAAAAATATTATGTGCAGATAAAAACCCATCATCAAAAAGCCTGTCTACTGAGGGTGTGTCAACAAGTAAATGCTTTATCCCTAAACTATAAATATATTTCATTGCCTCTAAACTAAAGAATGGAGAAGGCTCTTTTATATAATTTCTTGATTTTTTATTGTGAGGATTTGGGAGAGTCCTAATAATCAATCCTTCTAGAAAATCTTTTGAGCAACATTTCAATGCCTCTTTTAGCGTCTCTTTTGTGATTAACATGTCATTTTGTTCTATTTCTGGAATATAACTCTCCGAATTATTACTTGGGTTAATTGAAACTACTGTTGCTGGTATCATAAAATCTTGCAAAGAAGATATTATATTAATACGATCATGTGTAATATGACCAATACATTCAGTATGGGTCCCATTACAATGAGGTGTTAAAGTATATGTTTCAAAATTACACGCCCCCCCCTCTCTAGTGTCTCCAATAAATTGTTTGTCTTTATATGCTTCTGAAGTAGCTTTTGGGACCTCATATGTATTTGGCTGATCACCATTAAAGTCTAAAGGAATGGATATGTCTATTCCTTTAGAAAAGTCAATCTCAAATTTTTTAGATTGAATTTTTATAACTGCTTTCATCTAGCTAAAATCTGATTTTTGCATTCCAAGCCAATTAAGCGCATTAGTTGATAATAATTTTTCTTTAACAGTATTAGGATACGGCATTGAACGAATTAATCTTCCAGGTTCTAGTTCTCCTAAAGGGAATGGATAATCTGTTCCTAAAGCTACTTTATCTTCTCCTACTAATTCTACAATATATTCTAATATTTTATCATCATGAACCAAGCTGTCTAACCAAAACTGACCTAAATATTCTTTAGGATTTATATTGTTGTCAACTGCACACAAATCTGGTCGTACATTAAATCCATGTTCAATTCTCCCTATAGTTGCAGGGAAAGCCCCACCTCCATGAGCAAAAGCAACTCTTAAGTTAGGTAATTTTTGAAATACTCCACTAAAAATCAAAGAACATATAGCAAGTGATGTTTCCATCGGCATTCCCACAAGCCAAGGGAGCCAATATTTCTCCATCTTTTCTTTAGCCATCCACCACCAAGGATGTACAAAAATTGCCATATCTAAATCTTGACAAGCTTCATAAATAGGGAAAAAACTATCGTCATCTAAATTAAGGTTATTAATATGTGAGCCTATCTGAATGCCAGGCATACCAATATTTTTACATCGTTCTAATTCTTGGATAGCTAATTGTGTGTCTTGCATAGGGATATTACCTATCGCTACAAATTTTTTTGGATTATAACTTGCAGTATTTATTAAGTCGTCATTCAAAAACTGGGAGATTTCCAAGCCATCTTTTGGTTTGGTCCAATAGGAAAACATCACTGGGACCGTAGATAACACTTGTAAATCTACATTTTGTTTTTTACATTCACTAATACGTGTCTTAGGATCCCAACAATTGGATTCAATTTCTCTAAAGAAGTCATCATTCATCATCATTTTAGCGCAACATGGCTTATGATGTTGCAATTGAATAAATTCTCCATACCCAAATTTTTTATTAAAATTTGGAATATCTTTTGGTAAAATATGAGTATGTATATCTACAGTGAATATTTTTTGCATTTATGAAGTATATTTTGGGTCTGCATCCATTGTTTCCCCACATTTATTACAAGTCCTTAATTCTTTCGAACTATAAAACTCCTTAAATCTAGGCAGAAAATCTTTCTCGATATTAGTTAATTGAAATACTGGGCTATGGAGTTGATCATTACAGTTCCCACAATACCATTGTAATCCGTCCATTTCTCCATGCTTTCGTTTCAACTCAATAACTAAGCCAATTGATCCTTCCGAACGTACTGGAGAATGAGGGATCTTTGCGGGTAACAAAAATATTTCTCCTTCTTTAACTGGGACTTCTACCAAGTCTCCATTTTGTTGTGTTTTAACAACTATATCCCCCTCTATCTGATAAAACAATTCCTCTGTTTCGTTATAATGATAATCTTTTCTTGCGTTAGGCCCTGCAACAATCATCACTATATAATCTCCTGCCTCAACATATAAGTTCTTATTTGCTACAGGCGGTTTTAGTAAGTGTCTATTTTCGTCTATCCATGTTTGTAAATTAAACGGTTTTCTTATTGATTCCATAATATTAATTTTAAAAGGTTGCTATTACTTTAAGTTCTATTGCTATAGAGGTGGGTAAACTACCTACCTCTATGGTCGTCCTACATGGCTGATTATTTTTAAAATACTCAGCATATATTTTATTATAAGTATTAAAATCTGTCTTCATATTAGTTAAAAAAGTAGTCACATCTATAATTTTATCCCAAGAAGACCCTGAATCTTCTAATATATATTTTATGTTTTGAAAAACAGCATGACATTGATCTTCAATACTGTATTCTATTATATTTCCTTCTTTGCCTAACTTTACTCCAGGGATATCCTTCTCTCCAAAAATTCTTGGCCCTACACCAGAAAGAAATAAAAAATTCCCTACTTTTCTTGCATGAGGATATAATCCTACTGCTTCAGGGGCTCTACTACTATTGAATTTTTTGCTGATCATAATTTGATACACACATTTTTTTCTTCTGTAAAAAATTGTAAAGATTTAAACCCTCCCTCTCTGCCTACTCCTGAATTTTTCATCCCTCCAAAAGGGATACGTAAATCTCGCAAAAGCCAAGTATTAATCCATACTACCCCAGAATCAATAACTCTAGCCATCCGATGCCCCCTACTTATATTCTCAGTGAAAATACTGGCAGATAAGCCATATTTAGTACTATTGGCCATCATAACAACTTCTTCTTCTGTTTCAAACGGAGTAATTGTTACTACAGGCCCAAAAATTTCTTGTTTATTTGTTTCGCAATTATAATCTAATCCTTCTATAATTGTAGGTTCAATATAATATCCATTATTGCACTTCCCTTTTAACATTTTTCGCTTCCCTCCTAAAAGAATTGTTCCTCCCCCTTTCTTTGCTTCCTCAATTCTAGATAAGATTTTGTCCATATGAGCTCTGGAGACTACCGCTCCTAAATTACTTTTATCGTCTTTCGGATCTCCAACAATGAGTTCTTTAGATTTTAAAATAAATTCTTGTTTGAATTTTTCATAAATCCCGTTTTGAACGAAAAGACGAGATCCACATAAACAAATTTGCCCTTGATTTGTAAATGCTGCTTTAACTGCTATTGTAATTGCTTTGTCAAAATCACAGTCATCAAAAATAATATTTGGATTTTTACCCCCTAACTCTAATGAGAGCTTCTTAAACATAGGCCCTGCAATTTTAGAGATTTTTTCTCCCGTTGCTGTACCTCCAGTAAAAGATATAATTGGAATTTCTGGATGAGCAACTATTGGTTCTCCTGCTTGAGATCCTGTCCCATGTATAATATTTAATACTCCTTTTGGGAATCCTATATCAATACATATCTTGCTTAATAAATACGCTGTCATGGGAGTTATTTCAGAAGGCTTTGCGATAACAGTATTCCCTGTTGCTAAAGCTGGAGCAATCTTCCATGTCAATAAATATAATGGTAAATTCCATGGCGAAATACACCCTACAACCCCAACAGGTTCTCGCAAAGTATAGTTTAATGCCTTTCCATCCATGTCGTGAGCCTCAGAAGCAAAATGTAAACAAGCTGTTGCGAAAAATCTTAAATTGGCTGGAGCTCTTGGGATATCAACCATTTTAGCAAGCCACTGAGGTTTCCCATTATCTTTGCTTTCAGCAATTACTAACTCTTCAAAGTGTTCTTCTATCTTATCAGATAAACGCAAAAGAAATTTCGATCTCTCTTCTTTACTTAAATTCTTCCATGAAGGGAAAGCTGCTTTAGCTGCCTTTACCGCTTTTTCAATATCTATAGAATTACTATCTGGTAATTGTGAATATACTTCTCCAGTAGAAGGATTAAAATTATCTATATAGTTCCCAGAATGTGGTGGTATTAGCTCTCCATTAATATAGTTCAATATTTTCTGCATCTATTTTATAAGCTTGTTGTTCTTCCTCCATCAACAGGAAGATTAATCCCATTAATATAATTAGCAAGAGGGCTTGCTAAAAATGCTACTGCATATGCAATTTCACTAGCTTCTGCAAATCTATTTGCCGGAACCTGCTTGTGCATAGCTGTTCTTATTTCTATTTCTGTTTTCCCTTCAATTTTTGCTCTTTTAGAAATTAAAGATTGTAACCTATTTGTGTTGGTAAAACCTGGCAATACATTATTTACCGTAATTCCATAGGGGCCAAGCTCCAAAGAAAGCGTTTTTGCCCAATTAGCTACTGCAGCTCTTATTGTATTAGATACTCCTAATCCCGGGATAGGAGATTTTACTGAAGTAGAAATAATATTTATTATTCTTCCAAATTGCTCCTTTTTCATTCCTTCTACTACCTTTTGAACTAATAATTGATTATTAATTAAATGCATTTTAAAGGCTGCTTCAAAAGAATCTACGGAAGCATCAGTAATAGGCCCACTTTCCGGTCCTCCTGTATTATTTACGAGCACATGATATGTGTCTTTTAATTCATTGATTTTTGTTTTTAATGTCTCCGTATCCAAGAAATCAATGCATAAAAAGTTATGCGTTTGCCCCTGATTAGTTTCTAATTCTCCAAGAACATTAATTAATTTTGTTTCATTACGAGCAATCAAAGTAATATTAGCTCCTAATTTAGCTAGTATGATAGCAGATGCTTCTCCTATACCTTGTGTGCTACCGCACACAATTGCATTCTTATTTTTTAATGAAAAATCCATATTTAATTAGTTTGTGAAAAAGTGTAACTTAATTTCTCTTTTATTTTTTTAGGGAGATCTGGTAAATATGATCTAGGGATCATCAAGGTAGAAATATTTGATAAATCTGAAAATATCTTATTTTTTTCGATAGTTTTTTCTAAATATTCAATACCAGAAGACCCTCCAGTTCCTATTTTATTCCCAAGCATTTTTTGAACCATTTGAGCATGTCTAAATCGCCAAGTGGATATTAAATGATCTATCTCTAATAATTTCCTTAGAAAACAATATGGTAAATGTAAAATAGGTTCATCTCGATATAAATATATTAACAGTGCAGACATTGTTGCTTTATAAGAAAGTCTTGTTTCGCCATTTTGAAAAGCCTTCTCATGTTTGCTAGAATCTAATACTTGTTCAAAGTACTTTCTATTATCATTAATCATGTTTTTACGTATTTCTTTCTCCTTTTCTGAAAGAATTGATGATGTATTGACAATAGCTATTTCTTTTTCTGTCATACGGCTAACTGCGTTCTCATAGTGTTCTATAAAATCAAAATCTTTGACTTTTAAAAATGGGATTCTCTCTAACCAATCTACTATCAAATCAAAGAAAGAGTTGTCTTCTTCTAATTCTAATATTTCACTTTTTTCATTTTGTTGAAATTGATTATGGTATGGGCAAGAACCAAAAGTATGACGCTGATCAATTTTTAGTCCAAGTAAAACTTCCATTTTTCGAAACTGAAAGCTTTGAAAACCAGAAGCAGGTGATAAATAATCACGAAAATCTAGAAAATCTAATGATGTCATGGTTTCTAATATGTGGACTTGTTGCACCAATACTTTTAGAATTTCTATAACTCTCTCCATTCGATTTACTACCATACCTATTTTTTCTTCATTAATTTGATTTTTTTCAAATAATGGTTTAACCGACTTAAACTCATAAATAATTTGTTTAAACCAAAGCTCATAAGTTTGATGAATAATTATGAATAACATTTCTTCGTGTGCCTCCTTACCATTTTTTTTGCTTAATAACTCTTGAGCATTTAAAATTTTATCTAGTTGTAAATAAGTGAGATAATGAAGCGATGTTGATTTTTCGGGCATGGGTCCCTAATTTTAATTTTTAGTAAAAATAGCAAGATGTTTTTAATATCTAAACTGATTTGCTAATAATAATGCTATAAAAAGTAGTATGCTCAAGCCTTCGACCCAAAATCCAAAAAAGAAATTTGATTTCTTCGGATGAGAAAGATATATTAATATTGCCGAAATTATACTAACAAATAGTATTCCTAATAAATGCGGGAGAATAATGTCCGCATTATAATATTGCCATATATTTATAATTAAAAAAAGACAAAGACTAGATAAAGAGATGGTTTTTGCTCTCAAAACACCTGCTAATTGCGGGATAGTCTTTAATTTATTCGAATCGTAATTAATATCACGAATATCAAATGGGATTGTAATTGCAAAAACAAACAAAAATCTACTAGAAAACTCTAATAGGACCGAAAGCCCAAATGGAATATTATTTTCAATTACCAATAAAAGAACTGTGATTATTGCCCAGGCTAAACTTATTATATAAATTTTTAGCTTTGGTATTCTTCTCAAGTAGAATGGATATATAATAGATATAATACCAATAATGATTGCTAGTATTAAAGTTTTTATTTGAAATCCTAAACAGAAATATATTGCACTAAAAAAAGACCCAATAATTAATATATACAAAGTCCATTTTTTCAGGACTGATTGTTTACGGAAATGAGATTTTGAATAATCTGTTTTTATGAGACGTTGAAATCCGTATAAAAAAAGAGTTGAATTAAAAACAAAAAATACGATTTCAAAACTATATGTGTTTAATACTATAGACGAGCTTAAACACAGAGAAGAAGCGCATAGAGCGACCCATACATTGGCATGTAATAAAAAAAATTTAGCTCTCATAATTATACACTAAAATATTAAGCTCTAAACAACAAAGTTTATAATCTTATTAGGGACAATAATGACCTTTTTGGGAGAATTTCCATTTAAATATTGTATGGTTTTTTCGTATTGCATTATAATATTTTCTATATCTTCTTTAGAAGCCTCTGAAGAAACATCAATAGTAAATCTTTTTTTTCCATTAAAAGAAACAGGATAAGTAATGTTTTTATCTATTAAATATTTTGTGTTCACTTTTGGGAAGCTAGATTTTGTAATAGATTCTTTATGCCCTAGTTTTTGCCATACTTCTTCTGCTATATGTGGGGTATAAGGAGAAAGGAGAATTGTGAAATCTGTAATGATGTCACGTTTGTTACATTTTTTTTCTATAAGTTGATTTAAACAAATCATAAGAGTACTGACAACAGTATTAAAAGAATATCGTTGAATATCTTCCTCTACTTTTTTTATTGTTTTATGAATATTTTTTAATTCATTTTTTTGGGGGGGGGATTCTGATATAAAAAACTCATTTTTATCATTATGTATTAATTTCCAGAATTTCTTAAGAAAATTATGCACGCCACTAATCCCCTGAGAATCCCATGGTTTAAATTGTTCTATTGGACCTAAAAACATTTCATATAAACGTAATGTATCTGCCCCAAACTTTTCTACAAGTATGTCTGGAGTATGTATGTTGTATTTCGATTTTGACATTTTCTCAATCTCATAGCTACACAAATATTTATTATCATTATTTAATATGAATCTTGCAGAGCTGTTTTCAGGCCTCCATTTTTTGAATTTTTCAATATTTAAGAAATCATTCTCAACTAAATTTATATCTACATGTAACCGAATTGTCTCATATTTATCTTTTTTGTCAAAACTGACAAAAGTGTTTGACTCTTTTAATTTATATACAAAATTAGACCTCCCGAGAATCATTCCTTGATTTATCATTTTTTTAAATGGCTCTTCAAATGGAATAAGTCCTTTATCAAATAAAAATTTAGTCCAGAATCTTGAATAAAGCAAATGCCCAACAGCATGTTCAGCCCCACCAATATATAAATCAACTTGTTTCCAATAATTAACTTTTTGCTTGTTTACAAATTCTACGTCATTTTGAGGGTCCATATATCTTAAAAAATACCATGAAGAACCTGCCCACCCAGGCATGACATTAAATTCCATCCTGTCTCCTTGAAATTTTTTCCATTGCTCTCTTTTCGCTCTTGCTAAAGGAGGTTCTCCAGAAGAAGTAGGTAGATATTCACTTATTTCAGGTAATTCAAGGACTTCATTATCTTCTAATAAATAAGGCAACTCATTTTTATAATAAACAGGAAATGGTTCTCCCCAGTATCTCTGGCGGCTAAAAACTGCATCTCTTATTCGGTAAGTGACCGCCCGCTCTCCTGATCCTTTTTCTTTAAGAACTGCTATGACCTTCTCAATCGCCTCAGAAGAAGATAAATTATTTAAAAAATCTGAATTTTGAATTACTATATCATCATTTTCATTTGCAGATTCCGAAATATCAACATCTTTAAATACATTAATTTTTTTAATATTAAAATGTTGAGCAAAATTCCAATCTCTCTGATCTCCACAAGGGACAGCCATTATCGCCCCAGTTCCATAATTTGACACCACATAGTCTCCAATCCAAATCGGTATCTTTTTTGAAGTAATTGGGTGTTCTGCATAAGAACCTGTGAAAACACCTGTAATTTTCTTAACTTCAGATTTTCTTTCTTTTTCTGATTTTAGCTTAATCTCATCTATATATTGTTTCACATCTTTTTTTTGACTTTTAATAGTTATTACATTACATAATGGATGTTCTGGTGCTAAGACAAGAAAGTTTACTCCAAATATTGTATCAGGACGTGTAGTAAATACCTTGATATTCTTATTATATTTAAGTACAGAGAATAAAATATTTGCCCCTACAGATTTTCCAATCCAATTACGCTGAATTTCTTTTATCGAAGTAGACCAATCTAAAACCTTAAGTCCGTCTAAAAGTCTGTCAGCATATGCAGTAATTCTAAGTGACCATTGCTGCATTAATTTTTGTTCTACTGGATAGCTCCCTCTTTCTGAAAATCCATCTTTTACTTCATCATTAGCTAATACAGTGCCTAATTTTTCACACCAATTAACCCAGGTTTCTGAAAGAAATGCTAAACGATAATTAAGTAATATTTTTTGCTTGTCTACTTCTGAATATTTTTGCCATTCAGATGCAGAGAAAATAGGTGTTTCTTCACTACATACTGCGTCCAATGTATGATTTCCTTGCTTAATAAAATAAGCAGTGAGTTCTGAAATATCTCTTGCCTTCTGGGTTTTTTTACAAAAAAAAGAATTAAATAATTGCTTAAAAATCCACTGAGTCCATTTATAATATTTAGGATCTGATGTTTGTATTTCCCTATCCCAATCATAGGAAAATCCAATTTTATCTAATTGTATCCGATATCTTTTAGTATTTTCAAAAGTAGCAATAGCTGGATGAATCCCTGTTTGAATAGCATAATGTTCAGTAGGTAGTCCAAAAGAATCATAGCCCATAGGGTGTAATACATTAAATCCTTTTAATGTTTTGTATCTAGCATATATATCTGAAGCTATATAACCTAATGGATGTCCAACACTAAGACCTGATCCTGAAGGATATGGGAACATGTCTAAAACATAAAATTTTTCTTTTTTTGAATCTTCAAAAACTTTGTATGTTTTGTTTTTTCTCCAAAACTCTTGCCACTTCTTCTCTATTTTATTAAAATTGTACATTTATGATAAAAGAAGCAAAGTTACATAATTACCAATCATTTGTTAATTCCTTTTTTATATTTTAGCAATTCTCATGCAAACAGAAAAATCTAAAATAATAAATATAAAGATTCTTTCTTCTTCATTTTCAGTTGTAATTAGTTTAAGTCTGGTCCTCTTTATTATAGGGGTCTTAAGTCTCATACTATTAAATGCAAATCGTTTGTCCAATTATGCAAAAGAAAATATAGGTTTTATTATAATGCTGGAAGATAATGTAAAAGAAGCTGAAATTACAAAATTTCAAAAGATTCTTGATGCTTCAAATTTTTGTAAGTCTACTTCTTTTGTTTCAAAAGAACAGGCAACTAGGGATTTGCAAATTGATTTAGGAGAAGATTTTGTCGATTTTCTCGGTTATAGTCCTTTGTTAGCTTCAATAGATATTACTCTTAATGCTAATTACGCAAATTCTGATAGTTTAAATACAATATCTGTAGCGTTAAACAAAAATCCAATTGTGCATGAAGTATACTATCAAAAATATTTTTTAGATCAGCTAAATAAAAATGTGAAAAACATTTCTTTTGCTCTATTAAGTTTTTGCATTCTCCTTTTTGTGATATCATTCACCCTCATAAATAATACAATTCGCCTTTCGATATATGCAAAACGCTTTTTAATGCAAACTATGCGTTTAGTTGGGGCTACTGATCAATTTATCAGAAAACCATTTTTGATAAAAAGTTTATATCATGGATTTTATGCTTCTGTTTTTGCTATATTCCTTTTAATTATAACTATACAGTTAGTTCAAAATGAAATTGCAACTATTTTAAATATTAATGATCTAAAGATAATTGGTGTAATCTTTATACTTATTTTTGTGGTTGGGATGTTGCTAAGCTGGTGTTCAACATTTTTTGCTGTAAGAAAATACACACATATCAAAGAGAATAAAATATATAACTAACATTACAATTTTTATGGGCTTTTTATTTACGAAAACAAACTATACTCTTTTAATAATAGGATTATTCTTTATTGCATTAGGGTTAATTCTAATGATAGGTGGGGGATCGGAAGATCCGAATCAATTTAATTATGAGATTTTTAATTTTAGAAGATTAACTCTATCTCCCATATTAATATTAATTGGCTTTATTATAGAAGTATTTGCTATTATGTACAAGAAAAAATAATATCTCATGGGTATTTTTGAAGCAATTCTCCTTGGCGTCATTCAAGGATTAACTGAGTTTTTGCCAGTCAGCAGTAGTGGACATTTAGAAATAGTAAAAGTAATTTTTAATAATAGTCTTACAAAAGAAAGTCTTTTAACTACTGTTGTTTTGCATGCTGCAACCGCCTTAAGCACAATTTTTGTTTTTAGAAAAGATGTTATTATTCTTTTTAGAGAAGTTCCTAAGAATTCTCATTTTCTATTAAAGATAATTATCTCTATGATTCCTGCTGTTTTAATTGGATTTTTCTTAGAAAGCCAAATAGAAGCATTTTTTTCTGGTCAGCTTCTATTAGTAGGTGTTATGTTGATAATTACAGGCATATTATTATGGTTTTCTGATAGAGTAAAAAATAGCACTAATGAACTTACATTTACAAATTCTCTAATTATCGGTATAGCTCAAGCAATAGCTATTCTCCCAGGAGTTTCTAGATCTGGGGCTACAATAGCAACATCTATTTTGTTGGGAATAGACAAAAAAAGCTCCGCTCGTTTTTCTTTTCTAATGGTAATCCCTTTAATATTTGGAGTTATGATAAAAAAAATATTGGCTCCTGAATTCTGTCTTGAAAAGGAGATGTTAATACCTCTAATTATAGGGTTTATCTCTGCTTTTTTCACAGGAATTATAGCGTGTAAATGGATGATTAAATTAGTACAAAATAGTCGGTTAAAGTATTTTGCTTTTTACTGTTTTTCTGTTTCAGGAATAATTTTTATCTCCTATTTATTTTAGTTTTTATGGATCCAGGTAATCATTTTAAAGAAGGTGTTTTATTACTCTTGAATAAACCTAAAAATTGGACATCATTTGATGTAGTTAAAAAAGTAAGGTCTTTCATTTCTGCGAAATATAACTTAACAAAGTTAAAAGTGGGTCATGCTGGGACTCTTGACCCTTTGGCTACTGGGCTTCTAGTAATCTGTACAGGGAAACTAACAAAAAAAATACCTTTCATACAAAAAAAAACTAAAACATATACTGGTGTATTTTTTCTAGGAGCTACAACCCCTTCATATGATTTAGAAACAAAAATTAATAATACATTTGGCACAGAACATATATCTGAAAAATTAATATTAAGTACAAGTAAAAAATTCATCGGTAAAATTGAGCAATACCCGCCAATATATTCTGCATTAAAAATAAAAGGGGAGAGATTATATAAAAAAGCTAGAAGAGGAGAACAAGTAAAGTTAAAAAAAAGAAAAGTATTTATTCATTCTTTTAATATTACAAAAATCATTATGCCAAAAGTTTATTTTGAAATCAACTGTAGTCAAGGAACTTATATTCGCTCATTAGCTAATGATTTTGGTCTTATGTTAGATAGTGGAGGATATCTATCTAAACTCTGTAGAAATAAAATTGGAGAGTATAATTTAAAAGACGCGCTCCAAATAGATCAACTACAAGAAAGCTTATAAGGATTTTTATTGACATACCTTTTCGAATACAGTATATTTGCAATCTTAAAATATAAATTTTATGAAATATAAATTATCCCACTTTGATTATCCTCTCCCTGAAAATCGCATAGCAAAAAAACCAGCAAAACATAGAGATGAGGCTAAGCTTTTAATTGTTGATAGAAAAACTGAGAAAATCACACATGCTAAAATTAAAGATCTTATTAATTATTTTGATGATGGAGATGTGGTCGTTTTAAATAACACAAAAGTGTTTCCAGCTAGATTATATGCTAATAAAGAAAAGACCGGAGCAAAAATTGAAGTTTTTCTTTTAAGAGAATTAAACCAAAAGAATCGCCTTTGGGATGTTTTAGTAGATCCTGCGCGAAAAATCAGAATTGGTAATAAACTTTTTTTCGGAGATGATTATGAATTAGTTGCAGAAGTTATTGATAATACAACATCACGAGGTAGAACTTTACGTTTTTTATATGATGGGACACATGAAGAATTTAAAGAAACTCTAACTAAACTAGGACAGACCCCGTTACCAAAATATATCAAACGAGAACCAACGTTAGAGGATGATAAAAGATATCAGACCATATATGCAAAACATGAGGGGGCTGTAGCTGCCCCAACTGCAGGGTTACATTTTAGCAGGCAATTATTAAAACGTTTAGAAATAAAAGGAGTTAAATTGCCTGAAATAACTTTACATGTCGGATTAGGAACATTTAATCCTATTTTAGTTGAAGATTTATCAAAACATAAAATGGAATCTGAAGAAATTATAGTCTCTGAATCCGAAGCAAATATTATTAACTCTGCTAATAAAAACAAAAATCGGGTATGTGCTGTTGGGACAACTGTTATGCGCACATTAGAATCTTCTGTATCTACAACAAATAATTTAATTCCTTTTGACGGATGGACGAATAAATTTATTTTTCCTCCATATGATTTCAAGATTGCAAATTGTATGTTAACAAATTTTCATTTACCAAAATCATCTTTAATGATGCAAGTTGCTGCCTTTTCCGGATTTGATCTACTAAAGGCAACTTATAAAGAAGCTATAAAAAAGAAATATAACTTCTTTACGTACGGAGATGCAATGTTAATAGTTTAAACATTGAAAAAATATGCTCTTATAGTTGCTGGGGGGAAAGGGAAACGTATGGGCGACTCAATTCCAAAACAGTTTATGCTTTTAAATAACCTGCCTGTTTTAATGCATACTCTTAAAAAATTTAATGATGCTGATGAGAATTTTAATCTCGTTTTAATACTACCAAAAAATGAAAAAATATTATCTAATTGGTGTCAATTATGTAAAAAATATGATTTTACTCTACCTCATAGAATAGCTTATGGAGGGAGAACGCGTTTCCATTCGGTTAAAAATGGATTAGAGTTAATTGAAGATAATAGTCTAGTAGCGATACATGATGGCGTTAGACCTTTAGTTTCTACAAAGTTAATTAATCAGGCAATAAACTTAATAGATAAGAATGGTGTAATCCCAACTATAAAAATAACAGACTCTATTCGGAGAACTACTAGAAAAAGCTCATTTTCTATTACAAGGGATGGCTTGCTAGCTATACAAACTCCACAATGTTTCAATTCAAAAGAAATTAAAAAAGCATATAAACAAAAATATGATATCTTATTTTCTGACGATGCTGCGGTATTTGAAAAATATGGTGGTAAAATCAAATTAATTACAGGGGAGAAACAGAATATAAAAATTACTACCTATTTTGATTTAAAATTAGCTGAATTTCTTACAAAATAATCTCTACTTCTGTTTCTTCTGTCAATTTTAATCCATTTAAATTCTTCATTAAATTTATCCCTGGGGTATTATGTTTTTTAAAACTACCTAATTCGGAAAAACCTAATGCTTTTGCCCCATTATAACAAGCAGCAATTAATAACTGCTGTAAGTTTAACGTGCTATTTGAAGCAATAATTTTAATTTCATCTAAAATTGATAAAGAATTATTAGATGCTAAACTGTCTGTCCCTATACATAAGTTATAATTCTTAAAAAAACTATAATTTGGCAACACCCCTTCTATAAATAAATTTGATTTTGGGCAAGTGCACCAATAGATATTTTTATAACATTCTTCAATTAAAGTTATCTCTTCAAGAGTAGTGAAAGTATTATGTACTAGCAATAAATTCTGCTGATAATTAAACTTTTTTGCTATAGATAAAACAGTGTTTGTGCCCTCCTCTTCCCAAATATTCTGACTCGCATGCATGTTTTTTAACCAGTCTAACATCTCCCCTGATTTTTCTTTAAACAAGTTGTTTTCATGTTGAGTTTCCTGATTATGAATACTGTATACTGTATCAGAATGATTAAAATGAGATACGGTTTTTGTCATTAAATTAGGAGTAACACTATATCTAGAGTGTGGAGTAAGAGTAGCTTTTAATTTAGCTTCTGAAAATATTTTTTGAACTTCCAGTGCTTTTTGAATAACCGCATCTGTATATTCTTCTTTCGTTCCGAAAACCTCAATAAAATTGTAGTATTTAAGTACTCCTTTCTCTTTTTGAGGAACAGTATCATATGTGTTACAAATATCTCCGACCCCTACTATTCCGTTTTTCTTCATACACTGTTCTGCTTCAAGAATACTTTTCTGTATTTTGTTTTTTGAAAAAGAGTTTCGTTGTTTTATTTTCTCTGCAAAAGATATAAAGCCTGTGTTTTTTGAAATAAAATTTTTTAAATGACTGAGTTCTAAATGACAATGTGCGTTTATAAATCCAGGGAATAATACTCCTTTAAAAACTTCAGTCTTAGCAGGTTTTTTTTCTTTATTGAATATATCTAGAATCGTCCCTTCTTCACTAACACATAAAACCCCATTCTTTATGGGGCTTCTGTAAAGAGGGAATATCCAATCTGCAGTTAAAAATCTCATAATACAAAAATAAATATATTTTACTGCTATCTTTGTATTTATAATGAATAAGAAATTAAATATTCGACTAATTTCTGATGAGAAATTGATGCAATTTTTCTCGGATAATAATATACCAAAATTTCATCTAAAACAATTAAATCAATGGCTATGGCAAAAAAATGTGCCCTCCTTTAATAACATGACTAACTTTTCAAAAGAATTGCGTGAATTGTTAAATGCTCATTTTTATTTACCTAGTGTTGTGATTTGCAAAAAAATTAAAAGTTTAGATGGGACTATAAAATATAGTATGAAATTAGAAGATGATAAATTAATAGAAGGGGTTCTTATCCCTTCAAAAAAAAGATTAACTGCTTGTATCTCGTCTCAAGTTGGGTGTAGCTTGACATGTACATTTTGCGCAACAGGAACACTTAATCTAAAACGGAATTTGAATTTTAGTGAAATTTTTGAGCAAGTTTATATTATTAATGAAGAGGCCGAAAAAGAATATGGAAAAAAAATAACCAATATTGTTTATATGGGAATGGGAGAGCCTTTGCTAAATTATAATAATGTAATAAAAAGTATAAATCATATTACTGCAAAAGATGGGTTAGCAATATCGCCAAAAAGAATTACAGTATCTACAGTTGGAATTGCAAAAATGATTAAAAAATTAGCTAATGATAGTATAAAATTTAATTTAGCCATATCATTACATTCTGCAATTCAAGAAAAAAGAAACGCCTTAATGCCAATAGGGGCTTCTATATCATTAGAAGAATTAAAGTCATCTATTCAATATTTTTATAGAAAAACTAATAAAAGAATTACTTATGAGTATATCCTTTTAAATGGTGTGAATGATACAATATCTGATGCTTCTGCTTTAGTAAAGTTTTCTAAAATAAGTCCATGTAAAATTAATTTAATTGAATATAATAATGTAGTAGGGAAAGAATTTGTAAAATCAACACCCAATGCTACAACACAATTTATTGAATTTATTGAAAGTAATAATCTTATTGTTACCATAAGAAGGAGTAAAGGAGAAGATATTAATGCTGCCTGTGGTCAACTTGTGAATATGACTGAATAAATTGCAAAAATAAAATGTTACCCCCCGTTTCATTTCTTTGTATATTCGCTTAATTTCAAAAAATGCCTGTATTAAAAACTATATCATCCCCAATAAAAACTGAGATGTCTTTGTTTGAAAAAAAATTTAAATCGTTTTTAAATAATGATGTAAAATTACTAGATAGAATATTACACTATATTATAAAAAGAAAAGGTAAACAAATGAGGCCAATGTTTGTGTTTCTTTCAGCAAAATTATTTGGCCAAGTTAATGAAAAAACATACAGAGCAGCATCTATGATTGAATTATTACATACTGCAACACTTGTGCATGATGATGTTGTTGATAATTCTAATCTTAGAAGAGGGTTCTTCTCAATAAATGCCATCTGGAAAAATAAAATTGCAGTTTTAGTTGGAGATTTTTTATTGTCTAAAGGGCTTTTATTAGCTGTCCGGAATCAAGATTTTGATTTATTAAAAATTATAAGCACTGCTGTACAGCAAATGAGTGAGGGAGAGCTTTTGCAAATAGAAAATTCTAGAAGATTAACTATTTTAGAAGAAATATACTTTGAGATTATAAAGAAAAAAACAGGAGCATTAATTGGGGCTTGTTGTGCAAGTGGCGCTAATTCAGTGGAACAAAATAGCAGCTCTATAAAAAAAATGGCCCAATTTGGAGAAAAAGTAGGGATTTGTTTCCAGATTAAAGATGATTTGTTTGATTATGAAGGGGATTATTCAATAGGGAAGCCTATTGGCATAGATATTCAAGATAAAAAATTAACTCTTCCGCTTATATATACATTGAATAATAGCCCTTTTCTTGTTAAGAAAAAAATCATTAATATTATCAAAAGTCAAAATCAATCAAAAACTTCAGAAGTTATTTCTCTAGTAAAAAAATATGGCGGAGTTAAATATGCGAAAGAAAAAATGATGTTATATCATGATGATGCTGTTAATATGCTAAAAGAATTTAAAGATTCCAAAACAAAAAAATCTTTAATTCTTTTACTAGAATATGTCACAAAACGTAAAAAATGATACCAAAAGATATAATTGATAAAATATTTGAAACTTCTAATATTGAAGAAGTAATAAGTGATTTTGTCCAACTTAAAAAAAGAGGAGTAAATATGTTAGGTCTCTGCCCATTCCACAATGAAAAAACACCATCATTTACTGTTTCTCCTTCAAAAGGGATATATAAATGTTTTGGTTGCGGCAAGGGGGGGAACAGTGTAAATTTTATCATGGATCATGAACACTATAATTATCCGGAAGCTTTACGATATTTAGCAAAAAAATACAATATAGAGTTCGAAGAAGAAGAGTTAACTTCTGAACAAATTGAAAAATCTAATGACAAAAATAATTTATTTGTACTTTCTGATTTTGCAAATAATTATTATCAAACACATCTCTGGGATAATCATGAAGGGGGAATATATGCTTTAACATATCTTAAAGAAAGAGGATATACAGAAGATATAATAAAATTATTTGAATTAGGCTATAGTCTAAAACAAAAAAATGCTTTCACAAAAAATTCTTTAAAATCATCATTTGAGGAAAAATATTTACTTGATTCTGGGCTCTCAATAAATTCAAAAAGCACACTGATTGACAGATTTAATGAAAGAATAATTTTCCCAATTCATAGTTTTACAGGCAGGATATTAGGATTTGGAGGGAGAGCATTAAATAAGAATGCTAAAGCAAAATATTTAAATTCTCCCGAAAGTTTAATCTATCATAAAAGCAAAATATTATATGGGATATATTTTGCAAAACAAGCAATTAGTAAAGAGGATAATTGTTTCCTTGTAGAGGGATATACTGACGTCATAACTTTATATCAAAAAAACATAAAAAATGTGGTTTCTTCTTCTGGGACTGCTTTAACAAAAAGTCAAATAAAATTAATCCGAAGATTTACAAAAAATATTACATTATTATTTGATTCTGATCCTGCTGGAATAAAAGCCTCTTTTCGTAGTATTAATCTGATTCTATCTCAGGGGATGCATGTAAGATTAATCCTTTTCCCAGATAAAGAAGATCCGGATTCATATGCTAAAAAATTATCGAGTACTGAAATATCTGATTTTTTAAAATCAGAATCTCAAGATTTCATCACCTTTAAAACAAAAATATTAAATGAGGGGATCCAAAATGATCCTATAAAAAGAGTCTCTGTCATAAAAGATGTTGTGGAGTCAATTTCTATAATCCCTGATTATTTGATCAGAATGGAATACGCGAAAATATGTAGTAAAATACTAGATATAAAAGAAGAGTACTTATTAACTCAATTAAACGAAGAACGAAGAGGGTTGATAAAAAAAACTTTGTCTGAAAAAAAATTGAGCAAAACAACAGAGGAGGTAATTACACCCAGCTCTTCTAGGCTACAAAAATTAGAACTTGAATTGCTGCGTATTATTTTTAATTATGGGAATAACTCAATCCGTTTTGAGCAAAAAGAAATTAACGTTGTAGATTTTATAACTTATGAACTTAATATAGATAAAATTGAAATTAGAACACAATTATATAAAGATATCTTTAATGGTATACAAAAACAAATATCTACTATGGGAGGATTTGATGCTAATTTTTTTATTCAACATGCTAATCCAAAATTTAATCAATTAGCTGCAGATCTTGTAAGCAAGAAGCATAGTATAAGCTTAAATTGGCAAAAAAAACATAATATTTTTACTGCAACTGAATCTGATAAAATCAAAAAAACCTGTGAAAAAACTATTCTAAAACTTAAGTTATTATATGTTAGTAAGAAAATTGAAGATATTCAGTCCTTATTAAAAAATAAGGAAGAGAACATAGATTTAAATATGTTAAGCTCCTTGATTGAAATTAAAAAAACTATTCATGACAAGCTAAATGTTTAAATAGAAATTACTTTTCTTTTGTTTGGCTTAAAATTGCATATTTATGAATAAGTTCAAAAATCTCTCTTAACATGTCTTTATCTAAATTTAACTTTTTAGCTTCTATGTTTCTGTTTTTTAGTATCTGATTCCACCTTTCAATTTGGAAAATTGTAGTATAGGTTTCTTTTTTTATCTTCCCAATTAATCGAACTATATCCTGCCTACTATTAAGCAACTTAACTATATTCTCGTCTAGTATGTCAATTTTATCTCTTAATTTTTTAATTTCAGAAACACCTTTTTTGTCTTCTATTTTAGAAGCTTTTAAGTTTGTCTTATTAATAACAGAGATCAGCATACTTGGAGATATTTGCTGGCTAGAATCACTCAATGCTTTATTAGGGCTAATATGAGTTTCTATCATTAAGCCATCCATATTTAAATCTAATGCTGTTTGTGAAACTTCTTGAATAAATCGTCTTTTCCCTGCTATATGACTAGGATCACAAATAATTGGCAATTCTGGGTATTCCTTTTTTAATTTTATAGGTATTTCCCATTTGGGATCGTTCCGAAAAACTTCTCCTTGATACATAAAAAATCCTCGATGAATCGCCGCTAAATGGGTGACTCCTGATTTATTTAATCGTTCGAATGCCCCTATCCATAACGCTAATTCTGGATGAATAGGGTTTTTTACAAATATTGGAATATTAACCCCTTTTAATGCTTGTGCAATCTCTTCAACATAAAATGGATTTACAGTAGTTCGAGCACCTATCCATAACATATCAATCCCTGCTTTTAGGCATTTTTCGACATGGAGAGCATTAGCTACTTCAGTCATAACTGGTTTTTGGAGTCTATTTTTAATTTCCTGTAACCATTTTAATCCAATCTCTCCTGGTCCATTATACGATGAGGGGCTAGTTCTTGGCTTCCATATTCCCGCTCGAAAAACATCTATATGATTTGCAACTTTTAATGCGGTATCTAAAGTTTGTTTTTTTGATTCTGCACTACAAGGGCCTGCAATTAAAAATGGTTTATTGTAAAAAAAATTTTCGATTTCCATTATAAAATTTTTTGTTCAACAGATCGAATAAATTCTGTTTTTTCATCTGAATATTCATTTCCATTTTCCCAATTTTTTTTTGATAGCTGTATTTTTAAATTCTCATACTCTTCACGTATATGTAAATTATTTATTAACTCTTCTCTAAAAGCAATATGTCTTTTAAACCATAATGAGCTTTTTTTTACAAGATGAATATTTGTCTTTGGGTGGTCCTTTTTTATAAAAAATCTTCTGAATGGGATATCTTTTTCATATTTATTAATATACTCAAAACCTGATTTTTTAACTAAAGGGATATATTGATCTAGATTATTATTGTTTATCCCTATTAAAACATCAATAATTGGCTTAGCTGCTTTGATTTTAGGAATAGCAGTACTACCAATATGCTCTATTGTAATTTCTAAATGAATATTGTTCTCTAATATTTTTTTAATCTTATAGAAACTCTCTTTCCATTTTTTGTTATATTTTACTAATCTTATTTTTATCATCCCCCTGAAACAATAATAACAAATTCTCCTTTTGGTTGATTTTTTTCAAAATAGCTGATTATATCAACTATCATTCCTCTTTTGGTTTCTTCAAACATTTTTGTTAATTCTCTAGAAACTGAAATTAGCCTTTTTTCTCCTAAAACATCTTTAAGTTGTTTCAATGTTTTTATAAGTCTGTGTGGTGATTCATAAATAATAATTGTTCGTTTTTCTTTTCCAAGAATATCTAGTTTTTTTAACCGTCCTTTCTTTGTGGGGAGAAACCCTTCAAAAACAAAAGAACTGCAGGGAATTCCTGAATTAAGTAATGCCGGTAGAAAAGCTGAAGCTCCTGGCAAGGATTCTATTGCAATATTATGTTGTATAGCTTCTCTTATTAATAGGAATCCGGGATCAGAAATTGCGGGTGTGCCGGCTTCAGAAACCAAGCCAATTGTTGTTCCCGATTTTAATTTTGTAATCCACTTATTTAAGTTCTTATGCTCATTGTAATTATGATATGAGCTCAATTTAGTTTTTATTTTAAAGTTATTTAACAATTTTTGTGTTGTCCTTGTATCTTCTGCAAGAATAAGATCAATTTCACTCAATATAGAAAGTGCTCGAAATGTCATATCTTGAAAATTACCAATTGGTGTTGGGATAATATATAATTTAGCCATTCTGCAAAGTTAAAGGAAAAATGGGAAGATTTTTATGGTAGGATAAACTTGAATAGTAGGGGCTGGAAATTTAAAATAATTTAGCCATTTTTTAATTTTTCTTGCTCTAGTAGTATTATATCTTTTGAAAAGCTTAGGGACATTATAATCTATAGCTAAATATAATTCATTACTACCTCCTGTTTTAGTTAAATTATTGTTTAACTCTTGTTTATCATCTAGCCCAAAACCAATAGCAATATTTAAATAATCTGGCCAATCTTCATTTTCTGTTAATTCTTTTATATTAAAAGAAATCCAATAAGTTTGATTAGGGTAATCTTCATGCCATAAATATTCGTTTGGTCTAGGCTCTCCGGTCTTAAGATTTCTTTGAGTTTCTAAATCAAAATATGAGTCAGAATGCCTCCAATAACTAAATTTCATTTCAACCATTTTTAATGATGATGAAAGCTTCTTCCCTGCAAAAAATAAGCTTCCGGCGCCTCCTGATAATAGATCTCCAAAACTAAAGCCCCAATACGGAGCATATCCATCTTTAATTTCTATTGCAAATTGTGTTAAGAATCCAATTCCTGCTGATTGCCAAATAGCCTTTTTTTTATTTTTTTGAAAAGATCTAAGTTGTTCATAGGCAAATTCTGAAACTAGCATTCCTCCCATAAAATGGGCTGCTTTGTCTACATTTAATGCATACGTTAAATCTGCTCCCCCATCAAAATGAAAGTTGCGATGATTATCTTTCCACCATATGTTCTCTAAATAGTAATAACTTCCTGCTAATACTCCTGTCGCAACCCCTATTCTAAAATTATTATAACTTTTATTCTCTCCTAACGTGTCGTTTGTGTTTTGTGCCTTTAAATTTAATGTAGAAACAATTATTGCTAATAAGAAACATAACCTCTGGTTTTTCATAAAAATATAAAGCTTTTCCTATTTTTGCTACAAACATAATAAAACTCATTTCATAATTAAAGTTAACATTTTGAAAAAGCACTCAAATATAAATAGTGGTAGTATAGAAGTTATCTGCGGATCTATGTTCTCCGGTAAAACTGAAGAACTTTTAGATCGAATAACTGAAGTGAAATCAGAAAATCTAAAAATTGCTATATATAAACCGAAAATTGATAACCGTTATGATGAGACAAATATTGTATCTCATAACAAAAATTCTGTTAAGGCAATAGTAGTGGCAGATGCTGAAGAAATTTTAAATTATGATACTGATGTTGATGTAATTGCAATAGATGAAGCTCAGTTCTTTAATGATTCGTTAGTTAAGATAAGTAATCTTCTGGCAAATAAAGGTATACGAATTATAATTTCAGGATTAGATATGGACTTCCAGGGCATTCCTTTTGGCCCTATACCAAAATTACTTGCAATATCCGAGAGCGTAACAAAAGTTCATGCTACTTGTGTAGATTGTGGCTCACAAGCTAATTATTCATTTAGAAAAGATGCAGACTCATCTCTTATTAGATTAGGAGAAGAGAAAGATTATAAAGCCCTTTGCAGAAACTGTTTTAATCAATAAAATGAAACATTTGAGTTTATCACATGAAACAATATTATCAGTAGATCTAAATATATTAGAAAATAATTTTCAATATTTTAAAAAAAAATTAAATCCTAATACTAAAATTATTGGAGTAGTAAAAGCCTATGCTTATGGATATGGAGATATCGAAATATCTAAAAAACTTGAGGCTATAGGTGTTGCTGCATTATGGGTTTCTGATTTTGAAGAAGGAATTGCATTACGCTCTTCTGGTATTAAAATACCAATTATTGTAGCAAATCCTGGCACAAAAAGCTATCACTATTTCCTGAAATACCAATTGGAGCCTGTGATTTATAATTTTGAATTACTAAATATTTTTGCTGACAAATTACATAATCTCAATATACATGTCAAATTTAATACTGGGATGAATAGATATGGTTTTAATGTAACAGATTTACCGCAACTATGTCTAAAACTAAAAAATGCTACGCATCTAAAAGTTAAATCTATCTGCTCCCATTTGGCTGCAAGCAATAATATAAAAAGAGACGATTTTACAATATCCCAATTTAATAAATTTGATACTATCTTTAATAAATTTGCAAAAATACATTCGACAAAGCCTATGAGGCATATTTTAAATTCTTCTGGAGTTTTGCAATTTCCGAAAATGCAATTTGATATGGTTCGAATTGGGATAGGATTATATGGGAGCTGCAAAGAGCCTGATTTGATGCAAATAGGTGTTTTGAAAAGCGTGGTTGCTCAAATTCAAAATGTTAAAAAAAATAGCTTTATAGGTTATGAGCCGTCCTTTTTAACTAATAAAGACATGCAAGTTGCAATTATTCCATTTGGATATGCTGATGGATTAAACAGAAAATTAGGCGATGGGGAAGGAGGAGTATTTATTAATAATGATTTCTGCAGAATAGTTGGTAAAATTAGTATGGACTCTTGTTTAGTTGATATTACAAATAAAAATGTATCTGTCGGGGATAAAGTGGAAATTTTTGGAGAAAATATTAAAGTGACTGCTATTGCAAATCAGCTAAATACAATTCCATACGAAATACTTTCTGTCCTAAATAGACGAATTAAAAGAATCTATTTAAATGAATAAGAGCTATAAATTGTGTAAAAATATATATACAATATTGTAATGTGGAAAACAAAGAGATAGGAATCTATAAACATTAAAAATAAAAGGATCACAGGCAGAGTGATTCTATAAATCGGATATGACTTTTTAAACAATTCTTTTATTTGAAAATAAAATATGGCTAAAAAAGTTATTAGTCCAAAAACTCCTAATTCAAACCATATATAAATATAATTATTATGCGGATGTAGATGCTCCTTGATTTCAGGGTTTTGAAAAGAGTTCTTTTTATTAAAAAGAGTCTTCCATGTTCCTGCCCCATGACCAAAAATTGGCTTAGTTTTAATCATTTTATACGAACGCTTAAAAAAAGTATATCTAACATCTGTATATCCTTGAGCATTAACACCATTAGTTTCAATAATTTGTTTGGTTAATTCTACTCTTTTATGAAAATGCTGAGATTGATACGTTGCTCCTAGAGTTAGTAACAAAACAAAACCTAATATAGCAAATGAATATATGGGTTTCTTTTTAAAAGAAATTATACTTTGTAGAACAAAAAATAATAGGAAAATAAGTTGCCCAGCTCTACCTCTCTCTAAAAAAATACTCAAACTACAAATGAATATCAATATTATCAAGTATACTGGTTTTTTTGTTTTATGATTAACCAAAATCTGTAGAGCTAATATGCTCGCAAATGCAAGCATTATATTATGATAATTATATTTTAAAAATGTGGCAATAAATTTATATTTCTCTCCATATAATATTTTTTTTATATTAATTATTAAATCAAAATCTAGAATCGATAATACTGCAGATAAGAAAGATATTATGAAAAAAAGAATTACTCCTTGTCTTAAACTTTTTTGCCTTAATTCAGAGCTAATAAAAATAGGCAATACTAAAAGTAATGGGAGTCTTTGAAAGATAAATACAGTTTCTTGCTGGGGGCCAACAAACAAAAAAGAGGTAATGTAAAATAGTATTAATAAAATTAAAGGCTTAATCCATTTTTTTTCTTTAATAATTCGAATTTTTAGCTTGAATTTCCCTTCGAGTACCCATAAAAAAATAAAAATAGCAACAATAATATTAGTCCCTACTGTTGAAATAGGGATGACAAATCCTAGTAATACAAATAATATCTGTAAAATATTATTAATTGTGATCCTATTGAATCCCTGATAAAATTGATTCATATTCTTCTGCATTCTGCAACACACCAAGAGATTTTTTTATTGCTTCGTCAAAAAGTAATGTTGATTGTATTCGACCTTTTTGATAGTAATAACGACTTGTAATCTCTCCTGTTAAAATTTCCTTTATTTCTTCTTTGTGTTTTGATGGGTTTTTTAGTTTTTGATTTTTTGCCTGTTCAATAATTAAATCGTATTGTTTTTCAAAAATATTATAATCATTTTCACTAAAATATTCATCTTCTTTTATTTCTTCTTTTAAATCTTCCAATGCTTTTTCTGTAGATGTTTTGTACTCGTTCCCCTTTTCAGACAAGTAATTAATAAACTCTAAGTATTCTTCTTCTGTTAAAACATAGTTTGTATCAAGTGATTTATGACGAATACGATAATCAGTAGCAAAATTAAAAAAATGGCGATTCTTGTAAATCTGGGCCAAAAACTCATTATTCTTCTGTTGATATATCAAAACATCTGGGTTAATACCTCCTCCATCATATACTAGCCTCCCATTTTTAGTTTTAAATTCTGTGATTAACGAGTCTGGAATTTTTCCTACGCTTCCATCATTGTTTCTGTTAGAGAAATCAACAGCTTGAATACATCTCCCGCTAGGAATGTAGTATTTAGCAACTGTGAGTTTTAATTTAGAATTATAACTTAATTCTCTTGTTTGCTGAACAAGCCCCTTCCCAAAGCTCCTCTCTCCAATAATAACCCCTCTGTCTAAATCTTGAATTGAGCCCGCAACAATTTCAGAAGCAGAAGCAGAAGACTTATTTATTAAAATTACTAACGGTGTTACTAGGTCCAAAGGCTGTTGATTTGCTTTATATATTTTTTCCCAAGATTTTATTTTACCTTTTGTTCTTACTATTTCTTGCCCTTTTGGTAAAAATAAATTAGCAATCTTTACAGACTCATTTAAAAGGCCTCCTGGATTCCCTCTTAAATCAAGTATCATCCCTTTTAATTGTTCTTTATTTTTCAAATCATTCAATGCACGTTTTAATTCTTTTGAACACTCTTTAGTGAAGCTCCGTAATTTAATATATGCGATTCCTTTTTTAATAAATCCGTAATATGGTATACTTTTAACCTTTATTTCTTCTCTGTTGAATGATACGTCTAATTGTGATTGCTCGATCATCCCATTTGGTTTTGAAACTCCTCTTTCAATTAAAATTTTTACCATTGTATTTGGTTGTCCTTTGAGGATTTTACTCACATCTTCAGTAGTTTTGTTTTTAGCAGAAACCCCATTTATTTCTAAAATTTTATCTCCTGCCATTAAACCTGCTTTCTGTGCTGGGAAGTCTTCATACGGCTCATTAATATAAACATATTCATTTATTTTAGTGATTATTGCTCCTATTCCTCCATATTGCCCTGTAGTCATAAAACGAAAATCTTCTATCTTAGATTCTGGAATATAAGTTGTATATGGGTCTAATGATTTAAGCATAGAATCTATTGCTTTTTTTATAGTTTCCCCAGGATTAACATCATCTACATAATAATTATTTAGCTCTTTGTATAATGTTACAAAAACATCTAGATTTTTAGAAATTTCAAAATATTTCTCAGAATATCCGACAGAAATAACGGATATAATAGATATTAAAAAAACTGCTAATAAAATCTTTACCTTTCTATTCATAATATCCTACTATCTTAATTTAATGGATCATAGCCACTCCCTCCCCAAGGATGACATTTCAAAATCCGTATTACCCCTAATTGAGCTCCTTTAAATGGGCCATATTTGCTAATTGCTTCTTTTGTGTACTCTGAACATGTAGGTGTGTACCTGCATGTTGGGGGTAACAATGGAGAAATTATTTTCTGATAAAATGTAATTACGCCCATAAATAAATAAGAAAATACTGTTTTCATATTCTCTTTGTTAAACGAAGTAAAAGTAGTTTTATTTTTTGTTCCAAAATTGAGAATGTTTCAATTTCTTTTTTTTTATATATAAACGCTAGATATAGTTGTTGATTGTTTTTAATTATTTTATTCTCTAAATTTGTATTTTCTTTTCTATAGACTTCTCTTACCAATCTTTTAATTTTATTCCTAGAAACAGATGCTTTAATATTTTTCTTTGGGACACTAATCAAAAATTTAATTGGTGTCTTCTGACTATTTTCTAATATTAGCCACATAAGAGTAAATGTTGTGTCTTCAATAACAGATCCTTCTTTAAATAACCTTTCTATTTCTGTTTTTTTACACAAACGCCCTTTTTTCCCAAACTTTTGCATATTCTATAAATTATTTTAGAGATAGTATAATTATTTTCTTCTCCTTTTATTGGCTTCTCTTATATATTGATCTAGTGCCATGGACATAGATGGCGCATTTTTATTAGGAACAATAATATCTGCAATTAAATTATGGTCTTTTACAGATTGTAAAGTGCTAGGCCCAAATACTGCTATCCTAGTGTTGTTTTGTTGAAATTTAGGGAAATTTTCATACAAAGATTTGATGTCTGTAGGGCTAAAGAAAACCAAAATATCATAACTTACACTTTTAAGATCTGTAAGGTCTGAGCATATCACTCTGTACATTTCTGCTTTTGTATATTCTAGTCCACTATCATCCATTGATTTATTTATCCTTTTTTTTAAAATATCTGAACAAGGAAATAAAAATTTGCTTTCGTTATGTTTCTGCATCAGTGGTATTAAGCTGGCAAATGTTTGTTCTCCAATAAAAATCTTTCTTTTTCTATATGTAATAAAATTTTGCAAATAATGAGCTATTACTTCAGAAACACAAAAATATTTCATAGCATCCGGCACACGAATTCTCATTTTTTCACACATTCCAAAATAATGATCCATAGCATGTTTGCTGCTGAAAATTACTGCATCATGATTTAAAATACTAATACGTTGTTTTTTGAATTCTAATGCTGTAATTTCTTCTACTTGAATAAATGGTCGATAGTCAATCTTAAGTTTATATTTTCTTTGAATCTGCATATATGGAGATTTCCCTTCAGGCTTTGGTTGTGAAATCAAAATTGATTTTACTTTTGTCTGTCTAGTCTCCATAAAATAGTTATTTAAAAATTAGCCCTTTTATAAGTACAGTAATAGGGAAAACTTCAAGAATACAAAGATATAAAAATATATAAAGAGGCTCAATCCCAAAAGTTCTATTGCCTATTTTAAATAAATAAATTAATTTAATAACAAAACTAAGCTCTAAATAAATTATACTGATAATCAATAAAGAACTAGTAATTGGTATAGCAAAAAAATATATCAATACTATCACTGGCATTAAAAACAAGAATAATACTTTGTCAAATAATACAGATAAAAATATTACAACTCTAGAGAGGTCTTTCATTAAAAAAACATGCCCTAAAGAATATATTGTTAAATATTTAGCTAAATAATAGATGCCAATTAAAAATATGATAAAACTAAATGTCTCAAAACTATCTTCATTTTTCAGTTTAAACAACCATAACGAAAAGTTAATTAATAATATACAAAATGTGATTATATTAACTCGTTCTGTAAAAACATTGTCTTCTCTTAAATACTGATTTGTATAGCGTTTTGAAAATATACTTAATACTAATAGTTTAGTGGTTTTCCAATAAAAAGCTTTTAATATTGCTAATAAAAAAAAAGATGTCAGTAAAAATATAAACGCTATTTCATGATTATAAGTAACTCTATAAATGGCCTCCATTTATTTTATTTTGAAATAACAAATATACGTTTTCAAGATCCCACCTAAATAAAAAATCTAGTTTAGTTATAAATTCAATACTTTTGAAAAAAAATTAACTTATGAAAACAGATTTGTTTGAAGCTCCTGACTACTTTCAATTAGATGAATTATTAACAGATGAACAAAAACTAGTTCGATCCACTGCCAGAGATTGGGTTAAACGAGAGGTTTCTCCAATAATTGAAGATGCTTGCCAAAAAGCTGTTTTCCCTAAACAATTGATACATGGACTAGCAGAAATTGGAGCTTTTGGACCATATATCCCCGTAGATTATGGCGGTGCTGGATTAGATCAAATTTCATATGGATTAATTATGCAAGAGATTGAAAGAGGCGATAGTGGAATTCGTTCTACGGCTTCTGTACAATCTTCATTAGTAATGTATCCTATATGGAAATATGGGACAACAGAACAAAAGAAAAAATTTCTTCCTAAACTTGCTAATGGAGAGCTTATTGGGTGCTTTGGGTTAACTGAGCCTGACTATGGTTCTGACCCTGGTGGGATGAAGACTAATATAAAAGATAATGGGTCTTACTATATTTTAAATGGGTCAAAAATGTGGATATCCAATGCTCCATTTGCTGATATAGCAATAGTTTGGGCGAAAAATGAAGAAGGGAGAATTAAAGGTCTTATTGTTGAGAGAGATATGGAAGGGTTTACAGCTCCTGAAACTCATGGGAAATGGAGCTTGAGAGCTTCTGCTACAGGAGAATTAGTTTTTGATAATGTGAAAATTCCCAAAACAAATTTACTAACAGAAAAAGATGGTTTGGGAGCTCCACTAGGATGCTTGGATTCGGCCCGATATGGAATAGCATGGGGAGCAATTGGGACTGCTATGGATTGTTATGATACCGCTCTTAGGTATTCAAAGGAAAGGATTCAATTTGGGAGACCAATCGCTTCATTTCAATTACAACAAAAAAAATTAGCTGAAATGATTACAGAAATTACTAAGGCTCAATTTTTAACATGGAGACTTGGGGTTTTACGAAATGAAGATAGAGCTACATCCGCTCAAATTTCTATGTGTAAAAGAAATAATGTAGAAATGGCTTTAAATATTACTCGTGAAGCAAGGCAAATACTTGGCGCAATGGGTATTACTGGAGAATATCCTATTATGCGACACATGATGAATCTAGAATCAGTAATAACTTATGAGGGAACTCACGATATACATTTATTAATTACAGGATTAGATATTACGGGAGAAAGCGCTTTTAACTAAATGTTATTTTTTAATGCTAAATTCATAGCGATCATTCTGCACTCCTACTTCATCAATCACATAAATTAGTTTAATAGCACAAAATTTATTACCTATTTTGGTTAACATAATATCGTTTTGATTTATATCGTACAAAACTTCTACTTTTAGTCCTGTATTATATGCATCTTCAATCATAGATTCTGTAGCATTAGCATAGTCAAAGCTATTATATCGAACAAACTTAATTCCTGAAGGGGAGTACCAAGTCCTCAAAAATTGACCAGCACCAGTAGAGTCACACAAATCTGCAATATGAGCTGTTGAGTCTGCATTATTTGTTGGAGCTACTGTTAATAAATTATATGCATTAAATAGATTAGTACTTGTTAAGGTATCAGAACAAGAGAACATTGTGTTTCCTGCATATTCTTCCAATAAAGAATTTGTAGCTAAAGCTAAAACAGTTTTAGCTCTATCTTTTGTGTCTCCTGAAGATGTTTCTACACTAAATTTAATTGTAATATTAGCGGAATCTGTTGAAATATTAGGTACTATATAAGAATATGATTCTGTATGATTATCGCCTGTTATAGATTTATCTAATAAATTTGTAGGAGTACTATGCCCAATCGTTTCCGAAATTTTAAATTTAGATAGTATTTCAGGAGAAGTTATTTGAATATTATATAAAATTACATCTCCCGAACTTCTTATTAAAAAAGGATCGGAAGGACTAATATCAATATTTATTGTGTCCTTATGACCCTTTTCACAAGAAATCAATATTAGACTAAAAAGAGAAAGGCTTAATATTATATTTTTCATTCATACAAAAAATTAATAGTATCTGCGTTGTTGAAGGTCCTTAATGAATTTTCAATTTATACGCTTTTACTTTTATAGTCTTTTTGATTTTTGCTCCAGCAGGCCACATATTACGTTTTCGCACAGTAGTTACTGTTGGTTCTATGTAATCAGCTTCTGGGAATTCTTGATATGCCTTAACTAAAGCTCTTTCTTGATAACTAAGAAAAAATTGTCCTAACCAAGATTGGTGTTTGCCTTCAAATTGAACGTATTCTTTATAACTAGTATAATCACTAGCTGATTGATCATTGATTTTTCTTAACCTATTAATCCCTGGGCCATAATTGGTATATTCATAAGAGACCTCTGTTTCTCCCAAAAATTTGAGATCTTTAAAAGTCATCTCTAATAAAACCGCATCAGGGAATAATGTTGCTGTTTTTGTTCTTTGAGATTGAACTGTAGGATTCGGAGCAATACACGACCCTAAAAATAGGGCTATAAATATAATTATATGTCTTTTCATCTATCTACGTATATACCAAGTAATAGTAACTCTTGCTATTGGCGTTATGTCAAATCTTTTAGCTTTCAAGTCAGAAAATCTAGTATTGCTTGTTGCCATCGAATTAGCCGTAGCATTCTCAAAATCTTCAATCAAAGATGTATAATACGTTCCTGAAGCGCTTGTTCCGTTTATACTTTCTGAGTATTCGTATTTATATCTATTAGCTCCAAAATTTCGTGCGCTAAATCCATATTCAAGTCCACATGCTACTGGAAAATCATATAAAAAGAAATTAACTCCTACTAATCCTTCAAGCCCATATACAATACCAAAACTCGATCCCTCATCATTAAAATAGTTTGAAAATCCTCCCCAACTAGTATCATATGTAATGTTGTTAGTTCTTACCGATCTATTATATCCAATGTTTGCCTGTGCTCCAACATACCAATCATATATATTACTTAAATCAAAATGTTTTTCTGCTCCTAAATACAGATTCCATTGAGCATCTACTTCTTTATGCTCATATGTTTTTATCCCGATATCAGAAAATTGAGAATTATCTAATGGGCTAACGTCTCCCTCTATAGATCTTCTTCTTTTATAAACACGCGCTCCTGCTTTAAAAACTAATTTATCTGTATAATAATATTTTATATTTATAAGAGGTATCCCTACTTCTTGCCAACTAGTATCAGAATCAATTGCTTTCACTACGTTTGCTATGTCATCTGTGGAAACACCTAAATAGATACCTATATCTCCAGCTTGTGGTCTAGCCCCCATTATATATGTGTCTTCATCATTAGATCTGTCTGATATCTGCGCAAAAGAGAAGAAAGAGAAATTAGAGAATAATAAAACTATTAATAATATTTTATGCTTTTTTATCATGATAATATTGTAAAGGTAATACCGCAATATTACAAAAATTAATGACTACTTATTAATTTCTGTAATTAATTTTTTATACCATTTTTCTCCATATTTCCTAATTAACGCCTCTTTAAGAAATATATAAAGAGGAGTCTTGAGCTTATCCCCACATACACATGCTTTCTTACATATAGGAATTTTCTCATAATTTAGCGCTTCAAAATTTTTATGTTTAGTAATGCGTATTGGAAATAAATGACAAGAAATTGGTTTCTTAAAGTTTGTTTTGCCATTTAAATACGCTTGTTCAACGGAGCACTTGTTAATTCCCTCTTCTATAGAAACAAAGACGCATTCTCTGTCATTAACCAAATTTGTTGTTAAATCTCCTTCTGAATCAACTACTGAAAGGCCTTTCTTTTTTACTACATCAATAGCTTTCTTCCTCATATATGGCCTGATTTTGTGATAATTTTCTTCTAAAAATATTCGCTCTTTATCTAGTATTGGGGCTCCAGAATCTCCCTCAACACAACATGCTCCCTTACAAGAATTTAAATCACATGTAAAATTTTTTTCAATAATATCTAATGATAAAATTTGATCTTCTATTTGAATCATAAAACAAAAATAGTCTTTTGGGTTTATAATTTATATTTTTGTTGTATGACGAACTATGAAGATGTTTTTAAAAAAGTGGTTTCCCATGCAAAAGAATATGGCTATGTGTTTCAATCTTCTGAGGTGTATGACGGGTTAGCTGCTGTTTATGACTATGGCCCAAACGGAGTAGAATTAAAAAATAATATTAAAAACTATTGGTGGAAATCAATGGTAAATATGCATGAAAACATTGTGGGGTTAGATACCGCAATCTTTATGCATCCTACTGCTTGGAAAGCTTCTGGTCATGTAGATGCTTTTAACGATCCTCTAATTGATAATAAAGATTCTAAAAAAAGATATCGAGCAGATGTTTTAATCGAAAATCATATTGCTAAAATTGATGCTAAAATTGAAAAAGATTGTATAAAAGCAGCTAAGCGTTTTGGCGTTGCTTTCAATAAAGAAGAGTTTGTTTCTACAAACAAAAGGGTTTTAGAAAGACAGAAAAAAATTGATGAAATAAATCAAAAAATGACCTCTTGCTTTTCAAATGCAAATTTAAAAGGCATAAAAAATCTTATTGAAGAATTGGATATAAAATGTCCTGTTTCAGGAACCAATAATTGGACAGATGTTCGTCAGTTTAACTTGATGTTTAAAACACAAATGGGTGGCACAGCAGATTCTTCTTCTGATTTGTATTTGCGTCCAGAAACGGCACAAGGAATTTTTGTAAATTTTCTTAATGTGCAAAAAACTGCTCGAATGAAAATCCCATTTGGAATTGCGCAAATTGGCAAGGCTTTCAGAAATGAAATTGTTGCTCGACAATTTATTTTCAGAATGAAAGAGTTTGAGCAAATGGAAATGCAATTTTTTGTTCCACCAGGAGAAGAACTAAAATGGTACCAATACTGGAAAGAATCCCGCATGAAATGGCACCAGTCTCTTAAAATGGGCGAAGACAATTACCGTTTTCATGATCATCAATCTCTAGCGCATTATGCTAATGCTGCTTCCGATATTGAGTTTAAATTTCCATTCGGATTTAAAGAATTAGAAGGTATCCATTCCCGAACAGATTTTGATTTAAAAGCACACCAAAAACATTCTGGAAGAAAAATAATCTATTACGATTCTAAAATGAATAAAAGCTATGTCCCTTATGTCATAGAGACATCTATTGGTTTAGACAGGATGTTCCTTGCGGTTCTAAGTCATTCTTTCTTTGAGGAAAAATTAGAAAATGGAGAGTCGAGAGTAGTGCTGAAAATTCCGTCGGTATTAGCCCCTTTAAAAGCTGCAATTCTTCCTCTTACCAAAAAGGATGGAATGCCAAAAAAAGCGAGAGAAATTATGAAATCTCTTCAAATAGATTTTAATTGCCAATATGAAGAAAAAGATTCTATTGGAAAAAGATACAGAAGACAGGATGCTATTGGCACGCCATTCTCTATTACTGTTGATCATCAAACTTTAGAAGATAATACTGTTACTTTGCGTGATAGAGATACCATGAATCAGGAAAGAATTTCAGTTGAGAAATTGCATTCAATTATTGCAGAAAAAGTAAATATTTCAAACTATTTGGTTTAGTTTTTCTTTAATAAATCCTCTATCACTTCTAAATAGTAAAGTGTTTTTATTTCTTTACACGAATCCTTCATCTTTTTTTTGATTTCAGAAGCGCTTTCAGG
>JAYYZX010000007.1:0-20619 GCA_036339955.1 Bacteroidota bacterium
GAAAGATAATTTTGTTGTACTATTGTTGTACTTTGTATAAATATAAAATAAAAAAGAGAACTATTAAGTTCTCTTTTTATCTAGTAGCGGGGACAGGACTCGAACCTGCGACCTTTGGGTTATGAGCCCAACGAGCTACCAGCTGCTCCACCCCGCGATATTATAGGATTGCAAATATACTGTATAAAGTTTATTTTTTCACATTTACAATTGAGTTTATATATTTAAGATATAACTTTGTTTTTATGATTTCAGTACAGGATCTTTCATTGTATTTTGGAGGACAAGATATTTTCAATAATATTTCTTTTATGATAAATAAGGGAGATAAAATTGGTTTAGTAGGTAAAAATGGAGTAGGAAAATCTACTTTATTAGAATTGCTTTCGAATAATATTCAACCTAATTCAGGAGATGTAATTTCTAGTGATAAAGTTTTAATAGGATATCTAAAACAAGATTTAGTATTTCAAGATAATAAAACGGTTATAGAAGAAGCACGATCTGTATTTAGTACTCTAGAACAACTTGAGGAGAGCATGAAAGAAATTAATATTCAATTGAATAGCCGAGATGATTATGATACTGACTCATATATGGATCTTATTAATGCATTTAATGAATCAGAAGAGAGATTTCGAATGTTAGGAGGACATGATATCCATTCAGAAATAAATCAAATCTTAACAGGATTAGGTTTTTCTCAGAATGATTTTGATAGAAAAACAAATGAGTTTAGTGGAGGATGGCGAATGCGGATTGAATTAGCCAAGATATTACTCATAAAGCCTGATTTAATTTTGTTAGATGAGCCTACTAATCATTTAGATATTGAATCTATTATATGGCTAGAAGAATGGTTAAAGAAATATCTAGGATCTGTTCTTATAGTTTCTCATGATAGACAGTTTTTAGATGTTATTACTAATAGAACTATTGAAATTGCATTTTGCAGTATACATGATTATAAAGCTTCGTATTCTAAATATGTAGAATTAAGAAAAGATAGAATTCAGAAACAGATACAAGCTAAGAAAAACCAAGATAGATATATTAAGCAAACTAAAATGTTGATTGATAAATTTAGAGCAAAGAAAAATAAAGCAGCATTTGCACAGACTTTAATTAGAAAATTGGATAAGTTAGAACTAATAAATGTAGAGCAAGAAGATATTAGCAAGATGCAATTTCGTTTTCCTCCAGCTCCCCATTCCGGTAAAGTCAGTATGAAAGCAAAAGATGTTTCAAAAAGATATAATGATTTAGAAGTATTAAGAAATATTAATTTAGAAATTGTTAAAGGTGATAAAATTGCATTTGTCGGTAAAAATGGTGAAGGGAAGACTACTTTAGCCAGTATCATTGTAAATGACATTGACTATCAAGGAAGTGTTAAATTAGGACATAAAATACAAGTTGGATATTATGCCCAAAACCAAACAGATTTCTTAGACCCAGAAAGGACTATTTTGCAAACAATAGAAGATTCTTCAGCAGATAATTCTTTAAAGACTCGAGACATATTAGGTTCATTTCTTTTTAGTAATGATGATGTTGACAAGAAAATAAAAGTTCTCTCAGGAGGAGAAAGAGCTAGAGTAGCTCTTTGTAAATTACTCTTAGAGCCTATTAATCTTCTAATTATGGATGAGCCTACAAACCATTTAGACATGATTTCTAAAGATATTCTCAAAAAAGCTTTATTAGATTTTGATGGAAGCTTAATCATTGTATCTCATGACAGACAGTTTTTACAAGGACTTACACAAAAAGTATATGAGTTTAGAAATAAAAATATTAAAGAGTATATAGGAGATATAGATACTTTTTTATCTGAACGAAATTTTATTGATTTTAAACAGTTAGAAATCACTAGAGAATCTTCAAAAGAAAAAAAGAAGGATAAATCTTCATTATACAAGCAAAGTAAAAAAACACAAAATAATATTAGAAAACTTAAAAATATAATAGGGAGATTAGAAAAGAAGATTAGTGAATTACAAGAATCGATAAAAGATTTTGAAACCCAATTAGCAGATCCTATTAAATTTCAGGAATTATCTCAATCAACAGATTTTTTTAAAGATTACGAAAATATTCAAAAAGATTTACGTAAAACAGAAGAAACATGGCTGAATAGAAATCAAGAACTACAAAGATTAACTAAAGGAAAATTATCTTAATAGTTAATATTATTGCTTTTTTCTTTTTTCGTTTCTTTGTAAAATGAAACATAAAGCAGGTTTTGTAAATATTATTGGAAACCCTAATGTTGGGAAGTCAACTTTCATGAATGCTATAATTGGTGAAAAATTATCAATTATTACAAATAAGGTGCAGACAACTCGTCATCGTATACTAGGGATATTAAATTCTAAAGACTATCAAATTGTATTTTCAGATACTCCAGGAATTATTCAGCCAGCATATAAGCTTCAAGAAAAAATGATGGGTTTTGTTGAAAGTACTTTTGAAGATGCAGATATATTTATTTATGTGGTTGAAATTGGCCGACAACCATTAAAGGATCAAGAGATTTATAGTCGTATTAAACAAATTTCTACACCTCTTATTTTATTGCTTAATAAGATTGATTTGATTGATCAAAAAGCTGTAATCAATCAATTAAAATATTGGGAAAAAGAGTTCCCAAATGCAGATGTTTTTCCTGTTTCTTGTTTAAATAATTTTAATCTTGAGAAAGTATTGGAGCGGATTATTCATTTACTGCCAGTTTCTCCTGAATATTATTCTAAAGATACTATTACTGATAAATCAGAAAGATTTTTTGTAGAAGAGATTATAAGAGAAAAAATCCTAAAACATTATAAAAAAGAAATACCATATTCCGTGCAAGTGCAGGTTCAGGAATTTAAAAAAGATGAGAATATTTTACGTATTTCAACCATTATTTATGTTATGAGAGAAAGTCAAAAACGTATTTTAATAGGCCATAAAGGTTTAGGTATTAAGAGGATTGGTACTGAAGCACGTCGTAATTTAGAAAAGTTTTTAGGGCAAAATATATATTTAGAAACTATTGTAAAAGTCAAAAAGAACTGGAGGGATAACATTAATCAATTAAAAAGGTTTGGATATTAAGATATGGGTAATATAGTTGCTATAGTTGGTAGGCCGAATGTTGGAAAATCTACTTTTTTTAATCGTTTGACGCAAACAAGAAAAGCTATTACAGATGAATTTAGTGGCGTTACTCGAGACAGACATTATGGAAAATCAGATTGGGGAGGGAAAGAGTTTTCATTAATTGATACAGGAGGCTACGTCCATTTTTCTGATGATGTTTTTGAGACAGAGATTAGGAAACAGGTTGAATTGGCAATTGAAGAATCGGATGTTATTTTGTTTCTAGTAGATGTAAAGCATGGTATTACTGATTTAGATAAAGAGATTTCCCAATTACTTAGAAAAAGTAGTAAGAAAGTATTACTTGTTGTAAACAAGACAGATAATTCTGAATTACTTAAAGATGCCATTGAATTTTATAATTTAGGTATGGGGGATTATTTTGCTATATCTTCAATTAGTGGAAGTGGAACAGGAGAGCTTTTAGACGAGTTAATTAAACATTTAAGTGATGAACAGTTAAATATTAATCTTGATATTCCAAAATTTGCTGTTATAGGGCGACCAAATGTTGGGAAATCGTCTTTTATAAATGCTTTAATTGATAAAGACCAAAATATTGTTACTGAAATAGCAGGGACTACTAGAGACTCTTTAGACACACATTTTAACAAGTTTGGTTTTGATTTTGTTTTAGTAGATACAGCTGGTCTTCGAAAAAAGAAAAATGTTAATGAGAATTTAGAATTTTATTCTGTAATGAGATCTATTAGATCTATTGAATATTCAGATGTATGTATATTAATGATTGATGGTTCTCAGGGCTTTGAATCTCAAGATCAAAAGATTTTTCATCTTGCAGATAGAAATCATAAAGGAATTGTAATATTGGTAAATAAATGGGACTTAATTACTAAAAATACCGAAACAACTAAAAAGATGGAAGAGGAAATCAAAAAAAAGATTTCTCCTTTTTCAGATATTCCAATAATTTTCACTTCTACTACAAAGAAACAGCGTTTACTAAAGGCATTGGAACAAGCAATAGAAGTTTGTAAGAACAGAAGTCAAAAAATCCCAACTTCAAAGTTAAATTCTATTATTCTACCATATATTCAAAAAACTCCTCCTCCATCTAACAAGGGGAAGTATATTAAGATTAAGTATTGTACACAATTACCAACGCATGCGCCTTCGTTTGCGTTCTTTGCAAACCTTCCTCAATATGTCAAGGAGTCATATAAAAGATTTTTAGAAAACAAATTGCGTGAGAATTTTAATTTTTCAGGAGTTCCTATCCAGATATTTTTTAGAAAGAAATAGTTTATTATCTTTATTCCAATATTAAAACCTAAAACATATTATTATGAAATCAATCAATCTTGTTATATTTTGTTCTATACTTTTCGCTTCTTGTACTAATGTCCAATTTATGGATTCTCAGCCAGAGTCTTTAGATTTATTGAGTGAGATCCCTAAAAGGTTTCAGGGGACTTTCATATTAATTGATAAGGATACAACTACATATGTTGTCACATCTTCTTCAGTACAGGAAAATTCTTCGAATAACAAATCCGTAGTTTCACATATAGATTCAACGATGATTATAAAAGGGCAAGGGAACACTTTATATATAAATAAAAAAGCCTCTAATGGTTTCGAATGCACTCGAATTAGTTTAGTTAGCTCTTTTAATTATGAAAAGATAGAAGCATCAAGTATTAATATTATGAATGCTCAGGATGAGTTACAGAATATTGAGTATGAAAAAATCAACTATGATGCAGATAGTAACGAAGAAGGAGCTATATTTTTAATTAAAAAAATTAATTATAATCAACTTCAAAAATTATTTAGAGGTAACTCAGAAGAGTTGATTAGAATAAAGTAGATCATTGGAAACAATAAATTAGGTTAAACTAGTTTATTCTTTAGTAGCTTCTATAGCTAGTAATTCTACTTCAAAAATTAAGGTTTCATTTGGGCCAATGATATCTCCAGCACCTCGTTCTCCGTATGCTAATTCTGAAGGGATAGTCAATCTCCATTTACATCCAACTTGCATTAATTGTAATGCTTCTGTCCAACCAGGTATTACTCCTCCTACAGGAAATGTAGCTGGCTGATCTCGTTCAACTGAACTGTCAAATACAGTACCATTAGTAAGCATGCCGGTGTAATGTACAGTAACCATATCTGCTGAGGTTGGAGATTTTCCTTCTCCATTTTGTATCATTTCAATTTGCAAACCACTTGGAAGTGTGATAGTTTCTTCTGTGTTTTCTGCTAATAATTTTTTATTTTCTTCTGTTTTTTCTTTTTCTTCACGAACTTTTTTTGCTTGCACTCTCTTACTTAATTTCTCCGAATATTCTTGCAAGATAGTACTTGATTCTTCTGGTGTGAGAGCTAACTCGTTCCCGATAAAAACATCATTAAATGCTTTAGCAATAGAATAAATATCAATAGAATCTAATCCTTGTTCTTTAACACTATTAGCCATGCTAACACCCACGCTATAACTAACTTTGTCAATCTCAGTTTTTAACTCTTTATTTTGAATATTATCTGTACATCCGCTAATTAATAAAGCGCATGTAATTAGTTTTGTTATCTTTTTCATAATTATTTTTTTCACAAAAATACATTTCTTATTGTTTTATTGTAATTTTTATGAACTTCATTTTTTATATTTGGATTTTTATAAATAGTTTCTATGAAAATCACAAAAACTCCTTTAGAATCTTTATTAGTAATTGAACCTGAAATATTTCAAGACGAAAGAGGTTCTTTTTTTGAAACTTGGAATCAATTTTCTTTTCAAGAGAATCGATTAAATATTAAATTCTTGCAAGATAATCAGTCTCTTTCTCACAAAGGAGTATTACGTGGACTGCATTTCCAGAACCCTCCTTTTGAACAAGGTAAATTAGTTCGTGTCATCAAAGGAGCAGTTTTAGATGTTGCTGTTGATATCCGTAAGAACTCAAATACATATGGGGAATATTTTTCGATTGAATTAACCGGAGAGAATAATAAAATGTTTTGGATACCTCCAGGTTTTGCGCATGGATTTGTTACACTAGAAGACAATACAATATTTGTATATAAGTGTACAAACATCTATAATACAGAATCAGAGAGATGTATTATTTGGAACGATCAAGATTTAAATATTGATTGGAGAAATTCAAGCCCTATTGTATCCCAGAAAGATCAAGAAGGGATTAGATTTTTGGATTTAAAAAGTAAATTTTAAATGAAAAAGAATTCTTTCTATTTTGCCACTTTTTTCATTTTAATTTTAACATATCAATTTCTTGTCTCTTCATCTTCTTTGAAATCAGAAGATCAAAACTATCAAGAAGAGTTTTATGATAAATATGCTATATTTTCTATTGTAAAGCCTGAGAATATACATTTTGCTAATGAAACAATTCCTCTTAATAATTCTAAAACTTGGGAACGATTAGATAAAGAATTACTTAAAAATACTTATTGGCAATCTAATACTTTATTATATATTAAACGAGCGAATAAGTATTTCCCTATTATCGAGCCAATATTAAAAGAGAATAGTATTCCTGAAGATTTTAAATATTTAGCAGTTATAGAAAGTGGTTTAGAAGATGTTGTATCTCCTTCTGGAGCAACTGGTTTCTGGCAAATCATGAAATCTACTGGAAAGGAATATGGTTTGGAAATTAATAATGAGATTGATCAACGTTATAATCTAGAAAAGGCTACAGAACTTGCTTGCACGTATTTAAATGATGCATATGATAAATTTGGGTCATGGACAATGTCAGCAGCAGCTTATAATATGGGTATTAATGGAGCAGCAAAAACTATTGAAAGTCAAGGTTCTAATAATTATTATAATCTACATTTAAATAATGAGACTTCTAGATATATTTTCAGAATACTAGCGATCAAAACTATTTTGGAATCTCCTAAACAATATGGATTTATAATTCGAGAAAAAGATTTGTATGACCCTGTTAAGAAAAAAAATATTGTATTGAATAAATCTAATATAGATTTAATAAAATATGCAAAAGATCTAGGGGTAAATTATAAGATTCTTAGAGAATATAATCCTTGGATTAGAAGCGAAACTATTACAAATATTACTAGCCAAAACTACACAATTGTAATTCCTGAAACAGAAGAAATTATTTTTTCTGAATATGTAAAAAAATAAATTGCACATGAAATCATCTCAAGAACATATTTGTGTTTACGGTGCTCGCGTGCATAATTTAAAGAATATTGATTTAGAAATCCCTAGAAACAAACTTGTGATATTCACTGGTAAAAGCGGAAGCGGAAAATCATCACTTGCATTTGATACAATATATGCTGAAGGCCAAAGAAGATATCTAGAAACATTTAATGCTTATGCGAGACGATTTTTAGGCAACATGAAACGTCCAGAAGTTGAAAAGATCACAGGATTGAGTCCAGTTGTAGCAATTGAACAAAAAACAACATCAAAAAACCCAAGGTCAACAGTAGGAACTGTCACAGAGATATATGATTATTTACGACTTCTTTTTGCACGTATAGGAATTCCACATTCGTATAATACAGGAAATAAGATGATTCGTTTCTCTGAAAAAGAAATAATAAATTTATTATATAATGAATTTAATAAAAATAGCATCACTGTTTTAGCACCTGTTGTGCATGCTAGAAAAGGTAATTATCAAGATTTATTTATTAAGCTTTTAAAGAAAGGTTTTTTAAAAGCCCGTATAGACGGGGTAATTCACGATATAACTCCCTCTTTACGTTTGGATAGGTATAAAATTCATGATATTGAGATAGTTCTTGACAGATTAACAATTAATAAGAATGTATTAGAAAGATTAGCTACTTCGATAAAATTAGCATTAAAAGAAGGTGATGGTACTATTATGATCCTAATAGAAGGAGATGATAAGGCTAGATATTTTAGTAAAAATATTATGTGTAAAGAAACAGGAATAGCATACAAAAACCCTGAGCCTAATTCTTTCTCTTTTAATTCCCCGAAGGGAGCTTGTGAAGAGTGTAATGGGTTAGGCTTTCATAAAAAGGCAGATGTTGATAAGATTATCCCAAATCGTGCATTAAGTATACAACAAGGAGCAATAGCTCCAATTATTAATCAAAAATCGGATTGGTTACTTAATCAATTAAAGCTTGTTGGTCATAAAATGGGATTTTCTTTGTCTATGCCAATTAAAAATATTAACGATGAAGGTCTTAGTGCTATTTTATTTGGATTTAATGGTGATGTAAAAATTAAATTAGATTCTGCAAAAATAACACATGCTTATAAAGTAAAATTTCAGGGTATCGCAAATTTTATTGAGGAGCAGTATCGTCTTTCATATGTAAAATCAGTTCAAAGATGGGCAGACCTTTATATGTCTGCTTATAATTGTAAATCTTGTAATGGTACTAGGTTAAATATAGAGTCAAGACATTATCAAATAGCAGGAATGAAGATCTATGAACTGAATCAGATGGATATAGTTGATTTCTATAGTTGGCTACAAAAACTAGAGAAAAAAATTAACAAAAGAGAATGGATGATTGCGCAACAAGTAATACATGAGTTAACAAAACGAGTGGAATTTATTTTAGATGTTGGTCTTTCTTATTTGAGTTTAGATAGAAGATCAGCTACTTTATCAGGAGGTGAGTCTCAACGAATTCGTTTAGCTACACAAATAGGTTCAAAACTAACAAACATACTCTATATTCTTGATGAACCTAGCATAGGATTACATCAACGAGATAATTTAAAATTAATTAAGTCACTCAAAAACTTACGTGATTTAGGTAATTCAGTAATTGTTGTAGAACATGATAAAGAGATGATCACGTCATCTGATTTTCTTGTTGATTTAGGTCCAGAAGCAGGTGTTTATGGAGGATCAGTAGTTGCTAGTGGAAATGTTAAAAATTTTATTAGTAATAAAAATATTACTGCACAATATTTAAATGGATTACGTAAGATTAAAATACCGAAAAGAAGAAGGAAAGGTAACGGTGAATTTTTAAGATTATTTGGAGCAAGTGGAAATAATTTAAAAAACATTGATTTACATATCCCATTAGGTCTTTTATGTTGTGTTACTGGAGTTTCTGGTAGTGGTAAATCAACTTTGATTAATGAAACACTATATCCAATTTTGAATCAGCATTTTTATCGAGGAGTGAAATGTCCTTTACCTTACAAGGAAATTAAAGGGGCACATCATATTGATAAAGTTATAGAAGTTAATCAAGCTCCTATTGGACGTACTCCACGTTCAAATCCGGTGACATATGTTGGAGTATTTTCTAGTATTAGAGAATTGTTTGCAAATCTTCCAGAATCTAAGATAAGAGGGTATAAATTGGGACGATTTTCATTTAATGTTGAAGGAGGAAGGTGTGAAAGTTGTAAAGGAGCAGGAGTTAAAACAATTGAAATGAATTTCTTACCAGATGTATTAGTAGATTGTGAGAAATGTCATGGGAAACGTTATAATAAAGAGACATTAGATGTTCGGTATCGGGGTTGTTCTATATCTGATGTGTTAAATTTTACCGTTGATGAAGCAGTTGATTTCTTCAAACATATTCCATCAATTTTAAAAAAGATTAAAACATTACAAGATGTAGGTCTTGGCTATATTAGCTTAGGTCAAGCCTCAACTACACTTTCTGGAGGAGAAGCACAGCGTATTAAATTGTCAGCAGAATTAGCAAAAAGAAGTACAGGTAATACTTTTTACATATTGGATGAACCTACTACTGGTTTGCATTTTGAGGATATTCAAGTTTTTTTAAGAGTTATCAACGCTATTGTTGAAAAGGGTAATTCTGTTCTTATTATTGAGCATAATATGGATGTAATTAAAGTAGCAGATTATATTATTGATATTGGTTTAGAGGGAGGGAAAGAAGGAGGAACTATAATATGTAACGGTTCTCCAGAAGAAATTATACTGGATAAGTTTAGTTATACAGCTAAATATTTGAAACGTGAGCTACAAAATAAATAACAACTTATAATTAATATAGTTTGATATCTATTTTTTTTCTACTACACTCATTCTGTATTTTTTCTTATTTTTACCACAACATTAAACTATTTAGTCATATGAGAAAAACATTTCAGAAACTCATATTAGTATTATTTATTTTTTTTCACACAACTACTTTTGCTCAAAAAGGAAACTATGATCTAGAACCACAGGTTCCTTTTCAACCAATGTTTACTATTGGTACAGCTTATTATACTTTTCAAGGAGATATTACAGGGCCTGAAACAGGAAGTTTAGTTAATCATATGGGCTGGCATGCAGGTGTAAAATTTAATGTTTTAAAAGATTTAGATGTTTCTTTACTTCATTCCACAGTATCTTTAGATGAAAATAATAGGGAAGAAGGAGAAGCGTTTCGTTCTAATATTAATAAAACAGGGCTACATATTGATTATATGTGGAGTTGGGCCCCATTGTTTAAAAAAACAAAAATAATTCCTTATGCTACTATTGGAGTTGATTATCTTGATTTTAAGACGACTTCTACTAAGGTACATGATAAAGAATTTTCTCTTTCTACACCTATAGGTTTAGGCCTTGCGTTTAATATTTCTGAGAAAGTTCTTATGCAGGTTGCATATAAAAGTATTATGACTGGAGCTGATATTGACAAATCTAAAGAGGAAGCATCAGATAATCTTAGTGCAATAACTTTTTCTTTATCCTATGACTTTTTTACTCCTAATTCTAGAAATCAGGTTTATATTGATGATAGTTATTATGAAGATATTGACTTTTCTGCTCTTGATTTAGAAGATTCTGATGGAGATAAAGTACTTGACATTAATGATTTTTGCCCTAAGACACCTAAAGGAGTAAAAGTAAATGAATATGGTTGCGCTCTTGATGGAGATGGAGATGGTATACCAGATTATATTGATCAAGAGAAGAACACAATGAAGGGTGTTATTGTTGATGAGAATGGAGTTAAACTTACTGAAGATAAATATTTTAGCATGTATTCTAAAGATGAGGTTGCTTCTAGAGAATATGCTAATTTTTATAATACCTCAGAGATACAAAGAGATAATTTTTCTAATTCTAATGATTATTTGATTGCTAAAGCAAACGCTTTCAACAAGGTATATTATAACTCGCCAGATTTTGACAATGTTTCTTTAGAGGAAAAAATAGTGCATGACCCTAAATACAAAGTACAATTAGGTATTTATAATGAAGCTGTTCCAGCAAGTCTTATCAACCGATTCTTAAGTCTTGATGATTTGGAAAGTCATCAACAAGAAAATGGCCAAATAATTTATTTAGTAGGTAGTTATTCTACTATAGATGATGCGGTTTCTAGACAATATGACCTAGAAGAAAAAGGATTAGATGAGACTCAAATTGTTATTCATCATAATGATGTTATCTCGCAATATTCCCCATCACTACCAAATAAACAAGAAATAGAAAAAAACACAGAGAAATTAGATAGCTTATCTATTCTTGAAGTAAATCAAAATGATGAGTCTAATACAATCAATGATAGTAAGAATACAAAAACCGATTCTATTCAAGAAACTATATCTTCAAATAATAATCCAGAGAGCTCTGTTAAAAATATAATTGTATATAGAGTGCAGATTGGTGCGTGGAAGAAACCTTTAAATCAAGCTATCTTTAAAGGAGTGAATAATGTGATATCTATTAAAGGAAAAGATGGCTGGATTCGTTATACCACAGGTTCTTTTGTAGCTTACGAAGATGCGGTAAACTATATGAATCAAATGAGAGCACGTGGGTTTGAGGATGCTTTTATATCTACCTACAAAGACGGAGAGCGCATAGGTTTAGATGTTGCAATCAGAACAAATGAGAAGAAAAAACCGAATTCAGAAAATCTAAAAAAAGTAAATATTCAATTTTTAGTTCAGATAGGGATTTTTGGAGATAATTTAACAGAAGACAATGTAAATAAAATACAGAATTTAGGAGAGACAAATAAGCAGAGATTAGGAACGAAGTTTTATCAATATTTCGCTGGTTCTTATACTAATCTTGCTGACGCGCAAAGAAGATTACAACAAGCTCAGAATATAGGTTTTCAAGATGCTTTCATTTTAGTTAAAAAAGATGGGCAAAGAATTTCTATTGAAGAGGCACAGAATGAATTGTTAGAATTAAAATAGATCAACTATTCTCAATTAGATTATTTTTTATTTTTCTACTTCCTTTATATATTTCAAATTTCCTAAAACTACAATTTAAATTCCCGTTTTGAAGTTTAATTTTTTTAGTTGGCTTTAATCCAATCATTTTTAGATTTTCAATATCTGATGATATAATCCAAACCTGACATTCTTCATAGTTATGTTTTAATGTGTTGCTTACTTTTTCATAAAATTCACTAATACCTATATGGTGTCTTTTCCCGTAAGGAGGATTAAAAAGGACGAAGGTATTTGGCCTTGCTTTTGATTCAAAGAAATCTTCATTTTTTATTTTTATCTCATTATTGAATAGAGCATTTTCTATGTTCTTTCTGCTAATTCTAACAGCTTTTTGAAAGTTATCTGAACCACTAATATTCCCCTTGTACTCTTTTTCTTTATTTAGGGAAGTATCCTTTATTTTTTCCCATAGTGTTTTATCAAAATCTTTCCATTGCTGGAAACCAAAGTTTTTTCTAAATATATTTGGTGGTATATTATAAGCAATTAGTGCAGCTTCAATTAATATTGTTCCTGAACCACACATAGGATCATGAAAATCAGATTTTTTATCCCATTCGCTTACTAATATCAATCCTGCAGCTAAAACTTCATTAATTGGAGCAATCACAGTATTGGATTTATACCCTCGTTTATGCAAAGATTGTCCAGAGCTATCTAGTGATATTGTACAAGTATTTTTTTGAATATGTAAATCTATACTCATTTGTGGATTTTGCGTATCAACATATGGACGCTTTGTTGTTTTTTTTCGAAATGTATCTGCAATTGCATCCTTTATTACTAAAGAAGCATATTTACTGTGTTTAAAATTCTCAGAATTTGTAGTGGCATATGTTGCAAAAGTTTTTTTTACATTGAAATATTTGAGCCAATTTATTTTACATGCATTTTCATATAATTCATCCTTATTTCTTGCAGAGAAGTGAGCAATAGGTTTTAGTATTCGTAAGGCAGTTCTTAAATTAAGATTAGCTTTATATAAAAACCCTGTATCTCCTTTAAAACTTACTGCTCTATTTAATACTTTTATATTTTGAGCTCCTAAATTTTCAAGCTCTTTAGCTAAAACTTGTTCTAGACCAGACATCGTTTTAGCTAGCATATAAAAATTTTTATTATCCATTTAGCAAATGTACATTTTAATCGAGAATGAATTTATTAGATTTGTTAAATTATTGACTAGTATGAATATCGAATTAATAGATTGGATTATAATTATTTTTTGTTTATTAATTACTTTATTGATAGGTTTCATTGTCTCTAAAAATTCTGCTAAAAATACTTCACAATTTTTCTTATCTGGACGAAATATGCCATGGTGGTTGCTAGGAATATCTATGGTTGCAACTACATTTTCTACAGATACCCCTAACCTTGTAACTGATATAGTAAGAAATAATGGCGTAGCAGGAAATTGGGTATGGTGGGTATTTCTTCTTACAGGTTTATTAACCGTCTTTGTGTATGCTAAGCTATGGAGAAGATCAAATATAAGAACTGATATGGAATTCTATAAAATCAGATATTCTGGGAAACCTGCACATTTCTTGAGAAAATTTAGAGCACTTTATTTGGGATTAATTTTTAATGTATTAGCAATGGCTGGTATTTCTTTAGCAGCAATTAAGATTGGGCAAGTTATGCTTGGTCTAACTGCATATGAAACTATTGGAATAGCAAGTGTAATTACTGTTATATTTAGTGCTGTTGGCGGATTTAAGGGGGTTATATATACCGATTTGTTATTATTTGTTTTAGCAATGTTTGGATCTATATATGCATGTATATATTTAATTAATATACCTCAAGTTGGAGGTCTTGAGTCTTTACTTACTCATCCTAATGTTAGTGATAAATTATCATTATTTCCTAATTTGAATAATAAAGAAGATCTCATAATACTATTCATAATACCTTTAACAGTACAATGGTGGAGCTCGTGGTATCCTGGAGCTGAGCCTGGAGGTGGCGGTTATATTGCTCAAAGAATGTTAGCTGCAAAAGATGAAAAACATGCAATTAAAGCTACATTCTTTTTTAACATCATGCATTATGCATTAAGACCATGGCCATGGATTTTAATTGCATTAGCTTCTTTAATTGTATTCCCTGACTTAGCAAGTCTTGAACAAGCATTTCCTGAGGTAAGCAAGAATAAGATAGGACATGATCTGGCTTATTCTGCTATGTTAACAAAATTACCTACGGGCTTAATAGGTCTTGTATTAGCTTCTTTAATTGCTGCCTATATGTCTACTATCTCAACTCATTTAAATTGGGGAGCCTCATATTTAGTACATGATTTTTATCAACAACAAATTAATCCAGATGCAAGTGAAAAAGAATTAATATTTATTGCTAGATTAATCACAGTTATTTTAATGATTTTATCTGCATCTACAGCTCTTGTACTTACAAATGCTCTTCAATTGTTTGATTTTATTTTAATGTTTGGAGCAGGGACTGGATTAATTTTTATACTTCGATGGTTTTGGTGGAGAATTAATGCTTGGAGTGAAATTACAGCTATGTTAGTTTCAGGAATTGTATCAATTATTTTTAGTATTAATTATGTTGCTGAATTTTTATTTGGCATTCAAGGATTAATGCCAGCATATATGAAATTTCCTGTGATAGTATTAATTACTACTTTTTTTTGGATACTTGTTATGTATTTGACCCCCCCAGATAATAATGATACTTTACTTAATTTTTACAAAAAGGTTAATCCAGGAGGGCCAGGATGGGATATTATAGTTAATAATAATAATTTAAAGAAATCTAAATGGAGTCTACCTTCAGGTCTTTTCTTAATGACATTAGCTATTTTTATAATTTATTGTTTGCTTTTTGCAACAGGAAGTTTTATATATGGAAACTATTTTATTGGAACAGTCTTGCTTGTCATTGTAATTGTTACATCATGTTTATTAAAGAAGAAATGGGATACCTAATAATATCCTACACTCCCTACAGTTGCCTTAAATGTTTTTCTTCCTGCTTTTTCTGCTCCGTCTTTCATATGTAGAGGACTGTAATTTCCTCGAGGTAAATCGAATAATGTAAATGCATTACATGCTCGAGCAACAGGAACATAATCTGTAACAGCTGTGTTGATTGCAGAGATAATAAGACTTGCTAGCGCATTCCCTGCATCTACAGAGGCGTCATATGTGATTTGACCTCTTCGTGTATACAGTATTTGATTTGTTTTTACAGATTTTATTATGTATTCTACATCTACTTTAACAGTAGCCAGTAATTTATTTTTATCCCATTTGTGAATTATAGTAAACACAATCACATCAGCACCAAAAACTTCTTCAAATTTTTTTAATGGTATGTCTAGAAATAATTCCGAATCATAAGCACTTTCTTTTTTTAAAATTTCCATTGAAAGAAAAGGAGGTATTACATAATAACCTGCATTTGCAATTGGGACATTTAAGGTTGAATGAAAATATTCTTTTGCATCAACTGCTGTACTTCGATTAATTGGAGGCATTATCAGTACACTAAGTGGTTTTTCTTCATACATTCCTTTGTAAGCGACAGATCTTAGCTCTAAAGGAGGTCCACAGCTTACTATTATGAATATTATTGTGCTTAAAAAAAATATTTTTTTCATTCTCCAATCATTTTTAGAATACGAGTGATAAAAATTTCAGATTCTGGATAGAGCTCTATTTCTTTCATTAACATTTGTTTACCTTCTTCTGTTTTATTTTGTTGCAATAGTAAGAATCCATAATCAGCTAAAATCCCAGGAGGAGGAACTTTTCTTGTTCCTTTCTGGTCGTTGATTATTTTTTCGTAAGTTTTAGTTAGTCTCTCAGAGGTTTCTTCATTACTAGCTTTTAAATACTTGTAACTCGTTTTACTATATGCGTATTTTTTCCCTCCCCATGTATATAAAGTTTTTGGAGGTCCACATGAGACAAGCAAAAAAGCTGTAATTAGTACGATATAATTTCTTTTGTACATCTATGGCAATTTAATTCTTTTTGTTTCTTGAGCTCCCACAAAAATTTTCTTTCTATATAATATTTTCCCATGATGCGATACAGTTAGATCATGTGTTCCTGTAGGAATTGCATAAACCTTCCCTTTAGGTCCAGCTGTAGTACTACGAACCCGATCTCCTGTTGCTACACTATAATTAGCTCTAGTTATTTGAGCTTTAAATTTTATTTTATTATTTATATTAACATCTACTCCATTATCACTTATTTTACTACTTTCTCCATGATAATTAGAAGGTGTTCCAATAAATTCTAAAAACGCTTGATTCTCAAGCCCTACGGATGATGTCTTTATTCCAGTACAGCTAAATAGTAATGGGATTAATGTAAAAAATAATATTATTCTTTTTATCATTTTATTTCTTTTATATAATAATTATTTAAGTTGTTTTGATCAATATTGCCAGATATAAAAGAAGCCATTGAAAATTCACTTTGGGGGTTATCTCCTCCTGTCATATCAATTTTAATCTTCCCAACAGTATTCCCTGGCAATTCAATCATCATTCCTGTTTGTGGGTTTTTTACTTTTTTACCTTTTTCTATGACATCGTAGATATCACCTACTCTTAACCCTTGATTTTCACCACCAGAAATTACAATTGCGTTATCTTCATATGAAAGGAAATATGATCTCCAGGCTCTATTCATGCAATTATTTATAATATTTTCAACTAATTTAGATATTGCTACTGAAATAGCTTTGTCACTTAATGTTGCATCATAGTCAGTTCTTTCTCCTAGGCCTAATACAGTTTTATTTGTGGTTTCCGCTTCTCCTTTTGCTTCTTCAGAATAAATAATTTGACCAGTGGCAACGTCAATTAAACGTATGCTTACACCTGCTTGTACTGTTTGAGTCTTACTTCTAGAGAAGGCATTTACATCTCCTACATTTTTTCTCCCAAATTCTGTTACAGATCCTATAATTAAATAATCTGCCCCAATTTTCTCCATACTTGAATTTCCCATTAATTCTAATTCATTCATGATTTTATCCATATCGCTTCGTTCTAATAGTATAAACTTATTAGTTGAAGCAAGCTTCGTTGAAAGAATGTCAAGGGCTTGTTTTCCTATGGGATCATTTTCTTTACTATAAAAAACTCCTTTTGCGTAAGTAGTCTCATTTGAGAATCGCGCAATAGCAACCTTTCTTTTTAACACTCTCTCTTGAGTTGCTACTATTTGGTCAATCGGTTCTTGTACTTGAACTACTTGTTGTTGAGTTGAACAGCTTATTAAACCTATAATAATTACTAATTGAATTGCATGTCTCATCATTTCCTTATTTTTTTAATACAATACTATTAATATTAACTGATATTAACAAGAAAAACATATTATAAAACTAATCTCCGGATAATATCTTTTACTGGTAATATTTGTTTTGTATATTCAATAGAGGGCCCTGCGCACCATACTGTTTTGTAGGTGGTATTAAAGGCTGCAGTTTTTACTACTTTCATACTTCTGATAAATTTTATTGTTTTTATCCACTTTTTAAGTTTTTTGTTTTTAGTGAGTAATTTTTCGATCCAATTTTGTTTTGTCCCAATATGCTTTACATAATCAGTATTAATAACAGTACAAGGAGTTCCGGTAAGTTTTGTTGTTAATATAATATCACTTTTTCCGTATTTCACACACGCTTCTTTATATTCATTTGTAATATCAGCTTCCAGGCAGGCGATAAAAGGAGATCCTATTGAAACTCCTGCCGCACCTAAGTCTAACATCTCCTCAACTCCTGACTTATCTCCTATACCTCCAGCTGATATAACAGGAATATTACAATGATTTCTTAACATAGGGATTAATTCATTAGGATGATAATTTCCTGCATGTCCACCTGCTTTATTATTTACAGCAATAATTCCGTCAGCACCTAGGTTTTCAACCTTTTTTGCATAATCTTTATCTATAACATCGCAAAATACTTTTATATTATTTTTTTTACATTTTTCTATTACAAACTTTGGGTTTCCTAGAGATGTTATAATAAAATTAACTTTTAATTCGACACAACTTTTTAGTTGCTCATTAAGTTTAATATTAGATTTATTTACAATTAGATTTACCCCTAAAGCAGTTGAGTCTGTTTCATTTCTAATTTTTTCAAGCGCATTCCTAAACTCAAGATCTGTTCTAAAATTTAGTGCTGGGATACATGCTGCAATTCCATTATTTAGAGCTTCGATCATCATTTTTGTGTTTGTTACAAGAAACATTGGAGCCATGATAATTGGGTATTTAACTCCTAACATATCATCTAAATTACTTCTCATTAAGTTCTGTCTTGTTTCAAGTTAATATTATTTAATTATAAACTCAAGAGTTAAAAAATACTCGATTTATTGAATACGAAATTGAAATGTATGCGATGCTAAATCTTTGTTAGCTTTCACAATCTTATCTTTAAGTTTTTCTTTGTAATTTTTCATCTTCTCTTTAATTATATCATTATTCACTGACAATATTTGTACTGCTAAGATCCCTGCATTTAATGCAGCGTCAAGACCAACAGTAGCTACAGGTATTCCTGGAGGCATTTGAAGTATTGATAAAATAGAATCCCAACCGTCTATTGATATTGACGATCTGCAAGGAACGCCAATAATTGGAACGGAAGTAAATGCAGCTAAAACACCGGGTAGATGTGCTGCTCCTCCAGCCCCAGCAATAATAACTTTAATTCCATTTTTTTCTACATTACTAGCAAATTCTTCAACTAATTTTGGTGTTCTGTGTGCTGAAAGGGCATTTATTTCAAATGGGATTTCTAATTCATTTAAAAAATCTGCAGCTTTTTTCATAACAGGCATGTCTGAGGTGCTTCCCATGATTATACTTATTACTGGTTTCATATTTTTAAAGGTTTTTTATTGAATAGGGCTATATTCAGTATTGGTTATTTTCATTTCTATTTGATTATTTCTACTGCCATCATCTTGACATATAATTTTTCTTTTATATGCTTGTATATTATTTCACAATAATACAAAAGTCTCATGTTTTACATGCTTGATGTAATTTTTATTTAATAAAATTTTGTATATTAGTGAGGATTAATTAATCAATAAAGTTCATTGAATGAACAAAGTAAGTTATTTATTTATCATTTTAGGGTTTTTTGCCTTTATTGCTTGCGGAGGGGGAGGGAGTGATTCGAGTGAGGCAACAATAAACTATTCATTTTCTGATGCAAAAAAAGAAGTAAGAAGTTCTGGTTTTGTGATTTTAGATAGTAAGACCGTAGATAATGGTTTTTCTTATGTTTCTTACCTATTTTATGTAAGAGTAGGAGACAGCTTTTGCGTTCAAGAGTTTCGTTCTAATTCGAGTGGCGTTAGTATGTATAGTCAAGATTGTGGTATTAGTGAGAGTTTTTGGCAAAGTTTATAGTTGTATTTTCTTGAGATAAGAAACATGTTTTATATAATATAATATTCTATATTACTACGGCTATGATATTTATTGTTTCTTAGAGAAAAAAGACTCTTTTTGGTAAATTACTTATAATCTTTGATATTTCATGCTGTATTAATAATTTTCATTGTATATTTGCATTCCTTTTTGAAAAAAAAGAAAGAATAGTTCTTTGAATTAATAGAAGATAGAATTAGGTCACATCCTAACAAACAAGTCAATTATAAACTTTTTTTACAACGGAGAGTTTGATCCTGGCTCAGGATGAACGCTAGCGGCAGGCCTAACACATGCAAGTCGAACGGTAACAGATCTAGCTTGCTAGATGCTGACGAGTGGCGAACGGGTGAGTAACGCGTATGCAATCTGCCTTTAACTGAGGGATAGCCCAGAGAAATTTGGATTAATACCTCATAATATTATAATTTGGCATCATTTTATAATTAAAACTCCGGTGGTTAAAGATGAGCATGCGTCCTATTAGCTGGTTGGTAAGGTAATGGCTTACCAAGGCAACGATAGGTAGGGGGCCTGAGAGGGTGACCCCCCACACTGGTACTGAGACACGGACCAGACTCTTACGGGAGGCAGCAGTGAGGAATATTGCGCAATGGAGGAAACTCTGACGCAGCCATGCCGCGTGCAGGATGAATGCCCTATGGGTTGTAAACTGCTTTTCTGCAAGAAGAAACCTTAGTACGTGTACTAAGCTGACGGTACTGCAGGAATAAGCACCGGCTAACTCCGTGCCAGCAGCCGCGGTAATACGGAGGGTGCAAGCGTTATCCGGATTTATTGGGTTTAAAGGGTCCGCAGGCGGAA
>JAYYZX010000008.1:0-9498 GCA_036339955.1 Bacteroidota bacterium
TAAAACTAGATTTATAAAAAAATGAAAAATAAAAATAAAACAGAATACCTGTTAATATCTAGAGGATACAGAATACATAAAAACAAAAAAACAATCATTTTTCAAAAAACAAATGATAATTAATCTAGTAATATCAATTCATATTTTTTAATTTTGTAGAAATAAATTCTAAGCATGAAGTCTATAATCACGTTTTGCATATCAATATTAATATCTACTATAGCTTATTCACAAAAAAAAACAGAAACTTATATTAAAGAAGCAAGAAAAGTTGCCAAATCCTGGCTAGCAGATGTTAATAATGAAAAATTTGCAAATGCGTATTCTTTATTACATCAAGAATCAATACCTAAAAAAAATAATGACTCAATTATGTGGTGTAAGTATATGATTTTAGAACAGGTAGAATTTGGAGAATTCAAAAAAAGAAACATAACAAATGCACAGTTTGTGCCAGAAATACAAGACCAAGAATCAGGTAATAAAATAAGTGGGTTTTTTGTATTTTTAGAATATACTACTGAATACCAAAATATAAAAACAATAACCGAAACAATCTTACTACAACAGAATGATCAAACCAAATGGGAGATCCTTAATTATACACCAGTATGGTTAACTCCTTCATCTGAAGAAGAAAAAACGTTAAATCAAAATAAGAAATAGAATTTACATCAACGAATTAGAGTGATCAAGCCTGTTTTCACCTCAGGATCATCAGTAATTAACTGTCTATATTCAATTATATATACATAGACTCCAATTGGAGCAGGATCTCCATTAACTACATTACCATCCCAAGCACCCATTTTATAAAAAGACTCGTTAGTAGATAAAGATTCACATGAATTATTCACAATTCCTGTATGTAAAGAAATTTTGTCTGATTGAAATATAGGCTCACTCCCCCATCTTGTATATATACTAATATTAAATGAAGAGAATAAACCTATGCCTCTTGCAAAAAACTCGTCATTACAATTATCATAGTTTGGTGTAAAAGCATTTGGTATATGTATTTTTGTTTCTGCCTCAACACAAATTGTTGTAGAAAATGAATCTATACAACCCCCATTATTTACTAGATATAATGAAACAACAAAATTACCTGTATCTACAAAAGTATAGTCAGGGTTTGTCCCGTAAGTATAAGAAATAGTGTCATTACCAAAAACCCAGAAACTACTAGAAGATAACTCATTGGCATTAATATTACTATTATCAATTAATTGAATCTCTGCATCAATTAACGAAAGACATCCAGATTGATTTGGGAAAAAAGATGCTTGCAAAATATCATAACCCGGTATTCTTATCGTGCCTTCTACTATACATCCTGTAATATTATTTAAAACCTGTACTTGATAATTTCTATTAACCGGACCAAAAACAGTATCTGTAATTTGCGAAGGAGATGTACTCCAATTATAGCTATAATCACCTACTGGAAAACAAATAACTTGAGCAAAACCTTCCTCCCCATAACATGTTTTAGAAGATGTAACGAAATCAATATTAAAACTAGACTCTACAAATACATTTATATTACCAATAAAGTCTTCTGAACATCCATCTGATATAATAACCTGATAAGTAATTGTGCCGTTAGGCTCAACAAGATGTTCAAAACTAGAACTTAAACCATTATCCCAATTAAAACTATAGTTTCCTATTCCTCCACTAGCGGATGCACCTATCTTAACAATATTTCCAGTACAAATAGTATCATCAGTTTGATATGTTGCTCCAATCAATTGCTCATCTACAAAAACAATTGTATCTACAACTTGTTCACATGTTCCTGTTCCATACGAATATGAAATAAGATGATAGCCTGTTCCAGCAATTGAAGGGTTAAAACTATTACCAACAACGCCATTACCACTCAAAATACCTCCTGCAGGAATAAGATTAAGCTGAATATTAGAATCGATGAAACAGTAATAATCATCTAGGCCACTCATACTAACATTTGCAGAAGCATAAATCTCAATAGAAAAAGTATCTATACATCCATTAGGGGATACATAACCAATATCATGAATCCCAACTCCCAACTGTGAAGGAGAAAAAAGACCAGTACTACTATTAATAATACCATTACCAACCCAATTTCCTCCAGCAGGAGAAACATCTAGAATAATATCAGAAGAAGAAGAACAAATCAGTGTGTCCGACAAAACAGAACGAGGATAAACTGTAACTACAAGATAATCTGAACAAGTATTAGCTGTATAAGTTAATAAATGCGTACCAACACCTGCTAAAATAGGATGAAACTCTGTAGAATTACCTGAATTAATAATACCAGTACCTGACCAAACTCCATTCCAAGGAATTCTAGGGGCTATTGACATATCTAAATATTGTACGCCCGAATTTAAACAAAAGAATAAAGAATCTATTTGAACATCAGTATCTATTACCCAAACCTCAGTAGTATCAATACATCCAGCTACTGAATATGTAGCAAAATTCATTCCAATAGATAAAGATGGATCAAATGTACCTTGTGAAATATTTGTAATATTAGAACCGCTCCATGTTCCACCTGAAGGACTCCCTAAAAGATCAAATGGAGACTGTGTAGGGCAAGCAACCTGATCTAAACCAGCATCAATCTCGTTTACATATATATCTACATAATCTTCACAGCCCTGAATAGAATAAGTTAAATTATGAACACCAGAATTAGCTACATCAGAAAGAAATTGACCTTCAACTGTAATAGGACCTCCTAATATTGATAGTTTATCTACAGCAACATCTGATTGCCATCCAGGACCATTAATACCATCTCCTGTAATTACACGCAGACGAATTCTAACCTCTGATGAATTAAACATACTTAGATCAACAGCTGCTTCTTGCCAAAGATTACCCATATCCCCATGTATATACCAATGATTCCATACCCAACTTACACCATCATCTACTGAAACATCAACAGCAAAACTACCTTGTCCACTACCCTCTTTATGATACCAAAAATGTAATACTGGGTTGAAGTAAGCAGATAAATTCAAGCAAGGACTAATAATTCCCGCTCTTTTACCAGGATGATTATTATTAGATGCTTCTGTATAGATATAATAAAAGCCCTCAAAAGCAGATGAAGGACCAGTGCCACCAGAAGGAGTCCCTCCATTATGAACTACCCAATCAAAATCATTAGCAGGATCATGTACCCAATTACCTATACCTGATATTTCAAAATTTTGCTGATAAGGAAAGACATTAATAGGATTAGAACAAGTACTAGGAACTTGTATCGTATCCTCAGGGACATACCAAATACCATTACCTGGATTAAATGTTAAAGTATAATTTCCTGAATTTTGACATAAGCTATCATCAGGCTGTGTGGAAATACCACCCACATTAACTAATAATGTATCTACACAACCATTAGGCAATGTGTAAATAGCAGTAATAGTTGTTGGCAAACCTCCTACATCAATATCTCCATTAGGCTGTATACAATTACATCCAGACCACCAACTACCTCCTGGTGTTGTAATAGATGAATTCAAGTTAAATATTGGAGCATTTAAACATGCTGATATATCAGGACCAGCATTAACTTCTAAAATTGTAATATCTAAATCATCTGTACAGCCATCTACATCATAAGTTACTGTATGAACACCTGGAGGTAAACCTAAAGGAGAAAATAAAGGATTTGTACCGTTAGTAATACTAGGACCATACCACCATCCACCAATAGGATTACCATTCAAAGGAACTCCAGGGTCAGTACTGCAAATCGAGAAATTAGGCTGAGTAGCTGGAGGCGAATTAACAACAATTGTAACTGTATCAGACTGTGCAGTAGCTGGCCCATTATCATCTACTGTGACAATATATGTTGAAGTAACAACTGGGCATACAGTCCATGGGCCAGGACTATTAGTCCAACCAGGAGTCCAACTATACGTATAGGTTGAAGCATCACCTCCACTAACATTAACAAATAAATCTGCACAATCACCTAAACAGATTGTATCATTATTAACTGATAAATCAACAATTAATGGGCAATCGTTGATAATAAATTGATAAGTAGAAGAAAGTATCCAAACACTATCACAAGGATCTCTAAAATATGTTTCAAAAAACAAATCATATGTTCCGCTTTCATTGAATCCAGGAGAGATAGAAAGCTGAATTGTATTAGTAGAATCATTAATACAATTTAAAGGAATTGCATTTACAGTCTGATTTAACTGTCCCGTTAATGTGATATTAGCAGTATATACAGAGTCACAATGAATATTTTGATCCAAATCTATTATAATAATATCAGTACTACATGTTGGAGTTATAGGTAATGTAATATTCGGAGGTTGAGGAGCAGTAATTTGAGCCTCCCAGGATAAAGTAAAACCTTCAGCTGTTACATTAATATCACTAATAAAATTAATAGTGATACAGCCATTAGCAATAATTTGTGGTGGTAAATTAAGGCCTGAGAAGGGACCAGCAAGTAAAGGTGAATTTGTATCTGGGCCATTAAATATTCTGAGATAATCATTAATAGGTTCAGTCTCAAATTCTAAGAAAGTTATAACAATAGTTACTGCATTAGGTGGGCAAATAGTGAAAGAATAATTTTCTCCATTTGTATAATATGTAGGAGAAGCTATATTAGATTCACTATCTTTTAATGTCCCTTCACAATCAGTGACACTCATGTTAGACATATTGTACTGACCATATACAATTATGTAAAAACATAAAAATATAAATGTAAAGAAATACCGCATTATCTATATACTGTTATTTGTGGCGTAGTAATAAAATTACTTGAATTATTTTCTCTATCTATTATTCGTATAGTATAAGTTAAAGTTTCAGTATTTCCCAAACCTAATAAAAATGGAGAACCTACTTCAAGAATAAGTGTCCCCTGAATATTAACCATAGAATTATTTGGTGGAGAAAGTGGGCTTAAAAAATAATAATCTGGGGAATTCAATCTAGAATCCTGTACTTCTACAGACAAAGAATCTGGATGAAATAAACCAACAGAAGCTGAAGAATGTTTATATCCAACCTCAATAAATACAATATCTATAAACTCCTCTACACTAGTAGGAGTGACATCAATAAGGTTAATTTCAAATACAAATTCATTATTATCTTCTCCCTTCTTACACGCTGTAGAAAGAAAAATAAATGATAATATAATTAATATGTTTTTCATCAAATAATCTCAAAAGTAAAATATTTTAGGACCTCTAAAGAGCTGCCGTTATTAGGAATCTCTACAACACCATTAAAATTATCATCAACATAAACTTTAAAGAAAACTTCATCTCCAACAGATAAATTAGAAATATCATATGTGTACTTAAGATAATATTCAACATCCTGAACAATATAAAACCCTGGAGCTATTAAAGGCACAGAATATACCTCTAAGTTATATGATGGCTGTTGATCAAAATCAAGAAGATTATCCGAAAACTTGACTTTACTAGAAGCAAACTGATTAGCAAGAAAAGAATCATCTAAAATACTGAACCAAATATCTATAGAATTTAAGGATGAAGAAACCTGTATACTACCTCTCACTCCAAGTCTTGGAATAGAATTAGAAGTTTGTCCAGAAGAATATGCAATGACACCTTGTTTCTCTGGTATTTTATTAGGTTGAGAGGGGATATTACCAAACATATCTAATGCACCACCATTTATCCATTCTCTTATGTTATTAATATGTATTTCTTTATCATTATGCCAAGGATGTGTTGTATCATAACTTGCGCTAATTGGCATAATTTCCGAAGAAGGATCAATCTCTTCAGTTAAACGTACATATAGTACACTCATATCTGCTGCATTAGGCTGCACCCTATATTGATATGTATTATTCATATCGTTTTTTATGACCGGATGATAAATCAATGTGTTGTATGAACTTTCAATTGTTCTAAAATCAGGTTCAAAATTACCATCATGACAACCAGAATTTGCACAATAAGGAAGGAAAACATTATTATATAAGGATGCGAAATTTGTTGAATCACTAAACTGAGAGGCTGAATCTAAAGGATTATCATCATAAGAGCCCACATAAGGATTAATAATAGCCTCATCTTTTGCGCAACCCATGAAAAATAAAGGGATTAAAATATAATATACCCTTCTCACTATCTTTTAAATTAATTGAAATAAAGAATTAGAATTTGCAATTAAGCCTGCTGACACAACATCATTCTTACAACCCAAAATCTCAGCAATAGTAGGAGTGACATTAAGAAGATCTCCCTTACTATTTCCTTCACTCCCTACTGATAAATTGGCATCAATATTTGGACCTGCCATCATTCCAAACACTCTTCTTGTATTAGCATCACTATGATCAAACGCTAAAAAACCATTCTTGTCTTTTATATTATTTGATTCTAAGTTCCTGCCTTGATCTGGAGCTAAAAGAATTGCAGTATTTCCGGCCATCTCAGGAATTTGATTCTGAATATAATCCCATAAATGAGCAACTCCATGATCTGCTCTATGTAAATTTTGAAGATATCTAGTAAAATTACTATGACAAACATCAACAGAAGAAAGATACACAACTGTTAAAGTAGGTTTAAATCTTTTCATAACTTCACAAGCATAGCCAATAGAATTAAGCTCTCCTCCATTTACTGGAGGGTGTGCAATAAGTCCATTTTGAGTTTTATCAAACATATCCTTAAAAAATTCTTTTATCTCATATTTTTCTTCCTCAGTATTACCAATATTCGGTAATGTTTTTCCTTGTGAAGACCATACATTATCTAAAAAATATTTCATTTTATACATTGGTTCTAACTCATCCTCAGGATGATAAATCTTTGCGTTTTTTAGATGTTCCTCACCGTCAGCACCAAAAGTAATTGTAGGAGCTAAGAAATTTGCTCCATATTGAGCCCCATAATCTGGATGTATACTATAATCTAACAATGGAATAGAATTACCAATACCATTTCCAATATACCACACTTTAGATGCCGGAACACCCATATGTCTCCTAATATATTCAAAAATCGTAGGCATAGTACTTTTACTATTCAATCCTTGTGTGTACTGATAATTACCTGTTAGTAAAGAATTTAACCCCCCGTAATGGCCTGCATGAGAAGCAGTCATTTCTTTAAATAATGTTCCCTGTGTTTCTAAAGTTTGATTAAGAATCTTAGGTATTGGGGTATCTCCATCAACTACACCATCAGTACCATAAACAATCTTATCAGGTGGTGCATCCCCATTTAGTAAATTATATAATATATTACCTTCACTAGGGTAATTCTGACTATCTCCCAAGTATCTCTTTAAAACAGATTCTTGTTGACGTACTCCTCCTGCAAATGCAACTAGAACAACATGTTCTGCCATTTGAAAACCACTGGTAGCAAATAATCTTCCACTAGGTAAAATAAATGGTGTAGAAATAGCAGCTGTACCAAGAATAGATTTATGTAAGAATTCTCTTCGTTTCATAATTAGTAATATTGATTTTCATTAGAAAGAGCAAATGCAGTATATACCATCTCTACTGTAACAGTTGGATTTGTATGAAAGAAATTTATAAAATATGTTTTCTCTGCTTCAGTAATGTCTCTTACAAAGAAACGCTTATATATATCTTCTAAGAAACTTTCTAATGTCGGACGAATCACTGTCGTGTCATTTAATTCTGAAACAAGATTTAATGGTTCAGTAATTGTATCTAAGCCTATTTTCCTGTCATATGTAGGCATAATAACATCTGGTTTATTCATAAAATTAGAAAGAACTACTTCATGTGCTAATTGTTTGTCTCCGATAGATTCAATACATCTAGTAATTTCAACCAGTTGATTTGGAGAAAGAGCTTTTTGAAAAAGATTTGCATACATAATTAAAATATACTGATGCGTTGTTTTTAATTTATTTTTGTTTGCATTAAAAGGAGTAGCATAAACATCATTGAGTTGATATACAGGATCTTTCGGCTCCTTCTTACAACCAAATAAAATTAATATACATAGTATTGTAATTAATCTCATATTTGTAAAGTTAGTTAAAATGAGCATATTCATCTGTTTTAATAATACTTCTTTGTATTTCTTGATAATTATTATGTTCTAAGAAATCTAGCATTAAGCTATTTCTTTCTACAGGATTTGCTTGTCTTCCTAGAAGCATAATATGTGTCCAATTAATTAATCCTTCATAAAATTCGTCAGAATTACATATAATCACTGTCATATCATATTTACTATTACCAGAAGATCCTAATAATAATTGTGTAGAATTTTCATCAATCATCTTATAACATTCATCAAACTCATACTGAGTAGGATATCTGTAAAAAAGATTATCAAAAATAGCATTAATAAAGTTAAAAGTATTCATATTAATCTCGTCGTATATAGGATTAAAAGCCATTCTCCGATGCATTTCGTTAATGGTTATAGAATCATGAAAGTACTCCATTTCACTTTTAATAATATCTTGTAAATTATTGTACATTAATAATTTTTTATTAGCTTCTATCATATTACCATTAACTGTATCTACAACATAAGCAGCATATATTATGCCTGCCTGAGAACTTATATATCCATTCGATACTCCTTCTATTAACCTTGTTTTTAAACTCTCATAAAGCCAATGATGATAAGCATGTTTATATGAGGTATTTCCTTCTATAAAAGCTGTATCTGATTGTAATCTTATAAGTAATGAGTCTCTATATATCATGCCTATATAGTTATTACGAAGATATTGAACATCTCGTTGCATTTCTGCATCAAATGGTTCTCGTCCTAAAAGATCTATATAAATCCGATTCACATAATTTTCTAAAAGAATAGTAGGGATACCTCCATACGTAACAGAATCCGAATAGCGATCATATGGAATCACATCATTGCCTCCAATAACAGAAACCTCTTCTTCTTTCTTGCAAGAAAAGATTACAAAAAGACACAGTAAGAAATATATAATATACCTATTCATACTATTATTGAAATATAATCTTTCTATTAAGAATCATCTCTTTATGTCTAAGCTTTATAGTATAATAACCTCTAGGAAAAGCAGTTGAATTGAAAGAAAAGTGCTTCTTAATATCAGTATTAGAATACACCTCCTCTCCTATCAAATTAAATATTCTTAATGAAAAAATAGCGTTTGTAGGTAAATCAATATATAAATCAGATGTAGTAGGATTAGGATAAATTACAATATCTTCATACAAGAGATCTTCCATCCCTTGTACTGAACAAGTATCAACTTCTACAAGAATCTCTCCTCTCCTTTCACATCCCACTAAATCAAAAGCCTCTACAACATAAGTAGAAGATGATGTGGGATAAATTCCCACTCTATCTAGTGTATCTCCAGTAGTCCATACGATATCATTAAGAGCAGGATCTATTTCCATAACAATTGAATCTCCTAAACAAATAATTGGAGGTGAAGGAACTGTATATATCTCAATTTCCTGTACTGATACTGTAA
>JAYYZX010000009.1:0-18033 GCA_036339955.1 Bacteroidota bacterium
AAAAAATAAACAATTTATTGTAATTTATTGTTGTTTTTATGCATTTTTAACGATTTTATTTAATATTTATCTCATTTAACACACTTCATTTTTATTAAATTTTCATTATGCGTATTCATCCAAGCTTCAAAAACTACCAAAAGATACCAAAAACACCAGAAAATGCATAAAAATGCATAAAAACGCATAAAAAGATGTAAAAAAGTATAAAAAACAACAAGATCTAAAAATTTTAAAAAATTGTTGAAGTGTTTTTCATATTACGGTTGTGATATGATAGATTATGGATTTGTAAAAAAAACTTAAGTTTGTAGAACACAATAGATTAACAATGAAAAAACCACTATTTATATTACTTTGCTTTGCATTCTTCTTTATTGGATGTAGTAACAATTCATTTAAAGAATCATGTAAAAAAACCATAATACTTTCAAAAGCTTCTTCAAGTTATGTTAAATGGATTGAAAAAGAAGATATTATTGTTCTTGATGCATATACTATAGATAATACAGATAGTATATTATCTATAGCTGATGGTATAATTTTAACAGGAGGTGAGGATATAAACCCTTTAGAATATAATGATACCATTAATATCAAAGTATGTGGCCCTATAAATTACAGTAGAGATACTTTAGAAAGAAAGCTTTTTGATTATGCTTTTGATAATAAAATCCCATTAGTTGGTGTATGTAGAGGAATGCAAATGATGAATGTTGCAAGCGGAGGAACTTTATATGGGGATATACCAATAGAAATAGGAACAAAAGTTATACATAGAAATAATGGTGAGGTTATGCATGAGATTGCCGTATCTTATGAAAATCCATATTATACGAATTTAATTTTCCCATTAGATAAAGATACTTTTCTAGTAAATTCTTGGCATCATCAAGGATTGAAAGATATTGCGCCTAATATACATATTATAGCTAGATCATATGATGGATTACCAGAAGCAGCAATTATAGATACAGTAATACATCCCTTTATGATTGCAGTGCAATTTCATCCAGAAAGGTTGGGTTCAGATAATGTAATTCATAAACAAATGCGATCTAGTTTTTTGAATGCAATTTATAATTAAGGGAAAAGTTACTTTTCCTATCTTTGTACATCTATGAAGGGTAAAAAAACAGCACTTATTATTTTAGATGGATGGGGGCATGGTGATAAAACAAAATCAGATGCAATATATAATGCGAACACTCCTTTTATAGATTCGCTGTATTCTACATATCCTAATTGTGAGCTTTTAACAGATGGGGAGAATGTAGGTCTTCCTAAGAATCAAATGGGTAATTCTGAGGTAGGGCATATTAATATTGGAGCAGGAAGAATTGTACATCAAGATTTAGTAAAAATCAATATTGCTTGTGAGGAAAATTCTATTTCAAAGCAAGAAAAATTAAATGATTCTTTTGAGTATGCTAAAGAAAATAATAAATCACTTCATTTAATAGGACTTGTATCAGACGGAGGAATACATTCTCATCAGAATCATTTATATAAGATTTGTGAACTTGCAAATAAGGCTGGTGTAAATAATGTTTTTATTCATGCCTTTACAGATGGTAGAGATTGTGATCCAAAAAGTAGTATAAGATTTATTCAAAAATTAGAGGAGAATCTTTTTGGAGCAAAAATTGCTACTATTTGTGGAAGATATTATGCTATGGATAGAGATAAAAGATGGGGTAGAATAAAAAAAGCGTATGATTTAATGGTACATGGATTTGGAGAGAAAACAAATGATGTATTAAATAGTATTAATCAATCTTATGACAATGGAATAACGGATGAGTTTATAAAACCTATTGTTATAGTTGACGAGAATAATAATCCTATTTCAACAATAAAATCTGGAGATGCTGTTATTTGCTTTAATTTTAGAACAGATAGATGTAGGCAAATCACAGATGTTTTAACACAAACTGATATGCCAGAATTTGAAATGAATATTTTGGATTTACACTATACTACAATGACTAATTATGATGACACTTTTAATGTAAATGTAATCTATGAAAAAGAGAATATTAAAAACACAATCGGAGAGATTTTAGAGAAAAATAACAAATCTCAAATTCGTATTGCAGAGACTGAGAAATATCCTCATGTTACTTTTTTCTTTTCAGGAGGAAGAGAGATGCCTTTCAAATTAGAAAAACGATTAATGGTAAATTCTCCAAAAGTCTCAACTTATGATTTACAACCACAGATGAGTGCTTTAGAAGTCACATCTACTATAGTTAAAGAATTACAAAAAGCATCGGCAGATTTTATTTGTCTTAATTATGCAAATCCTGACATGGTAGGACATACGGGTAATTATGAGGCAATTAAACAGGCGGTAGAAGTTGTTGACAAATGCACTCAAGAAGTAGTTGAAGAAGCATTGAAAAATGACTATGCTTTATTTATAATTGCAGATCATGGCAATGCAGATTATGCTATAAATGATGATGGGTCATCTAATACTGCCCATACAATTAATCCTGTTCCTTGTTTTGCATTGAATACAGGATTTGATAAAATTAATGATGGAATATTAGCAGATATTGCTCCAACTATTTTGAAAATAATGAAACTAGAAATCCCAGAGGAAATGACTGGAAAAATTTTAATAAACTAATGGAACACATAAAACAATATATAAACGAAAATAAAGAAAGGTTCATTAATGAATTAATTGAACTTTTAAAAATCCCTTCAATTTCAGCTGATCCTAATTATAAAAAAGATGTATTAGATTGTGCTGAAGCAGTTGCTAAAGCTATGGAGAATGCTGGAGCAGAAAATATTGAAATTTGTAAAACAGCTGGCTATCCTATTGTTTATGCAGATAAAATTATTGATCAAGACCTTCCCACAGTTTTAGTTTATGGACATTATGATGTCCAACCAGCAGATCCTTTAGAATTATGGGATTCTGGACCATTTGATCCAGTAATAAAAAAGACAGAAATTCATCCTGAAGGAGCAATTTTTGCAAGGGGATCTTGTGATGATAAAGGACAATTTTACATGCACGTAAAAGCTTTTGAGTTAATGATGAATACAGACACATTGCCATGTAATATTAAATTTATGATAGAAGGAGAGGAAGAGGTTGGTTCAGAGAATTTGGGGGTTTTTGTAAAAGAAAATAAGGAAAGATTAAATTGTGATGCTATTTTGATTTCTGATACAGGAATAATATCAAACGACACTCCTTCTATTACAACAGGTCTTAAAGGATTAAGTTATCTTGAAGTTGAAGTAACGGGACCAAATAGAGATTTACATTCAGGACTATATGGAGGAGCAGTAGCAAATCCAATTAATATATTATGTGAAATGATTGCAAAGATGAAAGATGAAAACAATCATATTATTATTCCTGGATTTTATGATAATGTTATTGAACTTTCATCTCAGGAAAGAGATGATATTGCAAGAGCTCCCTTTTCTTTAAATAAATATAAAGAAGCCCTTGATCTTTTAGATGTTCATGGAGAAAAAGGTTATTCTACAATGGAAAGAACAGGAATAAGACCTACATTAGATGTTAATGGAATTTGGGGAGGATATATTGGAGAAGGAGCAAAAACAGTAATTGCATCTAAAGCATATGCCAAGATTTCTATGCGATTAGTTCCTAATCAAACAGACGAAGAAATAACAGAAAAATTCACGAATTATTTTAAAAGCATAGCTCCAGAATCAGTAAGAGTTAAAGTTATGCCGCATCATGGAGGGGAGCCATATGTTTCTCCTACAGACATTCCTGCATATACTGCAGCAAGTAAAGCAATGGAAACAACTTATGGAAAGAAACCAGTACCAGTAAGAAGTGGAGGGAGTATTCCAATTGTTGCTCTTTTTGAAAAAGAGTTAGGAGTGAAATCTATTTTGCTTGGATTTGGACTTGACTCTGATGCTATTCATTCTCCAAATGAGCATTATGGTATTTTTAATTATTTAAAAGGAATTGAGACTATCCCATATTTCTTTAATAATTATGCTAAAATAAAGAATGAGAATAGTTAAATTATCAGTTCTTTTTTTAATATTAAATACAGCTTGTAGCAGTCAAGAACATCAAAGGGAAATGGGAGAAAAACATAAATTTACAAATCAATTAATTAATGAGACAAGTCCTTATTTATTACAACATGCACATAATCCTGTAGATTGGTATCCTTGGAATGAAAAGACGTTAGAGAAGGCTCAAAAAGAAGAAAAATTATTAATAATAAGTATTGGCTATTCAGCTTGCCATTGGTGTCATGTAATGGAACATGAGACTTTTGAGGATGAAAGTGTAGCTAAGATTATGAATGAAAATTTCATTTGTGTAAAGGTAGATAGAGAAGAAAGACCAGATATAGATCAAATTTATATGACGGCTGTTCATTTAATGAATCAAAGAGGCGGATGGCCTCTTAATTGTATTGCTCTTCCTAATGGAAAGCCATTTTGGGGAGGAACTTATTTTACAAAAGAAGACTGGAAAAATCAGATTTTAGAGATTTATCATATTTATAAGCATCAACCAGAAAAAGTATTTGAGTATGCTGAGAAACTTTCAAATGGAATAAAGCAGGTTGAGAATATTATTATGAATAATAATCCTGTGAATTTTATTTGGAAGGATTTAGATGATGTTGTAAAATCATGTAAGAAAAATTTTGACAATCTTGAAGGGGGATCTAAAGGACATCCAAAATTCCCTATGCCTAATTCCTATAATTTTTTATTACATTATGCTCATCACACTAAAGATGATAATGTTTTAGAACATATAGAATTAACACTTGATAAGATGGCTTATGGAGGAATTTACGATCAGATAGGAGGAGGTTTTGCTCGTTATTCTACAGATGAAAATTGGAAGATTCCACATTTTGAAAAGATGTTATATGACAATGGTCAATTAGTGAGTTTATATTCTGAAGCATTTTTAAAATTTAAGAAACCTCTTTATAGAGATGTTGTTTTTCAAACATTAGATTTTGTTGAAAGAGAATTAATGTCACATGATGGAGCTTTTTTCTCAGCATTAGATGCAGATAGTGAAGGGGAAGAAGGTAAATTTTACATATGGAACAAACAGGATTTGCAATCAATTATTGGAAAAGATTTTGAGATATTTAAAGACTATTATAATATAAATAGATTAGGATTTTGGGAGCATGGCAATTATATATTATTAAGAAAAAAATCTGACGAAGCAATAGTCAAAAAACATAAGATTTCTTTAAAAGTATTAAAAGAGAAAATAAAAAATTGGAAAGAGATATTATTATCGGAAAGAGATAATAGAGTGCGCCCAGGTTTAGATGACAAATCTCTTACATCATGGAACGCTTTAATGCTCAAAGGATATATTGATGCATATTTTAGTTTTCATCATTCGCATCATTTAGATATTGCATTGAAGAATGCAGAATTTATTATTGATAAGCAAATGCAAAGTGATGGAAGATTATGGCATTCATATAAGAATGGAAAATCAACTATTAATGGATATCTTGAAGATTATGCACTTGTGTGTTCTGCTTTTTTACGTCTTTATGAAGCTACTTTTGATGAATCTTGGTTAAAGAGAACAGAGTTGTTAGTTAAGTATAGTTTAGAAAATTTTTATAATCCAGAAAACGGAATGTTTTATTTTACATCTAAGCAAGACCCTAAGCTTATTGCTAGGAAAATGGAAATAACAGATAATGTTATACCTGCGTCAAATTCTGTTATGGCTCACGTATTATTTGATTTAGGTGTTATTTTAGATAATCAATCGTATAAAAAAAAGGCAATGATTATTGCAAATAATGTTAAACCTGAAATAAATCAATACCCATCTGGATATGCAAATTATGCAGATCTTATATTAAAAGATATAGTATCATATTATGAGGTAGCAATAGTTGGAAAGGATGCTCATGAAAAAGCTTTAGAAATTAACAAAAAATATGTTCCAAATAAATTGTTTATAGGAAGCTATAAAAATAGCAGCTTGGAGATTTTAAAACAAAAGCATGTTCAAGGAAGCACTATGATATATATTTGTGAAAATAAAACATGTCAACTTCCTACGTCTAATGTTTTGAAAGCAAAAAAACTAATGAAATAATGAGATGTTTATTTGAAGAAACACAAAGATTTACTCAATGGTGGGTATGGGTGATTTTATTGTTTTCTCTTGCCCCATTATTTTATGTTGAAACCAATTCTCTATATGTAAAATTAATAGGAGTTTCTTTATTAGTATTTATTTATATAATTAAGCTTAATGTAAAAGTAGATAATAATGGATTGCATTATCAATTTTTTCCAATTCATATGAAATATAGGACAATTAAATTTGAAGAATTTATCAAATTTGAGGCTATTACATATTCTCCAATTATGGATTATGGAGGATGGGGAATTAGACATAGATTTAAATCTAAAGCATATAATATAAAAGGCAATAGAGGGGTTAAAATACATTTAAAAAACGGCAAGAATATTCTTTTTGGGAGTCAGCATCCCGAAGCTTTAGCTAAAGCATTAGAAGAAATTAGGAAACAATAATTAAGAAATAATTTTTTTTACCTTTTTGTATTAATAAATATTTATCACTAATAAGATTTTTATTTGATAATTTGTAATCGATATTAATTTTTTCTTTATTAACACTTACTGCATTATTGGCAATCATTCTTCTTACTTCTCCCTTACTCTGAAAAATTTTAGTATGTGTTGAGAGTAAATCAATAATTTCTGCATTTAAATTAGTCTTGCTTATTGTAAATTGAGGAACCCCTTCAAAAACTGAAAGAAATGTATCTTCATCCAAGCTAGTTAAATCTTCTTGTGTAGATTTTCCAAAAAGTATTGAAGTTGCTTTTTTAGCTATTTCTAAATCTTCTACAGAATGAACCCTTGTTGTAACTTCCTCTGCAAGAATTTTTTGAATAGTTCTTAAGTGAGGATTTTCTTTATGTTCTTTAAGAATTTTTGATACTTCTTCTTTATTTTTTAATGTAAATATCTTAATATAATTTTCAGCATCTTCATCACTAGTGTTTAACCAGAATTGGTAAAATTTATAAGGCGATGTTTTTTCTTTATCAAGCCAGACATTTCCTTCTTCTGTTTTTCCAAATTTACCACCATCTGACTTTTGAATTAATGGAGTTGTTAATGCAAATGCATCACCTTTTTCTTTTCTTCTTATTAATTCTGTTCCGGTAACTATATTTCCCCATTGGTCAGATCCTCCAAGCTGCACTTTACAATTCATATTTTTCCATAGCCAATAAAAATCATAACCCTGAACTAATTGATAAGAAAATTCTGTAAAACTTATACCTGTTTCGAGTCTCGATTTAACAGAATCTTTGGCCATCATATAATTTACAGAAATATGTTTACCTGTTTCTCTAATGAAATCTAAGAAAGAAAGAGATTTAAACCAATCATAATTATTTACAATTTTCGCCGAATTTTCTCCACAATTAAAATCTAAGAATCTTTCCAGTTGTTTTTTTATTTTCTTTAGATTATAGTTTAGTGTTTCTTCATCAAGTAAATTCCTTTCTTTACTTTTTCCAGAAGGATCGCCAACCATTCCGGTTGCACCTCCAACTAAAATTATTGGTGTATGACCACAATTTTGTAAATGAACTAGAATCATAATTTGAACTAAACTTCCAATATGTAGAGAGTCTGAAGTAGGATCAAAACCAATATAAGCACTAGTTCTTTCTTTTTCAAATTGTTTTTCAGTACCAGGGACCACATCATGTACCATCCCTCTCCATTTTAATTCTTTGACAAAATTCATTTAGTATAATTTCTTCAAAAATAGATAATTATTCTTTTTATCAGTATTTGATAACTATAAACTAACTATTATATTTGCTATATGATATTCGTAACAGGAGGGACAGGTCTCGTTGGGGCACATGTTTTATTAAATCTATCGCAAAAGAAAAAAAGATTTAAGGCTTTTAAAAGAGAAAGCTCATCATTAAAGGTTTGTGAAAGGATATTTGGATATTACGAAGCACAGGAGTTATTTTCAAAAATAGAATGGGTTGATGGAGATATTAATGATATTCCTTCACTACAAAGAGGAATGAAGGGATGTGATCATGTTTTACATATAGCTGGGATTGTTTCTTTTGATCCAAATGACATCAATCTTTTAAATAAAGTTAATATTGAAGGAACTGCTAATATTATAAATGTTGCTATTGATACAGGAATAAAGAAAATAGGTTATGTAAGTTCAATTGCAGCATTGGGAAGGAATACTGACAAGTCAATCATAAATGAAGAATGTTATTTTAAAAAAACAAATACAGAAAGCAATTATGCATATAGTAAATATTATGCGGAACAAGAAGTATGGAGAGCCAGTCAAGAAGGTGTGGATGTTGTAATAATTAATCCTTCAGTTATTTTAGGCCCAGGCGATTGGAATAAAGGCAGTTCTAAAATATTTCAAAGAGTTCACCAAGGCTTAAAATTTTATACAGAAGGAACAACTGGCTATGTAGATGTTCTTGATGTAGCAGAAATATTACTTATGTTATTTTTCTCAAAAATAAAAAATGAAAGATTTATAGTTAACGCAATAAATCTGCCAATAAGAGATTGTTTTGATAAAATTGCACTAGAACTTAATAAGCCTAAAGCAACAATAAAAGTTACTCCAATTTTAAAATCATTAGCATGGAGAGTTGAATATATGAGATCACTTTTCACAGGAGAAAAACCTCTTTTGACTCGAGAAACAGCAAATAGTGCAATGAAAAAAGTTGCTTTTTCATCTAATAAACTAATAAAGGAGATTGATTTTAAATTTATAGATATAGATGATACAATATCAAAATATTGCAAATGGTACCTTAAAGATCTAGATTAGATTTTTCTTTTTCTAACTCTTTTAACACCTCTATATATATTTTTTCTAATTCTTTAATATTATTTGTGTAATGCTCTAATGTTCTTTCAAATGTATTTTTATCTGTATTATACTTGATATAGATTAGACTATCTATCTCTTCTAATGAAAGGATTCTATTAGTGTCTTTTGTTAGATTAAATTCAGATTCTGCTAGATATATTTCTTTTAATATGTTAATAGTTTCTTCTGAGTTCATAATATTTGTATTAGAATCTTTGCTTGTTTCTTTACAGCTTAAGAAAAAACATAAAAAAAGTAAAATATTAATTTTCATAAAACAAAGATAATTATATTGTAAGAAACTTGAAATATGTATATTTGTGTAAATATTAACCAAACAAATTACACCATGAAGAAATTAAATTATTTATTTGCAATTGTTGCATTATTTGCATTTACTGCTTGCGGAAGTTCAAGTGAGAAAGCTGCTGAAGCTGTTGTTGAAGAAGTTGTTGTTGAGGAAGCTGTTGTTGAGGATACTACTGCTGCTGAAGAAGTTGTTGAAGAAGCTACTGAAGAGGAGGCTGCTGAGTAGTTATTTTTCAGATTATTAACCAAACAAATTATTAACCAAACAAATTATAAATCATGAAGAAATTAAATTATTTATTAGCAGTTGTTGCATTATTTGCATTTACTGCTTGTGGTAGCGGATCTTCAACAGCAGATGATGCTGCAAATACAGAAGTAGTTTCTTCTTGTAATGAAGATTGTACTAAAGCATGCTGTTTAGGATGTAAAGCAACAGATGGAGAGGCTAGATGTAAAGCCGATCATTCTTGTTGCCCTCCAAAAGAACAACCAGCTAAAGAATGTTGTGGAGGAGGAGAAGGATGTTGCCAAGGAGAAGATGGGCATAGTCATGAACACGATCATGAACATGGTGAAAGTCATGACCATGATCATGAGCATGATGATGATCACAATCACGAACATTAAAAAAAGAATTTATTTAAAAGTTTAAAGCACCTCATTCAGAGGTGCTTTTTTTATCTATTAAAAGTAAGCCTCATCCCTTTTATATCTTCATTGAAAACACCATTATTATAAGCGATATGTCCATTTACAATGGTATGAGTTATTTTTGAATTAAATGTTTTTCCTTCAAATGGAGACCAATTACATTTATATAGTATATTTTCTTTTTTTACTTTCCACGCACTGTTTAAATCAACAAGTACTAAATCTGCAAAGTAGTTTTCTTTAATAAAACCTCTTTTTTCTATTTGAAAGCAAATAGCAGGATTGTGACACATTTTCTCTACTAAATTTTCAAGAGACATTTTTCTTTCTTTTACAAATTCTAACATGGCTGGTAGTGCATGTTGAACTAGTGGACCACCAGAGGGACAATTAAAATATGATTCGCTTTTTTCTTTTAAAGTATGTGGAGCATGGTCAGTTGCAATGACATCAATTTTATTATCTAATAGCGCTTGAAGCAAAGCATCTTTATCACTTTGTTTTTTAACTGAAGGGTTCCACTTGATTAATGTCCCTTTTTTTACATAATCTCTTTCATCAAAATGTAAATGATGAATACAAACCTCAGCAGTAATACGTTTTTTTTCTAATGGAATATGATTATCAAAAAGATTAATTTCCTTTTCAGTTGAAATATGGAATACATGTAGACGTGTATTATGTTTTTTAGCTAATTCAATAGCCATTTTAGATGAATTATAACATGCTTGAACACTTCTAATATTTTGATGTTCAGATATAGGCACATCTTCTCCATATTTTTCTTTAGCAGCTTTAGAATTTAGTTTTATAATATTTTCGTCTTCACAATGTACAGCAATTAATAATTTTGATTTAGCAAAAATTTCTTCTAATATTTTTTTATTATCAACTAGCATATTTCCAGTTGAAGAACCCATAAATATTTTTATAGCACCTACATTTTTAGGGTTGGTTTTAAGAATTTCTTCCAAATTATTATTGCTCGCTCCCATAAAAAACGTAAAATTTGCTAAAGATTTTTTTTCTGCTATTTGGAATTTTTCTTCAAGCAATGTTTGGGTTAGTGTTTGAGGAGATGTATTCGGCATTTCCATGAAAGAAGTAATCCCTCCAGCAATAGCAGCTTTACTTTCTGTATAAATTTCTGCTTTGTGAGTTAGCCCAGGCTCTCTAAAATGAACTTGATCATCAATTATTCCAGGCAATAAATAAAGACCTCTCGCATCAATTGTTTTGTCAGCTATAATATCAATAGCAGGAGCAATTTTTTTAATTTTTGTATTTTCAATTAATACATCAGATTTGTAAATTTTATTTTCATTTACAATTTGAGCATTTTTGATAAGTGTTTGCATCTAAATTATTTATTCCACTTTCTAAAGAAGCTTTTTAATTTCATTTGAATAACACCAATTACAGCTTCAAAGAATATACCTCCACTCATTTTTGAGGTCCCTTCAGTTCTGTCTGTAAAAATAACAGGGACTTCTATTATTTTGAATCCATATTTCCAGGCTTTGAATTTCATTTCTATTTGAAAGGCGTAGCCTACAAATTGTACTTTATCAAAATTAATAGTTTCTAAAACTTCTCGTTTATAACATTTAAATCCAGCAGTTGAATCTTGCACAGGCATGCCAGTTATAAGTTTTACATATTTTGAAGCAAAGAATGACATTAATAAACGAGACATAGGCCAATTTACAATATTTACTCCTTTAACATATCTAGACCCTATTGCTAAATCTCCCCCTTCAATTGCATTTGCATTATATAGCCTAATTAAATCATCTGGATTATGAGAGAAATCAGCATCCATTTCAAAAATATATTTATAATCTTTATTAAGAGCCCATTTAAACCCATGAATATATGCAGTGCCTAAACCAAGTTTCCCAGATCTTTCTTCAATATACAATTTTTCTGCAAATTCTTTTTGCAAACCTTTTACAATATCTGCTGTGCCATCTGGAGAACCGTCGTCAATTATTAAGATGTCAAAAATAGTTTCTAAAGAAAATATTGATCTAATAATTTTTTCAATATTTTCTTTTTCATTGTATGTTGGAATTATAACTAAACCGTCGCTCATATTATTGCAAAAATAAATAAACTAGACTATAAAAAGCCTCTATTAGTTTTATTTTGTAAATATTAACATATATTCTGTTTTATAATTTGTAACTCTTTTTGTAGTTTAGCAATAATTAAAAAATATATGATTATGAGAAATATTTTATTCACTTTTTTAACATTTTTATTTGTAATACCATCTATTAAAGCTCAGGATTGTTCTGATCTATTTATTTCGGAATATGTTGAGGGACCTGGTAATAATAATGCAATAGAAATTTATAATCCTACTAATAATACAATTGATTTAGCAGGATATATTATCAATAGATATAGTAATGGATCAAGTACTAATCCTGAAGCTTGGCAGTTAGGAGGATCACTAGACCCTGGAAAAGCTATTGTTATTGGTAATGGACAACTTGATTCTGTTTGGGTTACAACATATTGGTCTCTGCCTGTTGATCCAGTTTTTTTTGGATATCTTGATTTGCATTGCAATGGAGATTATGACGCAAACTCAACATTTTATTTTAATGGTGATGATGCAATGACTTTGGAATATAATGGTAATTCAGTTGATATTTTTGGTGTAGTCGGCGAAGACCCTGGTAATGCATGGACAGATGACGCTAGTGCAGGATTTACAGATGCAAATAATGGGACTTGGTGGACTAAAAGAAAAACTTTAGTAAGGAAAAGCAATGTAAAGAAAGGAGTCACTATGAATCCATTTGTATTTAATCCTACCTTAGAATACGATTCATTACCTGATGCTACTTATTCTGGTTTAGGAGCACATAATTGCGATTGTAATACTACCTCCTTACTAAATTTTAATAAAGAGAATAAGTATATTATATATCCAAATCCTGTTCAACAGGGATCTAATATTAATATTGGATCTAATTCTAAAGTAGAAATAATAACTGTATTTGATATTTCTGGAAAAGAAATTATGAATTCGTATAGTCATATTTTTACTTCAGAATTATCAAAAGGGATATATATAATACGTGTTGATTTCCTTGATGGAGAATTCATAGAAAATAAATTAATAGTTGAGTAAAATATATATCAACATTTTTTAGCATTTAATAAATGAAGGGATTCATACTGTTTTTGTCATCATTAGTTTTATCATTCTTTTCTCTTGCTCAATCAAATTTATCTGGAAAGATTACAGATGCATCAACAGGAGAGCCTTTGATTGGAGCTACAATTATTTATGGAAAAGGAAAGGGTGCAGCAACAGATTTTGATGGAAACTATTCTATAGAAATTCAGAAAGGAGAAAGAAGTTTACAGATTTCTTATGTAGGATATAAGAAATTAACGCAAATAATTAATATTACTGAGAAAAACCAAACGGCAGACTTTAAATTAGAGACAATTTTATTGAATGAGATACAAGTTGTTGCAGATCTTGCAAAAGACAGGGAAACTCCTGTTGCATTTTCAACTATTCCAATTCAAAAGATATCAGAGGAATTAGCTTCTCAAGATATCCCAATGATATTAAATTCTACTCCTGGAGTTTATGCTACTCAGAGTGGTGGAGGGGATGGGGATGCTCGAATTACAATTAGAGGGTTTAATCAAAGAAATGTTGCCGTTATGATTGATGGGATACCTGTTAATGATATGGAAAATGGATGGGTGTATTGGAGTAATTGGTTTGGATTAGATGCAGTGACTTCAAATATTCAAGTTCAAAGAGGTTTAGGAGCATCAAAGATTGCAATTCCATCTGTTGGAGGAACCATGAATATCTTAACTAGAGGTACAGGAAATAAAAAGGGAGGTATTATTAAACAAGAAGTTGGATCATTCGGCAGGCTTAGAACATCTGTAGGATATAATTCAGGGATTTTAAAAAATGGTTGGGGTTATACTTTAGCAGGCTCTTATAAGAAAGGTAATGGATTTGTAGAAGAAACGTGGAGTGAAGGATTCTTTTATTATGCCAAGATACAGAAAGAATTGGGGAGTCATATATTAAGTTTTTCTGTTATGGGAGCCCCACAATCACATGGGCAAAGATCTTATAAGAGTGATATTGCGAGCTATGATACAAGTTTTGCACGCTCATTAGGAGATGATACTGATTTTTCTAATAGAGTTGTAAATAAAGGGATCACATACAATAAACATTGGGGAAATTTAGATAGATGGACTATAAATAGCAGTGGAGACACTACACATAATCATGAAGTTTTAAATACTAAGCAGAATTATTATCATAAACCTCAGTTTTCATTAAGAGACTTTTGGGCAATAAATAATAATTTATATATATCTAATATTATATATGCTTCTATAGGAAATGGAGGGGGAACTGGATTAACAGGAGCTAACACATCAAATTATGATATAAATGGACAATATAATTTACAAGAAGCATATAATATTAATGCAAATAAGATTAACCCATTTTTTTCTCAAACAGAAACGCAAGCAGAAACATATTTAAGAAGCTCGATAAATAATCATTATTGGTATGGCGGACTTTCTACAATAGATTATAGTATTAATAATTTTTTATCAATTTCAGGAGGTTTAGATCTTCGATATTATAAGGGAGAACACTATAGAGAAGTATTTGATTTATTAGGTGCTAACTATGCAGTTGATGATGCAAATGGCATACAAGATTCACAAGTTAAAAGAGAGGGAGAAAAGGTTGGTTATTATAATGATGGATTAGTAAAATGGAGTGGAATATTTTCTCAATTAGAATATAGTGATAATAAAATAAGTGCATTTTTTAATGTTTCTGGATCCAATTCTGGTTATAAGCGTATTGACTATTTTAAAAAGAAAGACTTAGTATTAGAAGACACAACATATAATGAAGCTTTAGGAACATCAGTTAATACGATTTATGAGCTTGACTCTACAGGAAATATTATTGGAGCTAGTAAAATAATGGAAGAGGATACTATTTGGCATAATGGCCAATTCTATACAAGAAATTCAGACGAAGCAAAACAGGCAGAGACTGATTGGAAATGGATAAAAGGATATACTATTAAAACAGGAGCTAATTATAATTTAAATGATTACAATAATGTATTCTTTAATATAGGATATATATCGAAAGCTCCAAGATTTAATAATGTTTATGATTATAGCAATAAATTATTTAGAGATATTCGCAATGAAGAAGTTAAGGCATTAGAATCTGGATATTCATTTAGATCGTCCAGATTTTCTGCAAATCTAAACTCATATTATACTATATGGGAAAATAAACCTTCTAATGGTGGTGTTACAGTTGTTGTTGATGATGTTTCATATAAAGCAAATATTAATGGAATGGACGCATTACATAAAGGGATAGAAATAGATTTTGCATATAAGCTAAGTAAGCACTTTAAGATAGAAGGCCTTGTATCCTTAGGAGATTGGAAATGGACATCATCAGACACAGTACGATTCTTAGATGATGATAATAATCCTATAACTGATGATTTTGGCAATGAGATATTACAAGTCTTTGATGCAGATGGAGTGCATGTAGGAGATGCTGCTCAAACACAGTTTGGCCTTAGTATTAGATATGAACCAACATATGATTCATATATAAAATTAAGAGGAACCTATTTTGATGATTATTATTCTGATTTTGATCCTTTATCATTAAATGGAGATAATGCAAATAGAGATAGCTGGAAAATACCAGCATATAATTTAATTGATTTACATTGCGGTTATAAATTTAAATTATCTGATAATAACAAATTAGATATTAAGTTAAGCGTACTTAATTTATTAAATGAAATATATATATCAGATGCTCAGAATAATGACCCTTATAATACATCTTATCAAGATTTTGATGCAAAATCTGCTGGAGTGTTTTTTGGTTTAGGTAGGAGAATAAATGTATCAGCTAAGTTTAATTTTTAAAAAATAAATATGAAAAGAATTAGTTTATTATTATTGATAGTACATATAACTATTTCCGTAAAGTCTCAGGATATTTTGACTGCTCGTTCTCAAGCGGTAGGAAATATAGTTACAATTAGTGGGATAGTTACAAATGGAGATGAGCTTGGTCCTATAAGATATGTAGAAGATCAAACAGCAGGAATAGCGCTATATGACACGACAACTAATCCTTCATTTAATTATCTTAGTAATGTATTAAGGGGTGATAGTATTACAATAACAGGTGGATTAGCTGATTTTAATGGGTTGCTAGAAATTTATGTTACTGGATTTCCAGTAATACATTCAAATAATAATACATTACCTACACCTCAGATTTTAACTCCAAACCAAATAGGAGAATCTACAGAATCTGAACTTGTTCAATTTAATAATGCAATATTTACAAATGGAGGATCTACTTTTACATCGACAACTTATGATTTTTCTTCCTCAGGTCAACAAGGTAAAATATATTTACGAAGCGGAAGTCCTCTTATAGGGACACTTATTCCAATGGGTCCTGTAACATTAATAGGTGTCTCGTCACAATATACATTTGCTATACCTGCAAATGATGGATATCAAATATTACCAAGAGATTCAGCAGATATTATATTGTCTGGAGATTTCATATTTACATCACCAGTTGTGCAATCTAATATTACTACATCTAGTTTTGATCTTTCTTGGACAACTTCTGATACATCTTTGTCTTTTGTTAATTATGGTACAACAAGTAGCCTAGGAACAATTTCATCTAATGGTGCTAGTAATTCGTTTTCTCATACACTTAACTTATCGGGATTGCAACCGGCTACAATATATTATGCAGAGTGTTTTTCTATTCATACTGATACAAATGGTATTGATACAGTTTCTTCTGGTATTGGGGTATATTCAACAGCATCTAATTCTAGTGGAAAAATAAGGCCATATTTTAATCATACTGTTGATTTGTCAGTTTCTACAGGCGTAGATGCTCAAAATATTTCTACATATTTTAATGATACAATTAAAGCTTATATGGATTTAGCACAAAGTACATTAGATATATGTGTGTACAATGCGTCTGATGCCACTATTGCAACTGCCATTAATGATGCCTATAATAGAGGAGTGCAAGTTCGTTATATAGCAGATGATGATGGTCTTAACTCAATGCTTTCTAGTTTAGATCCAAATATTCCTATAGTATATAGAGATCCAAATACAGCTGGGATTATGCATAATAAGTTTATTATTGTTGATGCTAATTCAACAGATAATTCTTGGGTTATGGGAGGCTCATGTAATTGGACAAACCCATCAAATTTATTTAATGATTATAATAATCTTATTTTTATTCAAGACGAAGCATTAGCAAAGGCATATACACTAGAGTTTGATGAGATGTGGGGTGGAGGACCATCAACAGGTGGTGGTGTTTTTGGAACTCATAAAACAGATAATACTCCCCATAAATTTTTAATTGATGGGAAGGATGTCGAGGTTTATTTTTCTCCATCTGACCAAACAACGAGTAAAATTATAGATGTTATTAATAATGTAGATTATACTTTTGAATTTGCATTATTGTCATTTACTAAGAATGATTTAGGAGAGGCTATTATTGCAAAAGATGCAGAGTTTGGTGTTAATATTAGAGGCATTATGGAGCAACAGAATATGCAAGGAAGTGAGTATGATGCTTTAATAGATGCTAATGTCAATGTTAAATCTCACATGGGGGTAACTCATCAGTTACACCATAAATATGCTATAGCAGATGCTAATGTACAATTTTCAGATCCTACAGTATTAACAGGCTCACATAATTGGAGCAATAATGCTGAAAACAATTCAGATGAGAATACTATTATAATACATGATCATACAATTGCAAATATTTATTTGCAAGAATTTACAGAGAGGTTTAACGAATTATCATCAGGAACAAATATTGATGAATTTATAGATGTAGAGATAGATCTTTACCCAAATCCTTCAGGAGGAAAAGTTAATGTTAAAACAGAATTGCAAATCGTTGCAATTAAATTATATGATGAGCAAGGGAAATTATTGGAGACAACATATGAACCAGAATTAATTATCCAAAAAGCAGGCTTGTATTTTAT
>JAYYZX010000010.1:0-5316 GCA_036339955.1 Bacteroidota bacterium
TAAATCTTTGTTTTATCAATATAACGAAAAGGATAATGTTCTAATAAGTCTTTATATGTAAAGATCTTTAATTCCTTATTTAATAAATCCGCCCTTATTGGACCGACTCCTTTCAAATAATTTATTGGAGTAGACAAAATCTGCATAATTAAAAGCTAGAATCTATAAGACAACTTGCAATCAAATATAAAAATAAGATTAGCATAAGATTCTGATAATAATTGTTGTATCCGATATGACAAATCTATATCCAAATCATCAAGCAAAGAATGAGAAAAAGATAAAGTATATCTTAGTTTATCTATTTTCTTTTGTTCCGTATAGAAATATTCAAAAGCTATAGTAGGATCAAACTTTGTTTTACGGATATTATAATTAACTGAGAACTTCTGCCTAAACACCCGATTATAATTCTTAAAGTCTCTTTGATTTTGAAATCTATTTCTGACAGAGAAAATAAAACGATTCTCTTTCTCCCGTAAATAAACATCTATAAAATGTCTTGAATATTGATTTCTAGAAAAAGATGCGTCAAATACATTAATATCTCTAAACCCAAAACCTAAAGAAAAATTCTTATTATATTTATATTTAACTTTTATCTCAGAGAAGCTCTTATCCAACAACGATGCATTCTCTCTAAAGCGCAATGCATGTTTAACATAAACATCTGTTTTATATGTTATCCTATCCTTTGTTGATAATGAAGTCCATAATTGAAAATCATAATCTTGTGCAGAAGCAGTATAAACACTTAATAATAAAAAAACTAGAATATTATACTGATTCTTCCTCATAATAGAAGATACGTAAATTGACAGTATCTCGCAAGAAATCAATTCTACCAATCTCTATACGAATAACATCAATTCCTGTTCTTTGTTTTATATCTGCTATTAATTCTTCTCTTCTTTCTGGAAGAATCAAATCTATTTTCTCATATGTAATATTTCTACGGCTTTCATGTCTCAACAACCATATATTCTCCATACCATAAGTAAGGAAAACTATCAAAACATTTGCAAAAATCAATTCACTGTGACTAATCTTTTTATTTGACAATGCATTAACAACAGAAATACCTATAACAAGAAAAAGATAGGTCATCTCTTTAATAGCTATTGGATCTGTTCTATAACGAATAATACCAAATATCGCAAAAAGCCCAAGAGCAAAACCTAATTGCAATTTTACACTATCAAGTAAAACACATAAAAGGAATACGGTAAATCCTATTAAATAATATGTGAATAAGTAATCTTTATTTTTTGTAACAGGGTAATAAATATAGCGAATAATAGCTGTAATAACAATTAGGTTAAAAATTGTTTTAACAACTAGTTTCCAAAAATCATCAGCATCGTAAAAAGGTGTTCCCAGAAACTTAAGTTCAGATAAATTTAATAATATAAGCTCTAACATGATAATCGTTTTAATTTATTAATAAATAACAACTTCTTTTTAAATCTATTATGTTTCATTGTAGGATTAAGTTTTAATGTTGAAATACAATATTTACTCAATCGAACCGGCAATATACTCATTTCTTTTGCAATTCTCATAAAATCTGATGACCTGCTCATTCTTTCTTGTTTAACCTCAGCAATAATTACATGTTTCAAATCACCAGCATTATCTTTATTTTTGAATTCTAAATCCAAATCAATAGTTAATCTTTCTTTATTCTTCTTATGAACAAAGGTGAATCTATTAAAATGAATCCTCTGTTTAGCATGAACATTGATTTTCTCTCCTATAATATTATAAATATATTCAATATGTTGATCAGACAATTCATTAGCAATAGAATCTACTTTAATTCTTTTTTTAATAGTTCTTTTCTTGTTATTTTTTGTTTTTACCTCTAGGAAAGTCAGATTACTACCAACATATTCTCTAAATCTAATCTTATTTCTATTCACTCTCTGATTATGATGATCTAAATAAAATTTTCTGTCATCTGTATCATAATATAAAGAATTATATTCTTGCTTTGTTTTCCCATTTATTGTCAATATATTATAATACGGTGAAATACTATTAAGGAGTAATGGCAATTTATTAATTGGGAATGCAAACTTAGTATCAGTACGACTCATTAATTTAACATTATCCATTTCTGCTAATGATATAGGAGAAAAATTAGATATAATTGATTCTAAATTATTCATCTATTGCTGAATAAGAAAATCTGAGATTAAATTACTGCTATTATTCTCTTCAATCTTAATATGTTTAAATATAGGGTAATCGTAAGTAATGTTATTTACAACAATACTATCAACATAAGTAAATACTGTATAGTTTCCTTTTCTTAAGTTCTCAAAGTGATATCTACCTTCCCAATCTGTTTCAAAATCATCATCATATATAGCATTCTCATCATCAGAATAAATAATATAAATATCTTTACCAGCTTTCGGGAAATAATGAGTGTCATTAAGTTGATTTTGAGTATTATAAGATGTTGTAAAATAAATAACCTTCCCTTCAATACTTGAAGTTCCTCCTTGACCTGCATTCTTCTCACAAGAAATAAAAAGAATAATAATAAAATAGCCAGCTAATAAATTCCTCATAATTATTGTTTTATAAATTTTAAAAATCTACTCTCGGATCTGAAAAAATAAATCCCACTATCCCAATGACTAACATTTATTGAATTGGTTTTGTTAAACCTATGTATTAATTGACCTGTAACATTATACACCTCTATATTTTTATTACTTTCTCCTAATATATGTACTATAGAGTTTGAAGGGTTTGGATAAAGCTTAAAAACACTATTATCAATAGCTATGTTTTCAATATCTGAAACAGTTTGATTATTCGCATTATAAGTATGATCTTGATAGATAAATGGGCCTACACCATTTGGAGAACGTGAATAAGACATATTAGAAGGCATATTCACGAAATGTACTGCATCAATAACAACACCGCTAGGATCAGTTAAATATACTTCTTCTTGATCAGCAGACAACCTATATGTTGTATGCAATCCATTTTGCGTTGTTCCTGCAGTGTCACACCAAATAATTAAATAATCATCAGGTTGTATAGTTACACTAGGAAATATCCATTTATTTAACTCATTTTCATTATCAGAAAGATAAAATCCTGAAAGATTAATCGGATTAACACCTCCATTATAAAGTTCTACCCAATCATCATACTCGCCATGCTGATCAGCAATAGCATTAATATTCGAAGCCATAATCTCATTAATAACCAATCCACTTACAACAGGTAATTGATGAAACTCATGTTCTGCCCTTTCAGGAGAAAAAATACCTGCATCATTATTATCAGCATAAATATAATACTGCACATCACGCGCATCAACATTTATAGTAGCTCCAAATATACCATCTCCTGCATTACCATCCCCATTATTCCCATCATCTAACATCTGTATCTTATTAAACTTATCAGCAAATTTAAATCTATAACCCATATACACATAATTTGAATTACTAATTTCAGCTGTAATATTAATTGTCGTATGTGGCAATACATTAACAGGATTAGAGGAAATATTAGAAATTTCTGGAGGAGCTGATACAAATTCTGGTAGGTTTTGTAAAAAAGAAACTCTAGCATCCATAAGTTCTTGAATTCCTATAATATTACCAACAGAACTACTAATATTAGATGTAAAATCAGTATAGGTAAAAAATGTATTCGGATCAGCACTTACATAGTTATTAATTATTGATTGTAAATCTAATGATCTATTATGATAATAATTGTTTGAGAATTGCTCATTTAATATTGTACGCATATGTGCCACATACATTCTTTTATACCTATTATTAGAGAATATTTGTGTTGTTAATGTATTTAAAGGATCATTATTATTATGAAATATATCTAACTCTTGTAAATCACTAATAGAAACCGGAGAAGGCAAGCCATTAGTAAAAGTTCCAAATGCCATATTCATATCCCATAGTATGGGTGAAAACCTACCATTATTATCCTGAAATAAATAAAAATTATGAGGAATAGAATTAATTGGACCATCTAAACATACTGTTACATTCTCAAATGCCATCATCCATAAAGCCCTATCTATATCCATCACATTCTCAATCTCTGAAAAATGATTATTTAATGTATCCAAGAAATTGCTCAATTTTGTCCAATCATTAGAAGATTGCATCTCATATCCTCTTTGATAACAATTTGTATCTGTATAATGTTTTAAAATTCCTAACTGACCAACACAACCTGGCACTGTTACACCTGTATTCTCTGCTTTAAAGAAAGGCCCCTTTCTTTCATAAAAATGTTCATTAGTAAAGTCATCATCTACTGATTGAACACAAGTATACAAGCCTATTTCAACACCGTTGACAAAAACATTAGCATAAGTTGCCTTAGAGGAAGGCATATATTCTCTAGCTATTTCATAAGCAAGCACTTCTCTAACAAATGTAGGGTCTCGAAACCCATTAGATAATTTTAAAACATTATAGCCATTTATAGATTGACCATTATTAATATAATCTAAGCGTATATTCAAAGGATTCTTAATATTATTAACATTATAAGAACTATTCCCTTTATATTTAATACCTACATCATAATCTGCAACACCATCTATTAAAATAGAATCTGCTATTAATCTCTCACCTAAATTATTTGAATAATACAAATCTAATGTGTCATCCCAATTAGGTTCAGAAAAAAAGATCTCGATATCTCGTATTCCAATATCAAACACATCTTGGCTAAACGAAGTAAAAGTAAAACAAAACAACCCTAAAATAAGCACTCCCTTTTGCATAAAATATTTTTTGTAAAGTTAAAAAATAAAAAGCAATCTATTGAATAAGAATTTTATGATTTTTAACACCTTCATTAAATTGTAAACTCAGGTGGTAAACACCTTTTTTAAAAGATGAAAAATCTATCTCTATTTTGTGTTGATATTTAAGATTTTCAAAATAAATAAGAGATCCAAGATTATTATACACTGAAACAGTATTAAACTTTGAAGATGGAGTGTTAATATAAATCTTTCCTGAAGTTGGGTTTGGATACACCTCATTAATAGATTGAGAGACATTACTTGCAGAATTTGGAGGTGAAGATATTTTCGAAACTCCTGTACTAGTTGCTACCCAAACATTATCTTGAGAATCAATTACCAAGTCTCTTACATTTGGCCCTGCTAAACCATCGCTTACATGAAAATCTTCCCATTGACTACCATTCCAATATGCAATACCTCCTTCTCCCAAATATCCAACATAAATAGCTGTCCATATTCTTCCATATGAATCCATTTCAATATCTACAACAGGATTT
>JAYYZX010000011.1:0-8531 GCA_036339955.1 Bacteroidota bacterium
CAAGATAGCCGGAACTAAAGGAGTAAAAATTGCTACGATAAATAATAATCTAAATAATACTGGGTCGACCTCAAAATAATCTCCAAGACCTTCGCAAACTCCTCCAATCCTCCCATTACCTCTTGTTATTTTTTTCATGTAACAAATATAATAAGTTATAGTAATCTATTCATTTAAATAGTATTTGTAGAATAAATAGATTCTATATTTGCAAAAAAACAAAAGTGAAGTTTACAGATCTAAGACTAAATGAATCAATACAAAAAGCCCTCTCTGAATTAAACTTCATAAATTTAACAGAGATACAAATTGAAAGCATACCTTTCTTATTAACATCTAACGATGATTTAATAGGTCTAGCACAAACAGGTACAGGAAAGACTGCAGCATTTAGTTTACCAATCATACAGAAGATTAATAAAGAAAATAAAGATACACAATGCATTGTATTATGTCCAACTAGAGAATTATGCATACAAATTACTAAAGATATAAAGAGTTATTCTAAATATGAGAAGAATCTAGCCGTAACTCCTGTATATGGAGGCTCAAATATTCAAACTCAAATAAAAGCACTTAATGCTGGATCACAAATTGTTATAGGAACCCCCGGAAGAGTAATTGATTTAATAAAACGTAAGAAACTGAAACTTAATAATATAAAGTATTTAATATTAGATGAAGCTGATGAAATGCTAAACATGGGTTTTAAAGAAGATATTGATATAATTTTAGAAGAAACACCAAAAGATAAGCAAAGCCTACTTTTTTCTGCTACTATGCCTAAAGAAGTATTAAAAATATCTAAAGAATATATGCATAAAGCAAAGCATATTGAAATAGCTAACAGCGGAGAAGGAGTAAAAAAAATAGATCATTATTATTATATGGTAAATGCTAAAGATCGATATCAAGCATTAAGAAGAATATGTGATATACATCCTGATATTTATGGCATTGTATTTTGCAGAACTAGAAGAGAAACAAAAGATGTTTCAGATAAGCTTATGAAAGATGGATATCTTGCTGATGCTTTAAATGGAGATCTTTCTCAATCACAAAGAGATAATGTGATGCGTCGATTTCGAAAAAGAAATATTCAAATATTAATTGCAACTGATGTGGCAGCAAGAGGAATTGATATAGATGATCTTACACATGTGATAAACTATAATCTTCCAGATGATAATGAGGTTTATATTCACAGATCAGGAAGAACAGGAAGAGCAGGAAAAAAAGGAGTTTCGATAATAATTGCACATAGTCGAGAGAAAAGGAAACTACAATCTATTGAGAGATTATTAAAAAAAGATATCATTGCTAAAGAAGTTCCCTCAGGAGAAGAAATATGTAAAGAACAGCTATTAGCACTTATAGATAAAGTTGTTAATACAAATATTAATGAACAAATAGAAAAGTTCTTACCTTCTATAGAGGAGAAAATACACCATCTAGATAAAGATGAATTATTAAAACAGTTTATTTCTGTTGAATTTAATCGTTTCCTCGCTTTTTATAAGAATGCTCCTGATATTAATATAGCATCAAATAAAAAAGAACGAAAAAGAAAAAAAGAAAAATACAAGCAAGAAAAAAGTGATATTGGAAAAGCTGAAAAAGGGTATTCTAGATTCTTTATGAATATTGGTAAAAAACAAAATTTAAAGTCGCATGATTTAATTGGCTTAATTAATGAAGCTACTCGTAAAAGGAATATACCTATAGGAAAAATTGATATAATGCGTAAATTTTCTTTTTTTGAAGTTGATAGTAAATTTGAGCAAGATGTTCTGAAAAGTTTTAAAAATGCATATTTTAATGGTCACTCATTAAATGTTGAGATTTCTAAAGCGCCTAAGCAAAATGACATATCAAAAACTTATCGTAGAAAAAAAACAAGTTCCTTTAAAAGAAATAAAAAGTCAAGAAAAAGAAAATAAAAACCTTAATCAATAATTATTTTCTTCTCTACTGTACCATTATCATAAATATAAAACAGAGGTTTTGTCTTTCTATGTGAAGATTCTCTACCTAAAATATCTATCACTCGAATAATTTTACTATCTCCAGAATCGAATTGATAATCTATAGTATTAACACCGTCAATAGCTGCCTTTACATATACAATCTTGTAATGACTATGATCTAAATATACCAAATGTATCTGCCCATTATAATATGCAACATCAGGATCTAATCTTTGACCAATAAGGCTAGTATCTGTAAAAGATATAGCTCCATGTAATTTAGATACACCCTCAACTGATAGACTCATATAACAATCTTGCATTCCTGTCCTATTATCTTGCCATACTACAACCACTGTATCTCCATTAGCTGCTAATTCCGGATAATCTTGAATAGTATTATTACTTATGAAATCAATATTCCTATTGTATGCATAATTTAAATCTGTAGAATTAATATTACTACAGACTACTTCATTATTGCCTGTAGCACCACTTCTTTTAACAATAGTTATAGAATCTCCAATTATAAGACCCCTAGGGGTTGTTGCAGGACAAGAATTTAGCATCCAATCATAAGTATCTAAATCTGTTGTTGAAATGAAAGATAAGCCGCCATCTATTGATTTTGAGATATAGCTATTACGTATATTGTTATCATTATTTCTATACAGAAGAAACACATCATTACCTGAACATACTAAGGAAGATTTACAACAATCACAAGGTTCCCCAGGTGATAAGAAACTACCATTAACTGCACCATTAAAACTATTTCCAAATGTAGATGATGTATTTACCATTTGTTTTGGATCCATCCAATTAAGCATGTATTCCATATAACTAACAACTGGATTACCATCATCCTTAACACTTATATTTGCCATACGATATTTATAAGCTGGGTTATTCTCAGATACACGAATAGTATCTGAAAAAGTAATTCCTCCATCAAATGATTTTATCAGCATAATTGAACTTTGTGTTGTTGCCAATGAGGTAAAAACAACATACACCGTATCACCATAAGCAGCAACTTCTGGACCATCCCAAGATGATGGTGCTATTCCTGGCTGTAGAATATCATAAGGAGCAGAGAAGCTATTCCCATTCCATTTGCTAGCTCTTAATACTTTTGGAGAATTATCTTTACGCCAAATAATTAAGGGGTAATTATTTGCTGTTAATACAATTCTAGGCCTACCATAACCATCTGAGTTACTACTAATAGTTGTAAAAGAACTCCAGTTAAGCTGCGGAGCTTGTCCAAACCCAATGATTGGGGAAAAAAATAATATAAAACAAATCTTTTTCATTGAATTATTATGCGTTTCTCTACTGTACCATCATCGTAAATGATAAGATACAATTTATTATTTATCGTATTAACATTTCGTCCCAAAATATCTGTTTTTGCTATAATTTTCTTTTTTGTGTTTGTGTTTTTAAAAAAATCTTGACTTAATATTGGATTATTCACTAAAATACATGAACGAATAGAATCTAATTGAGAATAAAATAAATTTCCAGATTCAAAATAACAACTAAGTTTCCCTGCTCCATTTACATCTGGGGTTCCCCCTGGAGCATTAATCATACTAAGAGATCCTACTCCTTCAATCCAAACAGGAAATTCATAAACTGTACCAGATATAGAAGATAAAAAGAAATACTTATAACTTTGATTATTCTGCAGAGGAAATATTACAACTGAATCCACAACAAAATCTCCAGCATATGTAGGAAATGGACTTATTGGATTAATCAAATTAATTGTATCTCCTTTGGCAATAGAAAAATCATATAATAAAACTTCAACTCTTTGATTATTACCTAAGTACGACATATATACCTTTTTATTTTGCACATCTTCTCTTAACCAAAAAGTCCTTGATATATAATGAAATCCATTAAGTACAGTATAGTTATAACCATTATATGAAGTATCACCATCTGTAAAATATGCATCTGTGTTACAACCATAGTAGCAAGATGTTAGTTGCCATTCTGCTTCATTATCTAACATCTGATTATATGACTGAGAATATGTTGCTTTACTAAAGAAAAATACTAATACAAAAAATAAAAGTCTCACAAAACAAATATAGAAAGTTATAAAAGAGGATTGGCAGATGTAATAATAAAATTATTGACTTAAAATCTCTTCATATTCTTTAAACCTATGTTTTCTAATTGGACGAATTTTCGGTTCAGTATCAAAATATAGTAACAAACAAGGTGAAATATCCTTATAAGATTCAACATATTCATAATGGGTTAATTCTTTATTCTTAATACGCTGTTTAATCTTATTATGATAGGGGTACATAGCTTATTTTATAACCTGTCTTTTTTCAACAGTACCATCATCGTAAATATAAAACAATGGCATATTTGGCTTAGGGATAATTTCTCTCCCCAACACATCTAAAGTTTTAATCAATGATTTCTCTTTGTCTTGTATCTCATCTATTGATGTAACTCCAATACAAGGTATCTCTACCTCTATGTCATAATAGAAATAATAATATCCAGGAGAAGAAGCGCTAGAACCGGTTAATGTAATTGCACCACCAATATCATAAGGATATGTTGCTCCGGAATTATTTCGATATAAACTAGAATTATTAGCAGAAACACCTAATTGTAAATTATTGGATATTGGCACATCAAAATTTAAATCTAAAACATAAGCACCTGGATTTAAAGAGTGAGTAGTATCATCAAGTACATTACCATTAGCATCTCTTAACTCAAAAGTTATAGTATTACTTACATCAATATAAAATTTAGCAGATTTAATAATACATTCTTTAGATGCATTAAAAATCAAATGTTGATTGCCTGTAAAATAACCTCCAGTTGAAAAACTATTATTTAGTGCTCCTCCATTTGCAACATTAGTGTTAGCTAAAGAATTATAATTAATAGCACTAGAATTTGTACATCCTATAATAGGAGTTACACAACTATTATCATCAAAACAAGCAGTCGGATCATAGTTTAAAGCATATGGATCAGTACATCCAGCAATATAACAACAAGAGCCATCATCAATTACAGCAACAGATGAAAAATTTAATGCTAATGGATCTGTACACCCACAAGCATTACTAAGTTTATATGTATATACATTAGTAGGATATGATCCAGGGAAAGTATTTACATTCTCTCCTAACAAAAAATATATATTACAATCTATCACAAAACATCCTGGAGCCCATATAGCATCTCCTGGATGAGAAGGAAGTTGTGTCCAACTATCATTAGAAGGATTATACTGCCAAAACTCTCCTTCATCAAGAGGACCATGATCATCACCATCTCCACTTAAAACATATCCCTTCCCATCAAATGAAAATTGTGTACCTGCCACTCTTGCTTCAGATGGGAAATTTGACATCTGAGTCCAAGTATCGTTACTAGGATTATACTTATAAAAGTCATTATATATATAAGAGCTAGCAGAAGGATTGCTTCCCGGTCCTGGCAAACTACCATGTCCAAACCCAACATATGCATAATTTCCAATATTAAAATAAAATGGGTGATGCCTATCATTACCTGGAAGATCTGTTTTTTGTGTCCATACATTACTTGCGATATCATATTCCCACCAATCTCCAAGGTTACCTGTATTATTACTACCACAACCCATATATATTTTATCTCCTACCGCAATCATAGCAGGATGATTTCTTCCGACAGCAGGTAAGCTTGCTTTTTGTATCCAACTATCATTAACAATATTATATTCCCACCAATCTGTCGGATAACCATTAAGATCAGATCCTAAACCCATATATGCTTTATCATTAACAGCAACGCCATAAGCATAACCTCGTACTCCACCTGGGAAGTCACCTAATTGTATCCAAGTATCTGCCGATTTATCATAACGATAAACATTATCTGTATTACTCCCAGTTATAACAAAACCATACTTGTCATAAGAAAAAGTAATAGGATGATGCACTCCTGAATATGGAAAAACAGATGCTTGACTCCAACCCTGTGCAGAAACAAAAGCTGGTAAGAAAAGTAGCATATATAATATCCGATTCATAATTAGTGTGTTTTTATTTTTATTCTTTCTATCTTAATAGTATCTTCCTTAATCAATCTATCATTATCTATTTCTTTATACTCACTAACTTTATTCTGACATGCGGATATGGTCAAAAAAAATATCAAAATAAAAAGTAATTTATTCCAACAATATTCTTTTTTCAATAGTTCCATCACTATAAATGAAAAATAATAACACATTAGGCTGAATATTAACATTCCTACCTAATATATCTCTTACCTCTTGTAGTTCCTTATTCGAACTTTCTAATTCTAAATTGTCTATATTACTTAGATTACAAACAGAATTATGTATTTGTATATCTTGAAAATTATCTAAAGAATCAATCATCCACTCTGATAAAGAAATAGACCCATTTGACAAATCCCAATTCCCAAAGTTTCCTGCACAAACATCATCTCTTCTAATTAAAGTATGATCTTTTGTTGCATTTAACAAATTATCTACTGTCCAACCATTACTTGGAGCTACAGATGAAAATTCTCCAATAATATCAATTACAGAATTTGTAACTATATTAAATATAGCTGCTACATCATTACCATTACTAATTAGGTTTGTAGTTTGATTAGCAAGATTTAAGATTAAAGAATCTGCATTATGATGTGCTAAGATATATGTCTGATTTGGCTGTAATACAAAACCACTATCAAAAGGAATTTGATATTCCCACTGTAAACTATCACATCCATTCCAGCAAAAAACATAATTATATTCATCTAATTGTACTGGAGATAATGTTGGATTATATATTTCCAAATATTTATTAAATGAACTTCCTTCAACATATTCAGAAAATATAATACTTACCTGTGAAGATGCAAAAAGAGGCAAAACAAACAAAAAAAACAACATTCTTTTCATACTGCAAAACTACATAAAAATACTATGGCAAAATACAAGCAAAAGTTTAAAAATGAATTTTATTATGTATTTTCTTTGTTCTTATTTTTAAAACCTCAGAAGCAACTAAAAATTCTTTGTTTTTATCAGATCTATATTTTTCTCTAAATTTTATTAATTGAGGGATAGAAAGCAAAGTACAAAAATTAATTATATCAATATATGTTGGGTTCATAATTAGTCTATTTCGTATCGTTGTTTAACATTTACATAAGCAGTTTTTTTCTTATGCGAGGTGTTTAAAGTCCCTCCCCAAGAAAAACTATCATTTGAGTTTTCTCCTAAAATCTGAAAAACACCTATGCTAGTTTCCAATAATTCACCTAACTTTCCCCCACCTCCTTTAACTGAAGTTTGAGCACGTAAGAGTCCATCCTCTGCAGCATTCTGAATCATTTCAATTTTTAATTCACCTAAATTTGTATAATAATATTTTGGTGGAGATGAAGTAATATAAACATCTTGTTCAATTAGTTCTGTTATATCATTAGACACATTCTCAATTAGATCAACATTCTTTGATGTTATTTCTACCTCTTGAGAAAGCCAATAACCATTAAATATTTTTTCACTATCTACCTTATCTCCATCATTATTATACTTGCTTTTATTCTTATAATCTTTAATAATATTAATAGATTTAAATACAATCTCTGAGTCTTCCACATTCTTTGATAATAAAAAGTCTTGAATAGTTTTTTTATCTTTCTTGATTTGTGAATAGGCATTCTTAAGATTCATATCTTTTTTTATAAACTGCCCTTTCCAAACAATTAGATTAGATGTAAAATCCATTCTAGTTGATCCCGTGACACTAATATCATCCTTGTTTGGAAAAAAATAACTTACACTTGATCTTAAAGTACTAAAAGAAGAAAGTATAAAGACGGAAAGTACTATTGATCCACCAATTACCCAATAAAATTTAATTTCGTTTTTCATTTGATTTTGTTTTTTAATTAATAATTAGATTCTATGGCTGTTATGTGGATTTTGTAAATGACGTATTTCCACCTAAAAATAAATCATCAACAAAATTCCACTACATCAGCCTATTATACAGCATGATAAAATCATGTTATAATCAAATATGACACATAAATAAATGTGTAAGTCGCAATAAAATTCTTTTAAGTACTCAACTTAGGTGTTAGCAGAGACTAAAATATAATTAGCTACAAAAAAGAAGCTAATTTCCCCTATTATATTTTTGGTTTGATTGTCTGATTCTGTAGGTGTGCAGAAGTGTAAAACAACTAAATCCGAAATATCCTAAAAAACAGGATTACGAATTTAATCATGAAACCATATACTTTTTACATATGGCAAAAATCAGTTATTAACAAAATTATTAACCGATATAAATAAAAAAGGGGGCTCAAATTGAGCCCCCTTTAATATTGAAATTAATTCAGATTAGCTTACTGAAGGATTAATTTCTTATTAACCACACCGCTATTGGTAGTGATCTCTAAGAAGTAAATTCCTTTAGTGAACTCTTCTAAATCAACTGCTTTAGTGTACTCACCAACAAATTGTTGTAAGTCTTCAGTGTATACAACTTCTCCAAC
>JAYYZX010000012.1:0-11211 GCA_036339955.1 Bacteroidota bacterium
ATGACTAGGATTTGCATCTCCCCAGCTCTCCAAATTATGATGATCTGGACATACATAATCCATTAAGGAAGCTGTTTCATCTAAATATGATGAAGTTGAAATCTTAAGATCTAGATTATTTAATGCTTTGTTGAACCTATCTGCATCTGCAAAACTATATGAAGGATTGGTGTTATATGTGATAATTGCTCCAACACCACCATTCTCCATCTCTTTAATTAATCTATTAAATTTATCTGTATCCCCTTGTTTTAAGTAAGAAGGAGAAGACATATCAATAGTATTATTATAATTATCTAATTTGTGATTAATTGCATTAACAATATGTTGCACTTGTTCATCATTACTATCACTAATAACAATAGAACTACTATAATTTTGTTTTAAATCTTTAACTATTTTCTCTAATCTCTTATCAACTGATGAACCATCTAAAGCTTTATATATATTAGATAGTAAGTACGCTTGTTCAGAAGGTTTAATCTGAATTCTTTGATCGGCATTTGATCCTGATAATGACAGGTTTGTTTCTATTTGATAATGCTTAGACATTTTACCTGTTTTTGGATTTCTTGCCTTTATGTAATCTCCTGCATAGTCATTTGATCCCCAATTACCAAGAAAATCGGCTCCAAACGATACAATGACATCAGCTTTATCAAAATTATACTTAGGCAATGCTCTAACACCAAAAGAAGTGTAATTTGCATTCAATATCCCATCATAAGGAATAGAGTCAATCATAATATGCTCAACATTACCATATTCATTACTAAAATCTGAAATTAATTTCTTGGTTGTAGGGCTTAATATGCTAGATGTTAATACAGCAATCTTATTATTCTTTATATTTTTCAGTTTTTCTCTAATCTCTACATCTAACACCTCCCATTCTATGTCTTTACCTTTTTTCAATGGATTTCTTAATCTAGAAGAATCATAAAGAGATAATACACTTGCTTGCACTCTAGCGTTAGTGAAACTTTTATTATTTTCTATCTTGATTGGTCTTCCTTCTCTAGTTTTAACAAGGACACTTGCATAATCTCTTCCATCGTAAATAGTTGTAGCATAATAATTAGCTACTCCAGGAGTGATCTCTTCTGGTTTAACCAAGTATGGAATAGATTTAACTATAGGTGTTTCACAAGCAGAAAATGTTGCTGCTGCTGTACTAAATCCTAATAATTTAAGAAAATCTCTTCTAGAAGTAGATGTTGATGATAGATTCTTATCTCCTAAAAACTCATCTACAGGCAAGTGTTCGCTAAACTCATTATTTGCCAATTGATCTACAATTGGATCATTATTTAATTGAGCTAACCCTTTCCAATATTTCTTTTTATTACTCATTCTTTATCATTTAAAATTGATTAATAATGACATTTAGCACATTCTAACCCTCCCATTTTATCTACAGTTATCTTTTCTCCTTTATATTTTTCTTTTAATTCATCGTGCAATTTACTATAATATAAATTGTCTTCCATTTTTACTTCCGCTGTTCTATGGCAATCTACACACCAACCCATTGTCAGATCAGCATGTTGATATACAACATCCATCTCTTCGATTGGACCATGGCATTCTTGACATTCTATACCTCCTACAGTAACATGCTGTGAATGATTAAAATAAACATGATCTGGAAGATTATGTATTCTTATCCATTCTATAGGTTTCTCTTGATAATCTTCTATATATGTTCGTGTGTTAGAATCAAAACCAACAGCATCATAAATTTTAGCTATTTCTTTAGTTCCTGTCAATGTCCCTTCACTAATATATGTATGGCAATTCATACACACATTTGCAGAAGGAATTCCTGAATGCTTACTGCTCCTTGCTGAAGAATGGCAATAATTACAATCAATTCCATTCATGCCTGCATGTACCTTATGAGAAAATTCTATAGGTTGTGCAGGCTGATAATTAGTAGTGACACCAATCCCCATTAATGCATCAAATGTAATACGTAAAGCAACCACAACTCCAACTAGACTAACAAATAAAATATTCAAATTATTTGATGTGAATAATCTATACTGATTGACAAGTGTTTCTGGTATGCTCTCTGTTTCTTGTCCAAGTGTTTCCTTCAAACTATTCTTCAGTGAAGTCAACATGAAAACCACCACCAATAACACTATAAACAATAGTATTAATTGATAAGAAGAGCTCATACCTTGATTTTCATCTGACCCTGTATTAGCAAGTACCTCTTCTTTCACTGGAGGATTTGCTATATAATCTAATAATGATGTTAATTCTTCATCTGAAAAATCAAAAGCAGTCATTGCTACTTTATCATATTCCTCATAAATTGCAATTGCTCTTTCATCACCACTTTGAATTAAAGCTTGTGAATTTCTAATCCATTTAAATAACCACTCTTTTTCATATTTTTCTGTAACCCCCTCTAATCCGGGACCTATTAATCTAGAAGTTCCTAATGAATGACAAGCTGTACAATTTTGCTTAAATAATTGCTCTCCATCAGCTTCAGCAAATAAATTAATAGAAATAGAAAGTAATATCCCTATTATTAAGAAACGACAACTAAATATATTTGATAGAAACATATTAATCTCCTGTTTTCGCCAGCAAATTTATAGTTTTATCTGATATAAAGGAAATAGAATGTTTGTTTTTTACGCTAAAAATATAACATTAAGCCTATTTAGAGAGATTCTAAATAACGAGATTGCCTTTATCAATTGATTATAAATAACTTAAGAAATAATATTCTAATTTACACCTACCTCTAAAACTTCTTTGACTTGAGGTACTGCGCGTTTTATCATATCTTCAACACCATTCTTCAATGTTTGAATACTAATGTTACAGCTTTTACAAGCTCCCAATAATTCAACTTTAACAACAAAATCATCTGTCACCTCAATTAAATTAATGTCTCCACCATCAGCTTGCAAATAAGGCCTGATCTCTGTAAGAGCATTCTCAATTTTTTCAATAATCTCCTTATCAATTATGTTTCCCATATTTTTTATTTATGATGAACATGCAGGTGTTCCGCTATTATCTGTTTTAACTGTCTTTGTTGCTGGTAAATTTACATTTCTTTTTTTAATAATTGCAACTAATTTCTTGGCTAATGACAGAAACTCTTGAGCTATAGGTGTTTTTTCTTGTAAAACAATAGGTCTACCTATATCGGAAGCCTCTCTTACAGATTCTAATATAGGAAACTCTGCTAACATTTCAATATTCATATATTCAGCAACTTTCTTAACACCACCTTTGCCAAAAATGTAATATTTTTTATTTGGCAATTCTTTAGGAGTAAAATATGACATGTTCTCAACTATACCTAAAATTGGAACATCGATACTGTCTAATTTAAACATATTTACTCCTTTTCTAGTATCAGACAATGCAATATCTTGAGGAGTACTTACAACTAAAACTCCAGTAACAGGTATTGACTGAACCAATGACAAATGTATATCTCCTGTGCCAGGAGGAAGGTCAACTATTAAAAAATCTAATTCTCCCCAATGCGTATCCCATAACAATTGATTCAAAGCCTTAGAGGCCATTGGGCCCCTCCAAACAACAGCCTGCTGAGATTCAGCAAAAAATCCAAGAGAAAGCAATTTTACGCCATAATTTTCTAATGGTTTAATCTTTGAAACGCCATTCACATCTATTTTTACTGGAACCTCTCCTTGAAGATCAAACATAATATGCATAGATGGCCCATATATATCTGCATCTATCAATCCAACCTTATATCCAAGATTAGCTAAAGACACAGCAATATTTGAAGAAACAGTAGATTTTCCAACACCTCCTTTTGCGGAAGATATGGCAATTATGTTACTAACTCCAGGTATGTTTTCTCCTCTTATCTTTTGGACGTTCTCTGCTTTTTTTACAATAAAATTAATTTTTACAGTAAGCTTGTTAGATATATTGTTTATTTCCAGAATACAACTTTCTTCTATCTTTTTTTTATACTGTAATGTAGGGTTCGTGATTTCAAAATCTAAATCTATCTGCAGATCAAAGATTTGTATGTTTTTTACAATTCCAGCATCAACAATATTAATTTTTGTGTTCTCAATAAGAACTTCTTTTAAAGATGATAATATAATTTCTTTAGTAACTTTCATTTAATAATCTATCTAAATACAAAGATAACAGTTAGTACAAATCTAACGACATTAATAATTAATAATTAAGTTGAAAACGTAAATAAGTTATTGGAATATTTTTCTTTAAAAAAATACTCTCATAATATGTTTTTATATCAGTATGCTTAATATTTCTTTTCTCACTATATAAATCCTGGGTAACTTCTTCTAGAATATGACTCTCTGAAGATATCACACCTAAAGTAAATGCATGTAAAAATATACTATCTGTTTTTAAATTTATATACCCGTTCTTCCTAAGTATATTATTATATCTTTTCAAGAATATAGGATGTGTTAATCGTTTTGATGATCTTCTATATTTAATTTGAGGATCAGGAAATGTAATCCATATCTCATCAACTTCATCTTTAGAAAAACAATCTTCAATCCATTCAATACGAGTTCTTAAAAAACCAACATTTGAAATATTTTCTTCTAAAGATTTAGTTGCGCCATCCCACATTCTAGCTCCTTTTATATCAACTCCTATAAAATTTTTTTCAGGGTATTTTTTAGCTAAAGCAACACTATACTCTCCTTTACCACAGCCAAGCTCTAACACAATAGGGTTTTGATTTTTAAAGAATTGTTCTTTCCAATTTCCCTTCATAGCATATAAGCCTTCTTTTAAAACTTTTAAATCTGGTTCTTCTACATGCTTATAAGAGCTTAATTGAAAAAATTTTTTTAACTTGTTCTTTGCCAATTTTTTTAATTTAGCACAAAAATAAAAGTGTTTTAATTATTTTCAACATTGAAAAGAAAAAAAAGAATCTTAATCGCACCTCTTGATTGGGGAATAGGCCATGCCACTAGATGTATCCCTATTATAAATCAATTGATTGAAAATGATTTTGAAGTTATTATTGCTGCTGATGGACGCCCTTTGCATCTTCTTGCAAATGAATTTGAGAAATTAGAAATTATCCGTTTACCTGGATATAATATTAAGTATCCAAAATTCATACCTATGAGTATAAGTATGATTTTACAAAGCCCAAAAATTTTATTAGCAATAAGAAAAGAACATCATCTGTTAAAAAAGATAATAGTTGATTATAATATTGATGGTGTGATTTCAGACAATCGTTTTGGACTATATAATAAAAAAATACCTTGCGTTTTTATTACTCATCAATTAGAGATACAAAGCCCTTTTATGAAAGAGAAAATAAAAGAAATAAATTACAACTATATAAATAAGTATAATGCGTGCTGGGTAGTAGATAATAAGAAAAATGATTTAGCAGGAGAACTATCTCATCCAGATGATTTGCCAAATAATGTAAAATATATAGGTATTCAATCAAGATTTAAAAAGAAACAAGTTAATAAGAAATATGATTTTCTAGCTTTAGTATCAGGACCTGAACCTCAAAGAACAATATTTGAAAATGGATTAATTAACGCTTTAGCAAAACGTAAAGAAAAATCAATACTTTTATCAGGAAAACCAGAAAAAGAGGAAAACAAACAAATAGGAAACCTAACTATATATTCACATTTAAATTCAAATGAGTTAAATACAGTTATATTAGAATCTGAAATTATTATTTGCAGACCTGGATACTCTTCTTTAATGGATCTTCAAAAATTAGAAAAAAAAGCTTTTCTTATTCCAACACCAGGACAAACAGAGCAGGAATATTTAGCTGAGCGACTATTTAAATTAAATGTCTGCTATATGCAAAAACAATCTGAATTTGATTTTGATTTGGCAATAAAAGAAATAGAAAAATTTGAAGGATTTAAAAATAATCAATCTGAAAAAATAAACTGGAATGATTTATTTTCCCTTTTCTAGGATAAAAGAAAATGTTGATCCTACTCCTTTTGTGCTCCTTACATTAATAGTTTGATTGTGTCCCTCAAGTATATGTTTTACAATAGCTAATCCAAGTCCAGTCCCTCCAATTTCTCGCGAACGATTTTTATCAACCCTATAAAATCTTTCAAAAAGACGACTTAAAGAATTTTCATCAATACCAATTCCATTATCAGCTACTTCAATTAAAATATTATTCTCCATATCAAAGAATCTTACCCTGGTTAAACCACCATCTTTTCCATATTTAATAGAATTACTGATTAGATTCATGAAAACTTGTTGAATCTTATCACGATCTCCTTTTGCAAAATCAGTTGAAGATTCGTTCTCCAATTTCAAATTAATATTCATATTACTAGCCTTCATTTCCAATTGATCAAAAACCTCTTCAACAAGCTGAATAATGTTAAAACTCTGAATATCTAGTTCAGATTGTTCTGTTTCCAACCTAGAGATAACTTCTAAATCATCAACAATATTAATCATTCTATCAACACTCTTATTTGTTCTTTTTAGATACTTCATATTAATTGTTTCATCTTCAAGCCCTCCATCTAATAATGTTTGTACATATCCTTGAATATTAAAAATAGGTGTTTTTAATTCATGAGAAACATTACCTATAAACTCTCTTCTATAATTTTCATCTTGTTTCATTTGCTTTAACTCTTCTTCTTTTGCATTAGCCCATTCTTCTGCTTCTTTCTCAACAGCATCAATATCTAACTCCATAATATTAGAAGTGCCTTTAAACTTATATATATTCTTATATATTACTTTTATTTTTTCGTGAAAAAAATTCCTTATCACATAATAAATCAATAAAACAATAGATATGAAAAACAAACAGAGTGAATAAACACGATCTATACCTAAAAGGTGAAATGAAATAAATCCTAAAACAAATATACTAACAGAAAGAAATAAAGATATTCTTATAGGTGTGCTAATCTTAAACATATGCTAAAATATAAATTATATGTCAAATTTATATCCTACACCTTTAATAGTTTTAATGTAGTTATTTCCTAACTTTTCTCTTATTTTTCTAACATGAACATCTATTGTTCTATCCCCAACAATAGTGTCTTTCCATACATTAGTTATAATCTCTTCTCTAGAAAAAACTTTACCAGGAACTGTCATTAAATAAAATAATAAATTGAATTCTTTTCTTGGCAAGAAAATTTCTTCACCTTGATAAATTAAAACATGAGTTTTTTTATTTATTTCTATATCTTCAATCTTAATTAAATGATCTTCCTCTTTTTTACCTTTTCTTCTCAAAAGTGCTTTAACCCTGCTAATAAGAAGCTTAGGCTTAATAGGTTTTGTTACATAATCATCTGCCCCAGCGCTAAAACCAGCCAATTCAGAATATTCCTCAGAACGTGCAGTTAAAAACAATACGAGAGTATCATCTAATTCTGGTATTAATCTTATTTTCTCACAAGTTTCTATCCCATTCATCTCAGGCATCATAACATCTAGAATTATTAAGCTAGGATTGTGTTTTTTTGCCAACAACAACCCTTCTTCACCATTAGTTGCTGTGAAAATATTAAATCCTTCCTTCTTTAAATTATAAGAAAGAAATTCTAATATATCCTCTTCATCATCAACTATTAGTATATTCATAAAAAATAAATTTTTAGCAAACTTAATTAATTAGTTAATTAAAAAACCACTCAACATAAAATTTAACAATTAGTTAACAAACAGCTAATCATAATTTAAAATAAAAACTATTCATGTTTTTATATTTGAATCAAATATTTAAAATTAAGTCTTAACAATTTCTTAACATTAAAGTAATACACTCTTAACAATTATATCTGCTTATCACATTATGTTTGTGCTAAGAAATTAATTAAATTTATAAAAATGGAAAATTCAATCAAAAAAACAGATTTATCAGCTGTAGTATACCTTGTAATAATGATAACTGTATTCTGGGTTGCTATATAATTATATAGCAGAACTCCATTAAAATATTCTCTTATGAAAAAGTTTTTTAGAGCTTTTGGTTATCCTGAAGTTGTATGGTTTCCAAAAAGCGAGCACAGATTCTTAACATTTATATGTCTTTCTTTTATGCTAGCCATGTTTGCGACTCCATATCCACATGTGGCAATGTGGGTAGGGTTTTTATTTGCAGCGTATGCTGCAATAGCAAATGATAGTATCCAAACAATTGGGACGTTTATTGCATCAAATCAAGATAAAAAATGGTGGGTCCTATGGATCTTTATTGGAGGAATTTTCTTTTTCACAATGTTATATAGTTTTATCACATTAAATGGAGATGTAAGTCATGGAAGATTAGCATCTAAAGGATTTGAAGTTGCTCCCACAAATTTTCATTTCTTACAAATAGCAGCACCAATCTTTCTACTTATTTTAACAAGATTGAGAATGCCTGTGTCTACAACATTTATTTTACTTACTTCATTTGCAGCATCACCAGCTGCAGTTGGTGGTGTGTTAGCAAAAAGTATGAGTGGGTATATCCTTTCATTTATAATGGGACTTATATTCTTTCTAATTGTAGCAAAAGCAGCAAAAAAATATTTTACTGGTAAAGCAAAACCGGGATGGACAATAGCTCAATGGATAACTTCCGGAACTTTATGGTCGGTTTGGCTTATGCAGGACGCAGCAAATATTGCAGTTTATCTTCCAAGACAAATGAATACAGGAGAGTTTGTTGCATTTACATCAATAGTAGTTATCGGATTAGGACTTCTTCTCTACTATAAGGGAGGTAGAATACAAAAAATTGTAACTGAGAAATCAGTTGTAACAGACGTAAGATTCGCAACACTGATTGATTTGATATACTGTGTAATATTATTCTACTTTAAACTCCATTCAAAAGTTCCAATGAGTACTACGTGGGTGTTTATTGGACTACTTGCTGGTAGGGAATTAGGGATGGCTATTATGAAAACAGGAGACAATAGCCTAATGAAAAGTATTAAGCTTGGATTCAAAGATATGTCCTATGCATTAATAGGATTAATCATATCTATTGCTATAGCTATTGGAGTAAATGATCAACTTACAGTAAGTTCAATGTTTAGTACTATTCCTCAAGAATTTGCAGCTGGTATTGTTAAATTCTTCTCTAAAATAGGGTTTTAGGATAAACATTAACTTAACTTATTTTTAATATTTACTTAACATAAGTATATTGTTGATAATAGTATTTTAGCAAAAAAATTAATAATAAAAAATATAAAAATGAAAAAAATTATTTTACTATTCACACTTGCATCGCTGGTTTATGTAAATTCAGATGCTCAAAGTGGAAAACCTGCTGTAAAGGTATTCTCAAACTTTAATTATGATTTATCTACTGAAGAAGGGGAAGATGCTTTTAAAGAATTTGAATTTAAAAGATCTTACTTGGGATATTCATACAAATTTGATGAAAAATTCTCAGCTAAAGTAACCTTTGATGTTGGCAGTAACAGTGCTGGTAGTGCATATACTGCTTTTTTAAAAATTGCATCATTATCTTGGAAATATAATGAGAATATGACTATTAATTTTGGTCAAATAGGAACCAAGAACTTTAAATTTATGGAGAAAGCTTGGGGAAAGAGATATATCTATAAATCATTACAAGACCAACAGAAATGGGCTAACTCTGCAGACCTTGGAGTAACAATGGATTATTCTATAACCGATAACTTAAGTGTTGACATGCAAGTCTTAAATGGAGAAGGATATAAAAACACGCAAAGTAGCGATGGGTTAATGAGAGGTGGAGCTGGTATTATTTATAAAATGGGGAATATGGCTTTTAGAGTTTCTAGAGATCTACTTCCTAGATCTTCTTATTCAAGCAATGATGTCTCGCAAACAATTAGCACATTAGCAGGAGTATATGAAATGAATATGTTAAAAATAGGAGGAGAATATAATATACAAGAAAATGCAAGCAATGTTTTAGACAATAATAAAAATGGAATGTCTGTATATGGAGATTATAAAATAAGTGACAACTATTCTGTATTTGGAAGATATGACAAACTATCTTCTGAAGATGCAGATGGAAATCAATGGAACCTTGCAAAAGATGGAGAATTAACTATCCTTGGGATACAAAGAAAAATGACAAAGGGGGTTACTATTGCATTAAACATACAAACATGGAAAGATGCTACATTAGAAGGGGAAGAAGAAGCTAAAAATGAAAGCACTCTATACTTAAATTTAGAATACAAATTCTAAACAGAATTGCCTAATCAAATAAAAAGAGGGCAATATGTGCCCTCTTTTTTTATTACCTTTGTGAAAAATAACGCCTCATGAAAAAACTGTATTTTATATTAACTTTTGGTATTATTATATTAATATCCTGTTCTAAGGATGCTGAGCCTCTACCACAAAATGAATGCTCCGCATGTGGAGGGACTGAATGTATGTGTGACCCTAATTCTTGTATGTGCACAGCTGGAGCATGTGGCTGTGGAGGATAACAAACCTATCTAATTAGCAAAATAATGAATCTTGAAGAAGCGATTTTTAATATAAAAGAAGCCTCTCAATTTGAAGATTTGTGTTTAAAAATATTTGATCTTCAAATGAATAATAACGAGCTATATAATAAATATGCTAAAGCAATATTAAAAAATAAACTTCCTAATAATATTTATGAGATTCCATTCTTACCTATCGAGTTTTTCAAAACACATAATATTATAAAAATGGATTCAGAAGTAGAAAAAACATTCTATAGTAGCGGGACAACAAATAAAAAAAGCAAACATCTAATAACAGATTTAGATATTTATAAAAAAAGTTTTGTCAAAAATTTTAATCAAATCTATGGAGATCCAGATAATTATATGATTCTAGCGCTACTTCCATCTTATCTAGAATCAAAAGATTCATCTTTAATCTATATGGTGGATTCATTAATTAAAAAAAGTAAAAACAAACATTCTAAATTTTATAATAAGAATATCGAAGAACTACACTTTGATTTATGTGCTCTAGAAAAAAAACAGAAAAATATTTTATTGTTTGGCGTCACTTATGCTTTATTAGATTTTGCTAAACAATATCCTATGAAATTAAAAAACACAACAATAATTGAAACAGGGGGAATGAAAGGTAAACGTAAAGAAATATCAAAAGAGGAAATGTATGAAATTCTTAAAAAAGCATTTAAATTAAAAGATATACATTCTGAATATGGCATGACTGAATTGC
>JAYYZX010000013.1:0-33143 GCA_036339955.1 Bacteroidota bacterium
TCCATCAGACGATGCTCCATTATTTGACGCTACATCAGACGTTGGTCCTGCAGATGAAGCTCAATAAGATCAAGCTCCAGAATTAGATGCTCCAGCAGATGAAGCTCCAGCAGATGAAGCTCCAGCAGAAGAAGCTACAGCAGATGAAGCTCCAGAAGAAGAAGCTCCAGCAGAAGAAGCTCCAGCAGAAGAAGCTCCAGCAGAGGAAGCTCCAGCAGAAGAAGCTCCAGCAGAGGAAACTCCAGCAGAAGAAGCTCCAGCAGAGGAAACTCCAGCAGAGAAGGAAAATAATATTAAAGAAGAGAGTAAAGAATAATATAAAGTAAGTATATTATATGTATAAAGATTAAAAGGGATAATAATACTAAGTATTTTATCCTTTTTTTTTATATTTCAAACAAAATAGAACTATGAAATATATACCTTCAAAACCAGCAATATTATTATTGGAAGATGGTGCAATTTTTTATGGAAAAGCAGCAGGTTCTATAGGAACAGCAACCGGAGAACTTTGTTTTAATACAGGGATGACTGGTTATCAAGAAATATTTACAGACCCATCTTATTATGGTCAGCTTATGATAATGACAAATGCCCATATAGGTAATTATGGAGTGCGTAAAAATGAAGTAGAATCTAATTCCATGCAAATATCTGGTTTAATTTGTAAAAATTTTAATAAAGGTTTTTCTAGACCATCTGGGGAGATGGATTTAGATAATTATTTTAAGAATCATAATAAGGTTGTTATCACTGATATTGATACTAGATCTGTAGTACGATATATTCGTGATAAAGGAGCAATGAATGCAATTATATCAAACAGTGAAATGGATATAAGTATTTTAAAATCTAAATTATCTAAAGTGCCTTCGATGAAAGGATTAGAGTTATCTTCTAAAGTTACTACAAAAGAAACATATTTTTTTGGAAACAAGGATAGTAAAAATAAAATTGCAGTTTTGGATTTGGGAGTTAAAAAAAATATTTTAAAATGTTTTTCAGAAAGAGATTGTTATTTAAAAATATTTCCAATGAACAGTGCTTTTAAAGATATGCAAGAATGGGATCCGGATGGATATTTTCTTTCAAATGGTCCTGGAGATCCTGCCGCTATGCCAAATGTAATTGAAACTGTAAGAGAAATTACAGCTAGCTCATTACCTGTTTTTGGCATTTGTTTAGGTCATCAGGCTTTAGCGCTTTCAGAGGGAATTAGAACATATAAGATGCATAATGGCCATAGAGGTATAAATCATCCAGTTAAGAATTTAAAAACAGGTCATTGTGAGGTTACTTCTCAGAATCATGGTTTTGGTGTTAGTAAAGAAGATATTGAAAACAATTCCAATATTGAGGTAACGCATGTTAATCTTAATGACAATACTATTGAAGGTATTCGTATTTTAAATAAAGATTGTTTCTCAGTGCAATATCATCCTGAGTCTTCTCCAGGACCTCATGATTCAAGATATTTATTTGATGAATTTGTAAATAATATAATCAAATATAAGAGCTAAATATGAGTGCAATTAGTAATATTTATGCGCGTCAAGTTTTAGATTCTAGAGGAAACCCTACTATAGAAGCAGAAGTTAAAACAATAAAAGGTTCTACAGGAAGAGCTATAGTTCCTTCTGGAGCATCTACTGGAAAACATGAGGCCTTAGAATTAAGAGATAAGGATTTAAATATATATTTAGGTAAAGGAGTTCTTCATGCTGTAAATAATGTAAATCTAATTATCTCTAATGAACTTAAAGGTTATGATGTTCATTGCCAAAAAGATATTGATAATAGAATGATTACTATTGACGGAACAGTTAAAAAGAGTAGTTTGGGTGCTAATGCAATTTTAGCTGTTTCTTTGGCATGTGCAAAAGCTAGTGCAGCAGATAAAAACTTAGATTTATTTGATTGTTTTAGTAAAAAAAATATAACACAATTACCAATACCTATGATGAATATTCTTAATGGAGGAATGCATGCAAATAATAATATTGATTTTCAAGAATTTATGATTATGCCTGTTGGAGCTGATTCTTTTGCAAATGCATTACGCATGGGAGTAGAAGTTTTTCATCATCTTGCACAGATTCTTGAATCTAAAGGTTATTCTACTAGTGTTGGTGATGAAGGAGGATTCGCTCCTAATTTAAAATCAAACCAAGATGCTATAGAAATTGTTTTGCAGGCTATAGAACAAGCAGGATATGAACCAGGTAATGAGATATATATTGCTATAGATGCAGCTGCATCAGAATTTTACAACACAAAAGAATTAATATATCATTTTTCTGATTCAACTGGAGAAAAATTTTCTTCAGAAGAGATGGTTGCATATTGGAAAGAAATGAGATCTAACTATCCAATCTTATCTATTGAAGATGGTATGCATGAAGATGATTGGGATGGATGGAAGTTATTAACATCTACAATTGGTCATAATACTCAAGTTGTAGGAGATGATTTATTTGTAACAAATATTAATCGATTAAAAAAAGGAGTTACAAGCAATGTAGCAAATTCAATATTAATAAAACCTAATCAAATAGGAACGTTAACAGAAACTATTAATACTATTGATTTTGCAAAAGATAATGGTTACACATCTATTATGAGTCATCGGTCTGGAGAAACAGAAGATACTACTATTGCAGATTTAGCAGTAGGATTACAGACAAGTCAAATTAAAACAGGATCTGCATCACGTTCAGATAGAATAGCAAAATATAATCAATTACTAAGAATTGAAGAAAAACTTGGAGCGAAAGCAACGTATAAGGGAAAAGAGTTTCGTTTCTGTGAAAAATAAATTTTAAAAATTATTATATTTACGAACATAAAATTATGTCATGAAAAACAGAGCAGAATTACATTATAATGGGAATATTTATGTGCTTCCGGTTATTTCTGGATCAGAAGAAGAACAAGCTATTGATATTAGTAAACTACGTTCTCAATCAGGACTTATTACTTTAGATAGAGGATATAAAAATACTGGGTCCACAACAAGTGCAATAACTTTTTTGAATGGGGAAGAAGGAGTTTTAAGTTATAGGGGTTACCCTATAGAGGAATTAGCAGAAAAATCTACTTTTTTAGAAGTAGCTTATCTTTTGATTTATGGAGAGTTACCTCTTAAACAAGAATTAAATGAATTTATTGAAGCAATCTCATCTCATACGTTAGTGCATGAGGACGTGAAATCTATTTTACATGGATTCCCTTCAAATTCCCACCCTATGGGAGTATTATCTTCATTAGTATCTTCTTTAACTGCTTTTTATCCAAAATCTTTAGATCCAAATCGTTCTTCTGAGCAAATTAATGGTACCATTATTCGTGCAATTGCAAAACTTCCTACTCTAGCGGCATGGAGTTATAAAAATAGAATGCGTCAACCTATTATTTATCCTAAGAACGAATTAAGTTATACAGAAAATTTTGTTCATATGATGTTTGGTATGCCTACATATAATTTAGATATTAATCCTGTAATATCAGATGCATTGAATAAATTATTGATTTTACATGCAGATCATGAACAAAATTGTTCTACTTCTACAGTTCGTATTGTAGGCTCATCACATGCAAGTTTATATACTTCAATTTCTGCTGGTATAGCAGCGCTTTGGGGGCCTTTGCATGGAGGAGCAAATCAAGCTGTAATTGAAATGCTTGAAATGATAAAAAATGATGAGAGTAATGTTGCAAAATATGTTTTACAAGCTAAAGATAAATCAAACAACTTTCGATTGATGGGTTTTGGACATCGAGTATATAAAAGTTTTGACCCGAGAGCAAAAATTATTAAAAAAACAGCAGATACTGTTTTAAAGAAATTAGGACTTCAGGATCCTATACTAGATATAGCAAAAGAATTAGAAGAACTAGCACTAAAAGATCAATATTTTATAGACAGGGATTTATACCCTAATGTTGATTTTTATTCTGGTATTATATATAGAGCATTAGGAATACCAACAAATATGTTTACAGTTATGTTTGCACTTGGTAGATTGCCTGGATGGATTGCACAATGGAAGGAAATGCGGGAGAATGGGGATCCAATTGGAAGGCCTAGGCAAATTTATACAGGTAAAAATAGACGTTCTTATGTCCCTATTGCTAATCGATAAGTAGTTAAACAAGTATAGTTTTATGGCTATGCCAAAAAGATTATTTGATTTTGTTAAAATACTTGATAATCTCGATGAGTTAGTTCATATTGAGAATGAAGTTGATCCTAATCTAGAAATGGCTAGCATCCATCTTGATGCTTTTAAAAATAATAATAAGACTCTATTCTTTCATAAAATAAAAGGCAATAGATATCGAGCTATATCAAATCTATTTGGCAGTATAGAAAGGAGTAAATTAATTTTTAACAATCGTTTAGAAGATATAAAAGCATTAATAAATTTAAGAAACAATCCACTATCTTTTTTTATAAAGCCATTTTATTCAACCAAGTTAATTTTTAAAAGCTTATTGTCTATACCAAAAAAGGTGTCTTTTCCTAATAGTTTTAAAGAAATTTCAATATCAGAACTACCTCAAATAAAATGCTGGCCTAATGATGGAGGCTCGTTTATAACTTTACCTCAAGTATATTCGGAAGATATTGATAATCCCGGTATAATGAATTCTAATTTAGGAATGTACCGTATTCAGCTTTCAGGAAACGATTATAATCTTAACCAAGAGGTTGGATTACATTATCAATTGCATAGAGGTATTGGTATACATCAAGCAAAAGCACATAAGAGAGGGGATCCATTAAAGATTTCAATTTTTATAGGAGGACATCCTGCACATAGTTTTGCAGCTGTTATGCCATTACCGGAGGGCATAACAGAACTTACTTTTGCAGGATTACTTTCAGGAAGAAGGTTTAGATACTCTATAAAAGATGGTTACAAGATATCAGTAGATGCTGATTTTGTAATATGTGGAGAGATTTATCCGAATCAATTAAAATCAGAAGGTCCTTTTGGAGATCATTTAGGTTATTATAGTTTGAAACATGATTTCCCTGTACTTAAGGTATATAAAGTATATGCAAAAGATGATGGGGTTTGGCCTTTTACAGTAGTTGGACGTCCTCCTCAAGAAGATTCTCAATTTGGTAAACTCATACATGAAATAACCGATGGAGTTCTTAAAAAAGAGATACCAGGATTACATTCTTTAAATGCTGTAGATGCAGCAGGAGTTCATCCTTTATTGTTAGCTACAGGAAGCGAACGTTATACTCCTTTTAGTCCAACTAAAATACCACAGGAATTATTAACTATAGCAAACCATATCTTAGGTACAGGGCAAATGTCATTAGCTAAATATGTTTGTATTGTTGAGAAAGAGAATGCTCCAGAAGTTAATAATGAAAAAGCATTCTTTAGATTTCTACTTGAAAGAGTTAACTGGGAAAGAGATTTACATTTTTATACAAATACTACTATTGATACTTTAGATTATACTGGTGATAGTCTACATCAGGGATCTAAACTTGTTATTGCAGCTACAGGAGATATAAAGAGAAAACTTATAAAAAAAGTACCTGATATTAAATTACCTAAAGGGTTTTCTCACCCAAAGCTGATTGATGATGGTAATTTGGTTCTTGAAGGTCATGGTGAAATAGACGATCTAATTTCTTTATTGGAGAGGCAAGATTTAAGTGGTCTAGGATTAATTACTATTGTTGATAATTCGAAATTTACAGTTCAATCTTTTTCAAATTGGTTATGGGTTACTTTTACACGCTCTAATCCTGCTAATGATATCTATGGGTTAGATTCAGAAACAAAAAACAAACATTTTTCTTGTAGTATTCCTATTATTGATGCACGTATTAAACCTCACCATGCTCCTATTTTGGAGCGATAGATAATAGTTTGTTAGATTCGAGCATCTATTATAATATTTTTAGTGATAGTTTAGATATTAATTTTTAAATTTTCTCCACTTTCTTTTTTTCTTGTTTTTTTGGAGTATCTTATATTGAGGTGCTTTTTTAAACCCATGAGGAAGGTCCAATTTAGGAACTTGTTTTTCAATCAGTTTTTCAATTTCCATAAAACTTTTTACTTGTTTTGGATTGATCAAGGTAATTGATTCTCCTGTTTTTTCTGCACGAGCAGTTCTTCCAATTCTGTGTACATAATCTTCTGCGTCATGTGGCACTTCATAATTAATTACCAATTCAATTTCTTTAATATCAATTCCTCTAGATAAAATATCAGTAGCTACTAGAATTTTAATTCTCTTATTTTTAAAATCACGAATTGTTTGTTCTCTTTGTTCTTGACTTAATCCTGAATGCATGTCAGAAGATTTTATTCCTGATTTATTCAGCGTATTTTTAATTTCTTTCACACTTTTTATACTAGATGCAAAAATCAGTACATGACTTAAATCTCTTCCTTTTGATTTTAAAATTTCTCTTACTAATTTTACTTTTTGAATGTCGTGAGTCATATAAGCAGATTGCGTAATTCCCTCAGCAGGTTTAGAAATTGCTAAACTAATACTCTCTGGATTTTTCAATATTGTATTGGCTAGTTGCCTAATTTTTTCAGGCATAGTTGCTGAGAACAATAAGCTTTGTCTGTTGTTTGGAAGTTCTTTTGCAATTTTCATAATATCATCATAAAACCCCATATCTAACATTCTATCCGCTTCATCTAAAACAAAATGTTTTACGCCAGAGGTGTCGAAATAATTAAAATCGAAATGAGCGAGTAATCTTCCCGGAGTACAAATAATAATATCTGTCCCTTTTTTTAGAGCCTGTTTCTGATTATCAAATTCTACACCTGTGCCACCACCATAAATAGGATAGGATGAAGAATTAGTAAAGTAGGAAAAGCCTTCAATCTGTTCGTCAATTTGTTTAGCAAGTTCTCTAGTAGGAGCTATAATAATAGTATTTACTTTATTACTTTGAGAAGTTTTTGTGATTTTATCCAAAATTGGCAAAACAAAAGCTGCTGTTTTTCCAGTTCCTGTTTGGGCGCAAGCAATTAAATCTTTATTTTTCTGAATGATTGGTATTGCTTTTTCCTGAATAGGAGTAGCTTTCTCAAAGCCCATTATATCTAATCCCTCTTGAAGCTCATTCCCAAACTTAAAATTTTTAAACTTCATTTGCTAAAGATACTAAAAACAATATCTATTTTCTTTTATTATTTTTTCAGCTATATCTCTTCTTAATTGCTTTGGATTAACAGTATATCCTTTTGTAAACCTTTTTAACCCCATTAGTAAGATTCTTTTTTCATCTCCTTCAGCAAAAGAAAGAATTACTTCTTCTCCAAATCTTTGAGTATTCTTAATTGCAGTGTATAAAAACAATTTACTCATCATAATTTGATGTTGTGATTTTTCTTTATTCTGAAGAGATAATTTCTCAGCTCTTAGAATTGCAGATTCTGAAGCGTAGACATCAATAACCATGTCAGCTAAACTCATTAGGACTTCTTGTTCTTTTTCTATTTCCATTCCAAAATGTTGTGCAGCTTTTCCTGCAGTCATTAGAATTGCTTTTTTAAGTTTTTTAAGATGTTCTTTCTCTATATCAAAAAGTTGATTTTTATTTGAAGTTTCAAATGATGGAATACTCATCAATTCAGAAGCAATTTTCATAGCAGGAGTCATAATATCTAATTGGCCTTTCATTGCTTTCTTTAGAATCATACCTATCAGTAACATCCTATTTATTTCATTAGTTCCTTCATAAATACGAGCAATACGAGCATCTCTATATGCTGCCTCCATGGGTGTTTCTGCTGAATATCCCATTCCTCCATAAATTTGAATACCTTCATCTGAACAAAATTGAATAGTTTCGGACCCTAATACTTTTACAATAGAACATTCAACAGCATATTCTTCAACACCTTTTAAATGTGCTTCCTGGTGTTGAACACCTTCCTTTTCTAATTTTCTAATATTTCTTTCAATTTCATGTCCAGCTCTGTATGTTGTAGACTCTATAGCGTATGTTCTTGTTGCCATTTCTGCTAATTTATGCTTGATTGCTCCAAATTTTGCAATAGGACTTCCAAATTGAATTCTCTCATTTGAATAAGATATAGAAAGGTCTATTATTCTTCTGCAAGAATCTAATATTGCTGCAGAAAGTTTAATTCTCCCTACATTAAGAGCATTCATTGCAATTTTAAATCCGTTCCCTCTCCCTCCTAAAATGTTTTCAATTGGAACTTTCACTTCATTAAGAAATACTTGACGAGTGGATGATGAGTTTAAGCCTAATTTATGTTCTTCTTCACCAAGAGTCATTCCTTCCATTCCTTTCTCTAAGATAAAACTAGTGATATTTTTATCATCTTCAATTCTAGCAAACACTATAAATATATCAGCAAAACCTGCATTCGAAATCCACATTTTTTGTCCTGTAATGAGGTAATATTTCCCGTCTTTAGTTTTTACAGCTCTTGTTTTGCCTGAGTTAGCATCTGAACCTGCCTCAGGTTCTGTCAAACAATAACACCCCATCCATTCTCCTGTTGCTAATTTTGGCAAATATTTTTCTTTTTGTGATTCATTACCATAGAGTAAAATGGGTAAAGTGCCAATACCTGTATGAGCCCCAAATGCGGTACTAAAAGATCCATTTGCTCCAGAAATCTTATCACAAATCAGTACAGAGGTATTAAAAGGCATACCCATTCCTCCATATTCTAATGGAACACTAATTCCTAATAGTCCTAGCTTGCCAGCTTTTTTCATACAAGATTCTGTGAGTTTATAATCTTTTTTCTCAAATTTTTCTCTTTTTGGAATTAATTCCTTTTCTACAAATTCCGTAGTTGCTGTTGCCATCATTTTTTGCTCTTCAGTAAATTCTTCTGGGATAAAGATATCTTCACTCTCTTGATCTGTAATTAAAAACTCCCCTCCTTTTATCATAATATTATTTTTTTTTGGTTTCTATTTTATTAATAGCTATTATTGTTTTTAACATAGAGTCTGGGGTTACTGAAATAGTATTAATTCCTTCTTCTACTAGAAATTGTGCGAAATCTGGATAATCTGATGGCCCTTGACCACAAATACCAACTTTTGTTTTTGTTTTTTTTGCTGCTTTTATAAGATTAGAGATAGAATATTTTACTGCTTCATTTCTTTCATCATAAATATGTGCTACTAAAGATGAATCTCTATCTAATCCAAGTGTAAGCTGCGTCAGATCATTTGAACCAATAGAAAAACCATCAATGTGCTGCGCAAACTCTTCAGCCATTATAATATTAGATGGTAATTCTGCCATTAAATAAACTTGTAATCCATCTTTACCTCTTTGTAATCCATATTTTTTCATGACTTTATATACTTTCTTTAACTCTTTAACAGTCCTGCAAAATGGAATCATTATAGTAACATTTTTAAGGCCCATTTTTTCTCTTACTCTTTTAATAGCTTTGCATTCCATCCCAAATGCATATTCGTACTTATCTGAATAATAACGGCTTGCTCCTCTCCATCCAATCATAGGATTTTCCTCATTCGGCTCGAAATACTCACCTCCTAATAGGTTATAATATTCATTTGATTTAAAATCAGATAATCTTACAATAGTAGTTTTAGGGAAAAAAGCAGAAGCAATTTTAGCTATTCCATAAGATAATCGTTTCACGAAGAATGTTTCTTCATTTTTAAAACCTCTAGTTAGTATTCGTATTTTTTCTGTTAACTTTTCATCTTTTAATCTTTTGTGTTTTAATAGAGCAAGCGGATGAGCTTGTATATAATTATTAATAATAAATTCTTCTCTAACAAGCCCTACACCTGCATTTGGAATTTTTGCAAATTTAAATGCTAGATCCGGTGAAGCTATATTTAACATAATTGGAGTTTTTGTTTTTGGTAGATTATCTAATTTAGTTTTCTTTAACCTAAAAGGAATTATTCCATTATACACTTTTCCAACATCTCCTTCAGCACATGACACTGTGATTTCTTCACTATTAAATAAAACTTCAGTTCCATTTTCAGTTCCTACAATTGCAGGGACTCCCATTTCACGAGCAACAATTGCAGCATGACAAGTTCTTCCTCCTTTATTTGTGATGATTGCAGATGCTTTTTTCATAATTGGTTCCCAGTCAGGATCAGTCATCTCTGTTACTAAGATATCTCCTTTTTGAAAATCAGAGCCATCAAAACTTCCGTCTCTACCATCTAGTGAATACATCTTTTGTATTTTTCCTTGTCCTATCTTATCTCCAACAGCAATTCCTGTTATTCTTGGGGTAGTATTATCTGTATTTTCAATAATATATTCTATTAAAGAGTTATCTTTCCTTCTAGAATGAATAGTTTCAGGTCTTGCTTGTACGATAAATAATTTTCCTGAGAGGCCATCAATTGCCCATTCAATATCCATAGGACACCAATTTTTTTTAAGTTTTGTATAGTAGTCTTCAATAATACAAACCCATTTTGCTAATTTCAATGCTTGATGATCTGTTATACAAAATTTATCTTGCTGGGTATTTCCAACATGCACAGTTTTCACCAATTGTCCTGGGTCAGTAGAATAAATCATTTTATTCTCTTTTTTCCCCATTTTCTTCTCAATAATAGCAGAGCAACCATCTTTCAGTGTTGGTTTGAAAATTAAAAACTCGTCAGGAGAAACTGTCCCTTGCAATATCATTTCTCCAAGCCCATAAGACCCATTAATTAAAACTACATCCCTAAATCCACTTTCAGTATCTAAAGAAAAAGCAACTCCAGAAGAGGCTAAATCGGAACGAACCATTTTTTGTATACAAACAGAAATCCCTACATTAAAATGATCGAATCCAAAATTATCTCTGTATGAAATTGCTCTATCTGTAAAAAGTGAAGCAAAACAATTTCTAACAGAAGAAAGAATTTGTTCTGGGCCTCTTACATTTAAATAAGTTTCCTGTTGACCTGCAAAAGATGCATCAGGTAAATCCTCAGCAGTTGCAGAGGAACGAACAGCTACATCTGTGATTTCTTGTCCATATTGTTGTGAAAGCAATGTGTAATTATTGCGTATCTCTTCTTTTACTTGTCTTGGCCATTTGCCATTCCTTATTAATTGTCTGATTTCTAATCCAGTTTTTTTTAAAGAAACCAAATCATCTTTTTTCATTCTTCTAATATACCTTCTTATTTTTTTATCTAATTTATTATGATTAATAAACTCCCAATATGCATTTACTGTTAATGCAAATCCTGATGGAATATCTATTCCTATATTTTTTAGGTTTTGTATCATTTCACCAAGGGATGCATTTTTTCCTCCAACTAATTCTAAATCATTTAGTTTTAGGTCAGCTAGATCTACAATGTATTTGTTTTTCATTTTTATGGTTTCCTTATTAAGTTTTTATAATATTTCAAAAACACTTGCTGCACCTTGTCCTACTCCTACACACATTGTAACCATTCCGTATTTTTGATTTCTTCTTTTCATTTCATTAAATAATTGAATACTTAATTTTGTTCCAGTACATCCAAGTGGGTGTCCTAGAGCAATTGCTCCTCCATTTACGTTTACAATATCTGGGTTAAATTCTAACTCCTTTATAACCGCTAAAGATTGTGATGCAAATGCTTCATTTAATTCAATTTGCTCAATATCTTTTAAACTTAGTCCAGATTGTTTTAGTGCTATTGGAACTGCTTTAACAGGCCCAATTCCCATGTATTTTGGTTCAACTCCTGCTACTGCATAACTTAACATTTTTGCAATTGGTTTAATATTGAATTCTTTTACCATTTTTTCTGACATTAACAAGACAAATGCTGCTCCATCAGATGTTTGTGATGAATTTCCTGCGGTAACTGTTCCCTTTTGAGAAAAAACTGGCTTTAATGCTGCTAACTTTTCAATAGATGTATTTTTTCTAGGCCCTTCATCTATATCTACAATAAATTCTCTTTCATTTCTTTTTTCTGATAAATCTAGATAGGTTTCTTTAACTGTAATAGGTACTATACCGGTTTTAAAATATCCATTTTTAATTGCATTTAATGATTTTTTATGTGAGCAATAAGCAAATTCATCTTGTTGTTCTCTAGATATATTATATTTCTTAGCAACTGCTTCTGCTGTTAATCCCATATTCCAATACCAATCGGGATTATTTTTTGATATTTTATAATTTGGGACAATTCTCCATCCCCCAAAAGGAATAGGAGACATAGTCTCAACTCCTCCTGCAATGATGCAATCATTCGTCCCATTTTGAATTTTCGCATTTGCAATTGCTATCGTTTCTAATCCTGAAGAGCAATATCTATTTACTGTCATTCCAGGAACTTTTACAGTGTCTAACCCCATTAAGGAGATCATTCTACCAATATTAAGTCCTTGTTCTGCTTCTGGAGTTGCGTTTCCAACAATTACATCATTAATTTTATCTGTATTTAAATTAGGCATAGATTTCACTAAATACTTTACTACATCTGCAGCTAAATCATCTGGCCTAGTAAATTGAAAAGATCCTTTGCCTGATTTTCCTACTGCAGTTCTGTATCCTGAAACTATATATACTGTGTTCATTATTTAATTTCTTAATGGTTTTCCCTTCTTTAACATATGTTCAATCCTTTCCAAAGTTTTTCTTTCTCCGCAAAGTGACAGGAAAGATTCTCTTTCTAAGTCTAACAAGTATTGTTCAGAAACTAGAGTAGGTGATGATAAATCTCCTCCACAAATGGTATAAGCTAATTTTTCAGACATAAGTTTTTCATGTTCAGTGATATATCCTGCTGCATGCATAGAATTTGCTCCTACTATAAACATTCCTAAACCTTCTTTGCCTAAAACTTTTATTTTTTTAGAAGCAGGTTTTGTGTATCCTATATTATATAAATTAAGTGCTTTCTTTTTTGCATGAGCTATTAGATTATTGTTTCCAATTGTGATTTTATCTCTGTTTTTTATAAGTAAATCTAATTCAATTGCTTCTTGTGCTGAAGTAGCTACTTTTGCCATTCCTATATTAAGATATCTTTCTTTTAAAGTTGGTAATTGTATATCTCCTAAGAAATAAGAATCAGAGGCTCTTTTTGCCATTTCTTTTGTTCCTCCTCCTCCAGGAATTACACCAACTCCCATTTCTACAAGGCCAATATAAGTTTCTGCAGAAGCTTGTACATGATCAGCATGTAAAGCAATTTCGCAACCCCCTCCTAAAGTCATTCCGTGTGTAGCAACTACAACTGGAACAGAAGAATATCGTATCTTTCCAGTAGTATTTTGGAAAGCTCGAACTGCAAAATCAATTTCATCATATTCCTGTTCTATTGCCATCATAAATATCATAGCAATATTTGCTCCAACAGAGAAATTTGCACCTTGATTTGCTATTACTAATCCTTTGTAATTTTTTTCTGCAATCTCAATAGATTTTTGAATCCCTTCTAATACTTCTCCACCGATAGCATTCATCTTAGTTCTCCATTCAAGATTTACAATTCCATCTCTAATATCAGTCAGTATGCATGCTGAATTATTCCAAACAGTATTATTTTCTCGTATATGATCTAAAATAATAAAGTCTTTCATTCCTGGAACTTTTTCAGATTTTTGTTTAGGGATATGGTAATAATTTAATTCTCCATCATCATTGTTATAGAATGATTTTGTTCCGGTTTTAATCATTTTAGTTACCCAATTTGCAGGAGAATAACCGTCTTCCTCCATTTTAGAGAGTGTTTTCTTAACTCCTAACATATCCCAAATTTCAAAAGGACCAAGTTCCCAACCAAAACCAGCTTTTAATGCTCTATCTATTTTGTAAATATCATTAGAAATTTCAGGGATTCTGTTAGATACATATGAGAATGTAGAGTAGAACATCTTTCTATAAAATTCACCTGCTTTATCTTTGCCGGAAATCAGGATTTTTAATCTTTTTTGTAAATTATCTTCTTGTTTTGCAAGCCCAATAGTTGCAAATTTTACTTTTTTCCTTACTTTGTATTCTAATGTTTTTAAATCTAGAACTTCAATAACTCTTTTCCCTTTCTTATCCTTTGATTTTTTATAAAAGCCTTGCTTGCTTTTGTCTCCCAGCCAATTATTGTTGCTCATTTTTTTTATAAAATCAGGAAGTTCAAACTGATGTCTCATTTCGTCATTTGGGCAAAATTTATGCACTCCATTTGCGACATAAATAAGAGTGTCTAGTCCAACTAAGTCACAAGTACGGAAAGTCGCAGATTTAGGACGACCAATAATTGGTCCACTTAGCAAATCTACTTCTTCTACTGTAAGGTCTAATTCATTTACTAAGTGTAATAAGGCCATGATATTAGAAACTCCAATTCTATTAGCAATAAATGCAGGAGTGTCTTTACAAAGCACCATATCTTTTCCTAGAAATTTATCTCCATATATCATTAAGAAATCAATAATTTCAGATTCAGTTTTTGAAGAAGGAATAACTTCCAAAAGTTTTAAATATCTTGGTGGATTAAAAAAGTGAGTTCCACAAAAGTGTTTTTGGAAATCTTCTGATCTTCCATCTAACATGCTCTCGATAGGAATTCCTGAAGTATTTGAAGAAATCAAGGTTCCTTTTTTTCTATAGTTTTCAATTCTTTCAAAAACTTGTTTTTTAATTTCTAATCTTTCGACTACAGCCTCAATAATCCAATCAGCTTCTGAAATTTTATGTAAATCATCTTCTAGATTCCCGGTGGTGATTCTGTTTACAAATGCTTTACTATAAATAGGAGAGGGCTTACTTTCTAAGGCGTTTTTGAGTGCATTATTTACAATGGAATTTTTAATTTTTTTATCTTTCTTTTGTTCTTCAGGTAAATTAGGAGGAATTATATCTAAGAGTAAAACTTCTACCTCAATATTTGCAAAATGACATGCAATTCTTGACCCCATAATTCCAGACCCAATTATTGTTACTTTATTTATATGCCTATTCGTATTCATTTATAATTTCATTTATTTTATCGAGCATAGAGAAGAATATTTCAATTTCTTCTTTTTTAAAGTTTGCATAAACAGTTTTATTAAATTTCAATACTATTTTTTTTGCTAATTCTCTCCATTCTTTCCCTTCTTGTGTTAGTAAAATAATAGATTTTCTCTTATCATTTGAATCAGTATTTCTAGTTATTAGTTTAATTTCTTCTAGTTTATTTAACGATCTAGATAGTGATGTTGCTTTCATTCCCATATTGGGACCTAATTTTGTAGACTCAATTCCTTTTGTAATATTAATATTTAGTAAAATCATACCCAAAGACATACTTGCTTTATATTCTGAAGCTGTACGATTGTACATTTTGGTAATATTATACCATGTTTTTTTTATATTGTAATCTATTGTTTCTTCAGGAAGCATTTAACTTTCTTCTTTTTAGCTAATATATAAAAAATACTATGCACGCATAATAAAATAGATTAAAAATGTGCTATATTTAATTTTTATCAAAATTTATAATATCATGAAATATTTATCACCACTTGAGATGTTTTATAAATGGGAGAGAGAAAAACCTGAAGATATTTATTTATCTCAGCCTATTGATGGCGTTTGGCATAATTGGACATGGGAAGAAGTAGGTATTGAAGTAAGAAAAATGGCTAGTTATATAAAATCTCTAAATCTTCCAGTTAATTCTAAGATTGGGATTTTATCAAAAAATTGTGCGCATTGGATTATGACAGATTTAGCAATTATGATGTCTGGTCATATATCTGTACCATTATACCCTAATCTTAATGCCGGAATTTTAGAGAAAATATTAATTCACTCTGAAACTAAGTTGTTATTTGTTGGTAAGTTAGATAATTATATTGATATGAAACCAGGGGTTCCAAATGACATTGACTGTATTACATATCCGTTTTACAGTCAAGATTACCCTAAGTGGAATGATTTAGTACAAGATGCACATCCTGTATCTGAAAATATAGTTCGGAATCAGATGGATTTAGCAACAATTATTTACACTTCTGGAACCACTGGAAATCCAAAAGGAGTAATGCATAAATTCTTTAATTTTGCTTTCGCTACTACAAATGCAATGGAAGCTCTTTCATTCAAAAACGAATCATTTTTTTCTTATTTACCATTATCTCATATTGCTGAACGTTTGCTTGTAGAGATGGGGAGTTTATATACTGGAGGAAAGGTATATTTTGCTGAGAGTATAGATACATTTTCTACTAATTTAGTTTCAGTTTCTCCTACAGTTTTTTTAGGAGTGCCAAGAATTTGGACAAAGTTTCAACAAGGAATCTTAGCAAAATTACCTCAAAACAAACTTAATATTTTACTCAATATTCCAATCATTTCATTTTTAATAAGAAAAAAGATTCAGAAAGGACTAGGATTAAGTAAGGCAGGTAATATTTTTACTGGAGCTGCTCCAACTCCTGTTTCTACAATTAAATGGTTTAAAAAAATAGGGGTTAAAATACAAGAAGCATATGCTATGACAGAGAACACATGTTATTCTCATGTTAGTTTTAAGGATAAGATTCTAATAGGATCAGTTGGACAGGCATTACCTCTTTGTAATGTAAGACTTTCAGAACAAAATGAAATTCTTATAAAACACGATGCTTTAATGGATGGTTACTATAAAGATGATAGCCAAACAGCAAAAACTATTTGTCATGGCTGGCTACATACAGGTGATGAGGGAGCAATAGATAATGAAGGATTTTTACGTATAACGGGTAGAGTGAAAGATATTTTTAAAACAAGTAAAGGAAAATATGTAGCTCCTTCCCCAATAGAGATGAAGCTTTCTGTAAATAAAAATTTGGAACAAATATGTGTAGTTGGAGATACCCTCCCTCAACCAATTGCATTAACTATACTTTCTGAGCAAGGTAAAACAAAATCTAAAGAAGATTTAAAAAACAGTCTAAAAAGAAGTTTAGATATTATTAATTCTAAGTTAGATAAGCACGAGAAACTGAATAAGATAGTTGTATTAAATGAAGATTGGACTGTGGAAAACAAATTATTGACTCCAACTATGAAAATTAAACGTAATGTAATTGAAAAGAAGTTTAAGAAATTTTATCAAGAGTGGTATCATCAAGAATTACCTGTGATTCTTTAGGTTTTTTGTTTTTTCTTTTTAGCTGCTGGAAATAAGATGTTATTTAATATTAATATGTATCCAGGAGAATTTGGATTTAATGATATATCAGTTTTCGGATCACCTATATTGTGTCGATAGTCTTCAGGGTCATGTCCTCCATAAAATGTCCATGTCCCATTTCCTAATTTTCCATGTATATATTTCACTTCATTACCCATCCTAGTTTCTCCCATTATTAATACTGATGATTTTATATATTCTTTTCTAAATGCAGTAGTTTGCCCCATAAATCCTTTTATTACTTGCACATGATTTTGACACAACATTGTAGGTACAGGATCCCATTTTGCAGAGAAATCAAAAAGCGTAAAGAAATCAACTTCAGGACTTATATTTCTTTTTTCTGTAGCATCTATTGAAGAGAATTCATAGCGATTTGGGTTTTTTACTAAATTAAAATTTTCAAATGCTAAACACTTTGAGAAATTTAACTTTTTTTCTGCATTTGGATCTGCACCGTCCCCATCAAACATATGTTCACAAATATCTGTTTCTGAAGCTGCTAAAGAAATATCATAGGAATCAGTTGCAGAGCACATTGCAAACAGAAAACCACCACCTATTATATATTCTTTTATTTTCTTAGCAACAGCTAATTTTGAATCTGAAACTTTATTAAACCCTAGTTTCTTTGCTGTTTTTTCAAATATTCTTTTTTGTTCTTGATACCAAGTTGCATTTTTAAATGAGCTGTAGAATTTACCGTATTGACCAGTAAAGTCTTCATGATGTAGGTGCAGCCAATCATACATGACTAATAAATCATTCATCACTTCTTCATCATATATTATATCATAAGGGATCTCTGCATATGATAATGCTAATGTAACTGCATCATCCCAGGGTTGTTTATTTTTTGGAGAATAGATTGCTACTTTTGGTTCTTTTTCTAAGCGAATTACATCTTGATTAATCTCAGGTTTAGAAATAGAAGATAATATTTGTGTTGCTTGTATATCTGCTATTATCTCGTAAGTAACACCTCTTACTATACATTCATTTTCGAATTTATTATAAAATTTTATCAAAAAACTACCTCCTCTATAATTTAATAACCAATCTACTTTTATATCTTGCTGTAGTGCAAAAAAAGAAATACCATATGCTTTTAGATGATTATTTTGATTTTCATCCATAGGGATTAGAATATATGACGCATTTGATGATAAAAATGAAAAAAGTAATCCAATCAAGAAGATTTTCTTCATCTTTCTAGAATGGTTCTTGTGCATCTTTTTTATTCATGCTAGAAGACATAGATATCATTGATGTTGTATCATTATCCTCAGAATCAGATTCTAATTCAAAATAAGAAAGATTTGAGAATTTAGCATATTTTGAAATAAATTTTAGTCTCACGTTTTTCAATGCTCCATTTCTATGTTTAGCAATGATAATTTCAGCTTGTCCCCTAGAATCATCACCATTATCCCATTCATATATTTTATAATATTCTGGTCTATATATAAATGTAACAATATCAGCATCCTGTTCAATTGCGCCAGATTCTCTTAAATCTGATAAGATCGGTCTTTTACTACCAGAACCTGATGTTTCTACTCTTCGATTTACTTGAGATAATGCAATTACAGGTATTCTTAATTCTTTTGCAATACTCTTTAGAGATCTAGATATAGCAGATATTTCTTGTTCTCTGTTTCCTGTATTACTTCCTGTATGCATTAATTGTAAATAATCAACAATAAGAATTTGTACTTTATGATTTTTTACTAATCTCCTAGCTTTTGCTCTTAATTCAAAAATGGTCAATCCGGGAGTGTCGTCAATAAAGATTTGAGATTCTGTTAAATGTTTTATTTTTTGATGTAATTGTACCATTTCGTGATCTTCTAGATCTCCTTTTCTAAGTTTTCCTGCAGATAATTCTGCTTCGCTTGCAATCAATCTATTTACTAATTGCTCAGAAGACATCTCTAATGAAAATAATCCAACAGGAAGTTGATGATCTATTGCAATATTTCTAGCCATAGAAAGAGCCAATGCTGTTTTCCCCATTCCAGGTCTTGCTGCAATTATGATTAGATCTGATTTTTGCCATCCAGAAGTTATAAAATCTAATTGTGTAAATCCTGAAGGGACACCACTTAAAGCATCTTCTTTTTGTCGTAATGCCTCAATATTTTCCAATGCTCCTTTCACTAAAGAACTCATTTTGTCATAGCTTTTCCGGAGAGTTCCTTCAGTTACATTAAATAATTTTTCTTCAGCATTATTTAACAAATCAAATATATCCACAGATTCATTAAATGCATCATCAATTATATTGTTAGATATACTTATTAAAGACCGTTTGATAAATTTTTCCGCAATTATTCTTGCATAATATTCTGTATTAGAAGATGAAGATATATTATTGGTGAGTTCGCTAATATATAACATACCTCCAATATTGTCTAATTCTTTCATTCGTTTCAATTCTTCTGAAACAGTTAATATATCAACTGGTTTTGTATTATTAAATAAATTTATAATAGCTGTAAATATTTTTTGATTTTCGGTCTTATAGAAATATTCTGGTTTTAGACTATCTATAGTATCAGAAAGCGACTCGTTATCTATCATAAGCGAACCTAGTACCACTTCTTCTAATTCTACAGCTTGTGGCTGTAATTTACCATCAATTAAACTTGTTGATGTCGGCTTTAGTTTTCTTAGTTGTTTTTTTATTGCCATATTTATTCTTTTACTACCCCCATGTTACAAAATTTAGCTATTCTATTTGACACTAATATATTAGTTTTAACTTTTGCAAGTTTATCAAGAGTAGAATTAATTGATTTTTTTACTTTTTTAAATGTTTCTTTAGGAGATGTATGGGCTCCTCCTAATGGCTCTTGAATAATTTCATCAATTAAGTTTAGTCGTTTCATATCAATTGCTGTTAATTTTAATGCTTTTGCTGCTTGTTCTTTATAGTCCCAACTACCCCAAAGAATTGTTGAGCAATTTTCAGGAGATATTACTGAATACCAAGAGTTTTCAAGCATTATAATTTCATCACCAACACCAATTCCTAATGCCCCACCAGAAGCTCCTTCTCCAATAATAATACATATGATAGGTACAGTTAATCTTGTCATTTCAAGAATATTTTTAGCAATTGCTTGTCCTTGACCTTTCTTTTCTGCTTCTAAGCCTGGATATGCTCCAGGGGTATCTATGAGTGTAATAATAGGTTTATTAAATTTTTCAGCTAATTTCATGAGCCTTAGAGCTTTTCGATATCCTGCAGGATTAGACATTCCAAAATTCCTAAATTGTCTTTCTTTTGTATTTCTTCCTTTTTGTTGACCAATAAACATTACACTTCGTTTATCTATCATACCCCATCCGCCAATCATGGCTTTATCATCTTTTGTATTTCTATCTCCATGTAATTCTATAAAATTATTTCTCGTAAACGCATTTATATAATCTAAAGCATAAGGTCTTTGAGGATGCCTTGATAGTTGTACTTTCTGCCATGCATTTAGATTTCCGTATATTTCTTTACGTTTCTTTTTTAACTCATTCTCAAGATTAGTAATAGTTTGAGTTAAATCAATATTTGTATCATTCTTATTTAAGTTATTAGCTTCCTCTAGTTTAGTTGCTAGTTGCTCAATAGGTTTTTCGAAATCTAAATAATTCATATTAAAACAAGTAATAAACAAATTTAAGTAAAATCATGTTTGTTACATTATAAAATTTGATATGATTACTTTTGTTGTTGAAAACTTAATTCAGGAATGATATTATATCCAAATGCAAAAATCAATATAGGATTGAATATTTTAAATAAAAGAGAAGATGGATATCATGAAATATCTTCTATCTTTTATCCTGTATTGACATTATTTGATATTTTAGAAGTTAAGGCTGCATCAAAATTTTCTTGTCGAACTACTGGTAATTATATAATTACTGAACGAGACAATCTTTGCTCAAAGGCTTTTTTTATGCTACATCAAGATTTCAATATCCCGAATGTTACTATTCATTTACATAAACAAATACCTGTTGGTTCAGGATTAGGAGGAGGTTCTTCAGACGCTGTATTTACATTAAAAGCGCTCAACGATATTTTTAATTTAGAATTAGATAAAAATCAATTATACTATTACGCATCTAAATTAGGGGCAGACTGTCCATTCTTTATGCAAAATATCCCTCAATATGCTCAAGGTATTGGAGACGAATTATTCTCACTTGATCTAAATTTAGATGAGTATGAAATAAGATTTATTCATTCAAAAATTCATATTTCTTCATCTATGTCCTATAAAAATATTAAGGTGAGGAACTTTAAAAATAATTTAAAAGAACTAATTCAAAAACCTATTGTTTTATGGAGAGATAATATTATAAATGATTTTGAATATTTTGCTTTTAAAATTCACCCAGAATTATTGGAGTATAAAAACCAGTTATATAAAGAGGGCGCAATATACGCTAGTTTAACAGGAAGTGGGTCGACAGTTTACGGGATCTTTTCTAGATGATAATTTGCAATAAAGATAATACAGGTTTATTCATTCATTGTCATTAGAAATTCAGTATTATCTTTTGTCTTTGATAAACGGTCTTTCATAAATTCAATCGCTTCAATTGGGTTCATGTCAGCTAAATAATTTCTTAATACCCATATTCTCTGAATATGGTCGCTATCAAGTAATAAGTCTTCTCTTCTGGTACTAGAAGAAACCAAATCTACTGCAGGATATATCCGTCTATTTGATATTTTTCTATCTAATTGTAATTCCATATTACCTGTACCTTTAAATTCTTCAAAAATTACTTCATCCATTTTACTTCCAGTCTCTGTAAGCGCTGTCGCTAAGATTGTTAAAGACCCACCTTTTTCAATCTTACGAGCTGCCCCAAAAAATCTTTTTGGTTTATGCAGTGCATTTGCATCAACTCCCCCACTTAATATTTTACCAGAAGCAGGTTGTACAGTATTATATGCTCTAGCAAGACGAGTTATAGAATCTAATAATATTACTACATCATGCCCACATTCCACCATTCTTTTAGCTTTTTCTAATACAATATCGGCTACTTTTACATGACGACTTGCAGGCTCATCAAAAGTAGAGGCGATAACTTCAGCTTTCACACTTCTTTGCATGTCTGTTACTTCTTCAGGCCTTTCATCAATAAGTAGGATAATCATAAAAACTTCAGGATGATTATCAGCAATTGCATTTGCAATATCTTTTAATAATACAGTTTTTCCAGTTTTTGGTTGAGCCACTATTAGTCCTCTCTGTCCTTTACCTATAGGAGTAAAGATATCTAACATTCTTGTTGATACATTATTATGTCCATTATTTAGTATGCTAAATTTCTCAAAAGGAAAAAGAGGTGTGAGATGTTCAAAAGGAACTCTATCTCTAACAATGTTTGGTGATTTCCCATTTATATTCTCAATATGTATTAAAGGGAAGTATTTTTCTCCACTCTTTGGAGGGCGTACAGTACCTTTAATTGTATCACCTGTTTTGAGTCCAAAAAGCTTAATCTGAGAGTGAGATACATATACATCATCTGGAGATGAGAGGTAATGGTAATCAGAAGACCTCATAAATCCATACCCTTCTGACATAATTTCTAATACTCCTTCAACGATTATTATTCCTTCAAAATCATAATCTGAGGGATGTGATATGCTTTCTTTTGTGTCATGTTTTACAGTCTTGCCATTATTAAATCTTTTTCGCTTATGATTATATTTATTTTGCTCTCCAGTTTCTTCCTTTTTTGGAATACTCCTTACAGTTTCTTCCTTTTTTGGAATGTTCCTTACAGTTGCTTCCTTTTTCTGATTCTCCGGTTTTTTTTCATTACGACCTTTTGTTTTATAGTTTTGGAATCTTTTCTTATGATTTGTTGTGTGGATTGCCTCTGTTTTTGGCACAGATTCTGCTTGGTGATCTAAAATAGCATAAATTAAATCAAGTTTTTTTAGTTTTTCGTGTTTAGGAATATTTAACTCGATTGCAATTACTTTTAAATCAGCAACTTTTTTTTTGTTTAGTGTTTCAAGCTTATACATATTATTTTAATAAAAATTAATGGTTAAAATCTGATAATTTTTGAGAAATTTTATTTAGAAAAGTATTTTGATAATAACGATTTGCAAATATACAATTTTTTTAATTAATTTTGATTTAGTGATATAATTTCAATTATTTTTGCAACAAAAAATGATATGATCCAGAGAATTCAATCTATATTATTATTATTTGCTTCAATACTGTCTCTTATATTAATTTTTTATTTCCCTGTGTTGCTGGATGCACATGGCACATATCTCTTAAAGGATAATTTTTCTTTTGTAAGATTATTATTATTGTTATCAGCTGGTTTATCTTTTTTTGCCATTTTCCAGTTTAAAAATAGAAAAAGACAAATTTTAATAGCTTTGTTTTCTAGATTAATGATAACAATTTCACTATTTTTAATTATTGTTATACATAAGCAAGATAAAGAGTTTGATAGTGGATTATTCCTTCTAATAGTCCCATTTTTATTGTTGTGGCTTGCTACTTATTATATAAAGAAAGATGAGAAAATTGTACGTTCAGCTGATAGACTTCGTTAAAATTATCTTGGGACTTCGACTACTTTTAAATCTACTATTTCTGTATCTGCAATATTAAAACAAAGTATAGTCTTTACTTTATGAGGACCATAATTTCCAGATGCTCCTGGATTCAAATGTAAAAGATTAAATTTCTTTTTGTATTCTACTTTTAGAATATGTGAGTGCCCACAAATAAACAAATTAGGTTTATTTCTTTTAATTATATCTCTGATTTTTTTGGTATAAGATAAAGAGCTTCCGCCAATATGTGTCATGATGACTCTTACATTTTCACAATTAAAAAACAAAATTTCTTCAAACTCTGATCTTAATTTAAAATCGTCAATATTTCCATATACTGCTTTTACTGGGGCAAACGATTCTAGTTTCTCAATTATAGATATGAGTCCAATATCACCAGCATGCCATATTTCATCGCAATCTTTTAGATATGGTTCAAATCTTTTATCAAAGAAATTGTGAGTATCTGAAAGTAAAACAATACGTTTCATTATCTAGCTAGGAGGACATTTCCTACATATTTTTTCTGCATATTATCCGTGTCAACAGTTTCAATAAAATAAGAATACATTCCGGCAGATGCTATTTCACCATTAATTAATCCATCCCAATGTGTGTTTTTTTTGTCAAAAATCACTATTCCCCATCTATTATAGATCATCAATCTATATGAATCTTGACCGTTTAATTCTGGGCCAAATGTATCATTGATATTATCATTATTTGGGGTGAAGATATTTGGCATGTAGGTTGTTTTAATAGGTGAGATTAGTACACTATCAATTAATGTATCTGTACATCCATATATATTAGTTGTTATTAGTTTTATATATTGTTTTCCAGAATTCCTATATGTATGCCAAAAACTAGTACTATCTGTTATTGTTAATGTGTCATTCCCATTAATTAACAACCAATTTATTGATATAATATCATTAGTACTATTTGTAAAAAGTACATTTGGGTTTTCCATAGTTACAATATTTGGGTTTATTGAGAATGATGTATTAGGGCTTGGATCTATATTAATAATTATTTCTTTTGAGTTATGACATAAGCTAATAGAATCTGTATAATCATATTTTATTGAATAAGATCCTACTGACAGATTTTCAACATCAACATAGCTTGTTTTTTCTCCATTAAGATAATAGGTTCCACCACTAGGAGTAGCTTGATCTAGTATAAATGATGGTGTCTGTTCACATACATCATTAATATTAAGATTAATCAAAGGTAACTGATTAACTAAAATATTTGTAATTAAATTTGGATTACTAAAACATCCATTTTCATCTTCTAGGTAAGTAATAATAAAGTTGGTGTTCTGAGAAGGAGTCATAGATATTTGTTCTTGTGTATTTAGCTCCATCCCTGTTGAGTCAATAATGTATTGATATGTATTTAAGGAATCTTCAATTACAACGATATAAAATGCAGATGTTGGATTTATAATATCAATAATCAATTGTGTAGTATCATTTTTACATATTGGAGATCTTCCACTAAAAGAAAGTAAAACCTCATTTGCCTGATTAATTATAATAGTACTATCAAATCTACAGCCATTATTATCTATAATACTAAAAGAGTATGTACCTGCAGATAATGCTAATGGATTATACCCCAACCAATCTGTTGTGAATGGAGATGTTCCTCCTTGATAATTTAAATACACTTGTCCATCATTACTATTAAAACAATTTGCATCTATTACTGTTGCTTTTGCTCTTAACGTATCAGGTTGATTCACATGAATAAAATTACTTTTTGTACATCCTTTAGTATCTGTTACAGTATAAGTATAATACCCCTCACTTAACATTATAGTGTTAACCCCATTCCAATCTTGAGTAAATGGAGGGTTGCCACCATAAATTTGTAATTGTACTGTCCCATCATTATCCCCAAAACAACTTACATGAGATATTATTTCATTAATTATAATGTCATTAGGTTGCGATATTATGGCCTGTCCTTGATAAATACAATTGTTACTATCAGTTACAGTAAAGTCATGTATTCCTGCATATAATGCGTTTGGATTTATTCCATTCCAATCTTCAGTATAAGGAGGGTTCCCTCCTGTAACTGTAAGCGTTGCATAACCATCATTGAACCCAAAACAACTTACTCTAAATGTATCTACGGATATATTTATTCCTAATGGTTCAAAAATTGTTATTTGATTACTATAGATACAACCATTATAGTCTGTTATTGTATATGAGTGTATTCCTGCTATAAGTGAATCAGGATTACTTAATCCCCAATTTTCACTATAAGGAGGAGTTCCTCCAGTAATTGTTATTGTAGCAGTACCAGTATTTCCCCCAAAACATCTTACATCTGTTGTGACATGTGATGTTAATAATGAGTCAGGCTCAGATATTGTAATAGAATCAGAAAATATACATCCATTAAAATCTGTAATAATATACAAATAAGTTCCTGAATTTAGATTTGTTGGGTTATATGTTCCCCAATCTTCAGTATAAGGAGAAACACCTCCAGTGGTATTTAATAATACATGACCATCATTTCCATTTTTGCATTTTACATCTGTAATTAAAGGAATTGTAGTTAATATAGGAGGTTCTGTTATTGTTATTTGATTTATATATGTACAATTTACACTATCTGTGATTGTGTATGTATAATTACCTGCACTTAAAGTTAAAGGGTTATATATACCCCAATCTTCAGTATAAGGAGAAAAACCACCCGATATAATTAAGTTTACTAATCCATCATTTAACCCATTACAACTAACATTAGAAGTAGCCGGGATTACAGATATAGCTGTAGGTTGTGTTATTGTTATACTCATTGTTGATATACAATTATTACTATCTGTTACTACAACATTATATGTGCCTGCTGAGATATTATTTATGTTTTGAGTTGTTGTATTATTTGACCATAAATAACTAAAAGGAGAAGTTCCTCCTGTAATATTTAAATTTATACTTCCGTCATTAAACCCAAAACAGCTAGCATTAACATGAGTATTACTTAAAGTTGGAGCAGAAGGCTGTGTTATAGTAGTGCTAAATGTATCTATACATCCATTAGAATCAGTAATTGTTAAAGAATAATATCCTGCACTCATATTTGTTAAATCTTCAGTAGTTTGTCCATTATTCCAAAGAAAAGTATAAGGATTTACCCCTCCATTTACTGTTATATCAATAGAACCATCAAAACCTAAACATGTAGAAACATTAGTTTGCAAAACACTATGATTTAGAATAAGAGGTTCATAAATAATGATTGAATCTGTAAATAAACACCCATTATTATCTGTTATTACATAATTATAAATTCCTGCATTTAGGGCTGCAGGATTTATATTTCCCCAATTTTCATTATAGATTGGGGTTCCTCCACTTATTGTAAGAGTACTTGAACCATCATTTAAACCATAACAACTTACATTTTGGGTGTTTTCAAGAACGTTTATACTATCTGGTTCTGTAATAGTAATAGTATCTAAAAAAACACATCCATTAGAATCGGTTATATTAACGGGGTATGTGTTTGCGGCTAAAGTAGAAGGAGTTGCAAATAAGTTATTTCCTGTATTTAGAGTTTGTAAAAACCCTGCAACATCTATCATATAATTTGTAGTTCCTCCATATATATTGAATGTAATACTCCCATTATTTTCACCATTACAGTTTACATTAGTTATTGAATTTGTAGCATATAATTCATTAGGCTCATAGATTGAATAAAATTCATTAATTGCACAGCCATTCCCATCTGTTATCAATAAAGAATAGTTCCCAACAGATAAATTATTGACATTCTGTGTTGTATCTCCATTAGACCAATTATATGAAATAGGAGGTATACCTCCACTTAGAGATATACTAATTGATCCATTATTATTGCCAAAGCAGTTAATATCTAGCGTGTTAGAGTTAAGCTGTAATTGATTAGGTTCTGTTATTAAAAGACCACTTATAGATGATATACATCCTGCAGCATCTGTTACAGTAACACTATAACTTCCAGGCCCTATGTTTGTTAAGTTTTGTGTAGTTGCTCCATTTGACCATTGATAACTATATGGAGGAAGACCTCCACTAGGATTTATATAGATGCTTCCATCATTATAACCATAACATGAGATGTTATTGGCAGAATCTATAATAGAAACTGTTCCTGCTCCCAATGAATTTCCTGTATAAATAGTATATGGCGCAATAGGACAGCAAGCACCATTTGACCATCCTCCTGTTTGGCAATCTCCATATACTTCCATTCTTATATCAAGATTTTCCGGAGTACAATTTTGAGATGCTACAAGATCAAAACTAACAGTAAAAGGACCAGTTGAACTTGTTCCCCAATTTGCAACACTTGAATTTATAAAGCGCCAACCAGGCCCAAAATTTATTCCACTCGGAAATGTATGTTGATTATCCCATGTCCAATTTCCTGAAGATCCTCCAGGATTTTGAGGTGCCGTTATTGGTGTTACATTTACCCATCCAGCACCTAAATCTAAATCAAAACAATGTATCCAGTTGATATTCAATTGAATAAAACTGCTTAAAGTATAGCTAACTGTTACAGTTTGTCCTGGATTATAAGGTCCTGCAGGAGTAATTGTATGGCTTTGGGAACCTAAGCACTGAGCATCTACTTTATTAGAAATTAATATAATACTAAATATTATGAATAAAATTTGAATTCTCATTATAACAAAATTACAGAATTGTAATAATAGTTACAAGATTTAAATTCTAAAAAAACATTTAAGTTATTTCTTAGCTAGTAACTTTGTGAATAAAACTTATCTAATTAATGTTAGCATTCCTTCTAGAAATCTTTCTTTCCCATTTCTATCTATCAATCTAATTGCATATACATACTGACCTGGAGCTACATATTCATCTTTTCCTTCTACTTTCCCGTTCCATGCTTCTGGGCAGCCAGTAATACATTTACCACTATTATCTGTAAAAGAATTTGTGCTGAATATACGTTGTCCGAATCTATTATATATCATAAATTCATACTTTAATGCACCTTTAACAATAGGAAGAAAATGATCGTTATATAAATCATTATTTGGAGTAAAAGCATTAGGAATATATATTTTAAACACACCATTAATAATTACTGTGTCAGTAGCAAGAGAAACACACCCACTATCAGTTTTTACTTGAAGAGTAACAATATATAATGTATCTTCTGAAGGATAAAGATGTGTAGTCTCTACATTAGTTACTGAACTTCCATATGTATCACCATCTCCAAAATTCCATATTAAAGTATCATGTCCAATTGATTGGTCAACAAAATTCACAATAGGGTCAAGTATATCCGTATTTGAAGGGTATGTTGAGAATATAGCATTAGGTACTGGGTTAATATTTACATATGCAGATCCAGAAATATTATTTGCAGAACAACCTTTATTATCAGTAATGCTAATTATAGAATAATTACCTGCTTGGTTAGTGTTTATTATATGTTGATAACCTACATTTGAAACCAATTTATTAACTATGCCAATAGCATATACAATATCAAATGTTGGAGTCCCAGAGTTTATTTCTATAGTTACAGGAACTGTACTTCCATCATCACATATAGATCCCCCTCCAGATATAACACCAATAGGTAAAGGATTTACAGCTAAAGGGATAGTATATTGAATAGTGTTATTACAATGTTGATCACTAATATCTGTAAAAGTATATATTGTAGCTATAGCTGGACTCATTGGAGCTGAGTCTAAAGGATTATTATATAGTTGCAAAGGTATTTGAGGCACTGTATTTGCTTGGTAATCTATGGTCCAAGGACCTGTTCCTGCTGTGAAATTAAAATCAAAATAAACAGTTTCTTGGTCACATATTTCTGTTCTTGGACTAGTTATAGTAACATCTGGTAGAGGATGAACAACAAGTGTTGCATCATCAGTTAAATTATTTGAACATCCTTTATCGTCTGTTACAGAAACTAGTTCATATGTAGTGGTGTTTGTTGGAGAAATAGGTAATGGCCCTCCTGTACCAACAATATTTCCAATAGCATCAATATTTGCAGTAGCAGGTATATTATTTACTAAGTAACTTACATTATAAGGGGGAGTCCCGTCAATTACTGGAAAGAATAATTCAGAGCTTTGCCCAATACAAATAGGGTTAATACCACTAATTGTAATATTAATATCGGGTTTAGGATTTACTATAATATTGACTGGAGGAGAAGGATTTAGTATAATACAATTATTAGCATCTGTTACAGATATAATTTCATAAGTATGAGTTCCTACTGCAGGACTAGGTATAATTGTATATGATTGATTCCCATTTCCATTAATTGATAAAGGTGTTTGTGGTACTGTATTTATAGTATAATCAATATCAAATGCTGGCGTTCCAATTAGAAAGCCAAAATCTAGTGTAGCCGGCTCTTGAAAGCATATCTCAGGAGTTAGTGTAGTAAAAGTTAGACTTGGTGTTGGGTTTATTACAATATCAAAAGAAGGAGGTAGTAGATTTGCTGGACAATTATTTAATCCATCAGCTACACTTATTGTGGTTATTGTATTGCTTCCAACATTTAAATTAGTCATATCTAAAGGGACATTTACTACTATAGGACATGCTTGACCAGCAACTCCAACTACTTGATTGTAATTCTGTCCGTTATATGAATATGTTACAGTTACAGGAGGAGCCCCTTGTATTAATGTCATAGTTGCTATAACTGGATCTCCTTCACAAACTGGTGTTGTGGCAGTAAATGGATCAATTATAGGATATGGCTCGACAACAATATCTTGTGTTAATACTGATGTAGAACTACATCCATTCCCATCAGTTATGTTTGTAATTGAATAAGTAGTAGGAGATATAACATTTGGGCTAACAGTAGTAGAGCCAATCATATTTGGAGGATTGATTGTAATACTAGGTGTATTTGGAGGAGTATCATTATCTATTAAATTAATAGTAAATGGAGGGATACCTGCAGACATGTCAATTATCAGATCTGTTGTTCCTCCTTGTGAAATAAGATTTGAACTTGCTGAGAAACTATTTACAGCAGGAGCAAGATTAATTGTTAAGTTTACATTTGTTTGGTCGTTTGGACACGGACTTGTTCCAAAAGCATCATATGTAAATTGGAATGTGCCCGCTCCATAAGTATTTGGATCTATAGTAGAGGGGATCATACCACCAATATCAGACCATTGTCCTCCTGGATCTGCACCTAATAATAAAGAATTAAGATCAAATGGATTTGCAGCATTATAATCATTAATACAGATACTTGTTGGATTTCCAATTCCAGCAAATGGAGGTGAAATTAATTGAACAGTAACTATAGCTTGTGCATCTGGACAAGGAGGTCCTGTTACAGTATAAGTATAGTCTCCTGCTGGCATTGTTTGTGGGTTATAATTTAAAGATGATGTTCCTGCAGGAGGGGAAGCGAGTATATTTCCATTAGGATCTGTCCATGTACCATTAGGATCTTCTGTCCCTCCTAAATAATTTGATAAATCATCAATATTAACATCATTACTACATATTGGTACATTAAAAGATACTCCAGCAGAAGGTCCTGGTGTTACAAATATTGTTACTGTAGAAAGTGAAGTATTTATACAATTATTTGCATCTGTAATTGTTGTTATATCATATGTTGTTGTAACTAAAGGAGATACAGTTATTGGGTTCCCATTTATAATATTATTCCCATTTACATCAAGAATAACATTTATAGGTGGATTAATACCATCACTATAACCTACATTGAAGTTCGCACTACCTGTTAAATTAAACAAAAGGTCTGTAGAGTTTCCTGAACAAATATTATGATTATTTGTTGATATTGTTGCTGTTGGTAATGGATTTATTATAGCATTTATTGTTACACTTTGATCCGGACAAACTAATGTTGGATCAGTTACTGTGTAAATATAACTTCCACTTAATGCTGAACTTGGATTAAAATTAAATGAAGCACTTCCTGCTGGAGGATTTGATGTTACTAACGCCGGATCTGTCCAGATCCCATTTGGGTCTGGAGCTCCTAAGAGTGTTGCAAAATCTATGGCGGGTTCATTAATACAAAATATTTGATTTGGTGGAGAAACTCCTGCATTTGGAGGCGCAATTAATCCAACATTAACAGTCGTAAAATCTGGAATGCAAGGGGGGTTATCAATAGTATATGTATAAATTCCAGCTGGCATTGTCTGTGGGTCAAACATAAATGTAGAAGTTCCTGGTGGAGGCGCAGGTAATAAGTTTCCACCTGGATCAGTCCATACTCCATCAGGATCATGACTACCAACTATATAGCTGGACAAATCATATATATAAACATCTGTTGTACAAAAGTTTTTTATACCAGGATTTCCTGCATTTGGTGGTTGACTAATATTTACAGTAATAGATCCGTTATTTACAGAAGCTGGACATCCAGAAGCGTCTGACAATGTAGATACAGAATAAGTTGTTGTTACTGATGGGTAAAATGTAATTGGACCGCCACCACCTATTACAAAACCAAATTGATCTAATGTATAGTTTTGAACTGTACCATTAATGGTCAAATCTAAGTTCCATGGTGCTACGCCAACTAAATTGAAATTTAGAACTACGGGGTCTCCATTACATATAGTACTTGGACCTCCTAATGTAGCAGTTATAGCATTAGCATTTGGCTGAACTGTAACAATAGCTGTAGCAACACATGCTGGATTTAATGAGTCAGAGGCAATTACTTGGAAATCTGTAACTATAGGAACTGTTGCTAATGGATTTTGTACATTTGGGTTATTCAAACCTGCGACGCCTCCACTTGTAACATTAGTCCATGAATATGTATAACTTGCGGTTGCTGGACAACTGACATTTATTTCACTACCATTACTTACACTTCTAGATCCTGGTACAGAGAATAAACCTTCTGTGAAAAGTATATTGCCTTGGCTGTCAAATATTCTATACATACATTCATTTGCAGCATTCCCTAAAGAAGTAAATAGGGCTTCTAAAACATCTCCATCTGTTACTGGAAGGATATAGGTTTCATTTGCCATATTAGCTCCTTGTATCATTGTATAATTACTAAAGAGTGAGTTATTTATATTAATATCTAAATTATGGTATGTTTGAGGATTAGTTCCTGCACTCCATCCTTGATTCTGAGCGCCAGTACCTGGTAAATAATTCCAGAGTTCTAATGTATAGTCACAATTTGCAGTAATTGTTGCTTGTGCATGTAAGGTGTCAGATCCTGTACATGGAGAGCTTAACACAGAAGCAATGATTGAGGGTTGCTCAACATAAATTGTTAAAGTATCAGAACATGAACTAGTTCCTAATGAATCAGAATA
>JAYYZX010000014.1:0-45065 GCA_036339955.1 Bacteroidota bacterium
TGGTATTGAGGAATATACTGAGGTGAAAGTTTTAGATAAGATTATTAATATATTAGGAGAGGAAACTAAAATCATAAATAATACACCATTATTTTATTTGTATAAAGACGGAACTGTCAAAAAAAGAATAATAATAGAATAACTTAATAGACAAAAAACTTTGTAGAAAGATTAGGAGTTTTTAATATATACATGCCAGCTTGCATATTTTTAATGTTTAACGTGTGGTTATAATCTTTTTTTATATCTGAAATTATTATTCTTCCAAATAAATCTTTAACATATAGTTTCCCTGTCTCTTTTGTTTTTATTACAATCTCATTTTGTGCTGGATTTGGATATAAAACTAGCTTGTGTTTAGTTTGAGATTCAGCTATGTTATTTATTATTAAAGAGTCACTACTAAATAAACTTAGCCCTCCACAGTAATTACCAACTATCATATCATGGATATTATCATTATTAATATCTGAAAATGTTATTGTACTTTTAGAACCTTCCCATATATCTTCTATATAACTATTCACAGTATCAAAAATCCCAGTTAAATTATTATCAATATTATCAAATTCATATATTTTCCCTGAGTATGACCCAGAGTATAGATGGTAGTCCCCGTTATAATCAACTAATTTAGGAGAGCTATATCCTGTATTTGTAATGTTTGTATCTACATCTACACCTCCAAAATTAGCTATAATAGTATCAAAAATAGGAATTGTTATATTCCCATTATTTGGCAAATAATTTATATTCCCTAGTTGCTCTCCTATTAGTAAATCTAATAAGCCGTCTCTATTTACATCTACAAGTTGTGGTGTAGCAAAATATCCAACATCTATTTGTTGAAAATTAGGTGAGACAAGATTAAATACTGGAGGCGTCATTCCATTATTTGTAAAAAAATGTAATTTACCATCAGCATCACCTATGATTAGATCTTTATCGTTATCCCCATCAAGATCTCCAAAGGTTGGATATAAGTTAAGAGCTGGAAGATTAAGATTAACATTCAGATTTATAGTTGATATATCTTGCCAGTCTCTATTTATAAGCTCATATTTAGGCTTATTGATAGTACCAATATTCTCAAAAAGAGCTAATGATGATATTGGATTATCATTAGGTTCAAAATACCCATAATTTCCTACTATCAAATCTTCTAGGTTGTCATTGTTATAGTCGAAAAAAGCTGGATAGGCTCCTTCTCCCAAATCTATCATTTCTGACTGCAAGAAATTTGCTTCTACAAACTCAAAATCAGGTTGATTGTTTTGGCCATTATTTTTATATAGCCAGCAACTCTCAAAATTGGCAGAATTATTTTGATTATTTGGAGATGCTAATAAATATTTTATTCCATCATGATCTATATCTATATAAAAGATCGCTGGGAATGTTGGTACATCTACAGGTATTGAATTAATTGAAGAAAAATTAGTAGGGAATATAGAATCCACTGATGATATCAGTGCATTTTGATTTGAACCTCCATTAATTAATAGATTTAGATTATTATAAAAAATATCCCCTAATACTAAATCTTTATCATTATCATTATCAATATCAATTGCTAAAAGTGTAGATCCAGCATGTTTCTGTTTGTTATTAGAATTAGATGTTATTGGAGGGCATTGACAATTTAAACAATTTAATACATATTCATTGAGTCCTTCATATGCTTTCCCCCAGCAACCATCTTCAAATTGAAATGCAATTGTGTCGCAATGTCCTGTTAATTCCATTGCCATATTACGATGATACTCTACAAATCCTCCTAGAATAGCAAATGTTAAGATATCTAAATCGCCATCGTAATCTATATCAACAACTGCTGGAATATCTACAGCACTAATATATATGTTGAGATTGTTAGATCCGTAATCAGATAATACTAAAGAATTTTCTAAAGTAAAATTTAAATTATTTTGTGATGTGTTTTTATAAATAGCAAAACCTCCAGTAGAATACGTATATATATCATTCTTCCCATCACAATTATAATCGGCTAGTATTATCCAATCATGTAGTTTTGGGAAAAATTTTCTATATACTGGAGCAAAAATATATTCTCCATTTTTATATAAAAATGGTGTTATTTTATTTCCAGTTCTATCAAATATTATCAAATCTTTTTCCCCATCTAAGTTTAGATCTATCTCAGAAAATTGAGCATTATTTATTCCCCCAGACCAAGCTTTTGAGTATATTGCACCTAAATTCTTTACAATAACAGTTGTGTCTCTATTTAAAGTTTGAGAAAATGTATAATGTGTTATTATTGTACAGAGAAAAATAAATAATCTTTTCTTCATTTTACATATTATTTTTAACAAAGAAACAGAAAAAATAATTTTTTCCTTAAGTTGTGGTAATCTATTTTTTTCATATTCTTTTAAGATTAAAATTTAATTTCAAATTTATTTCAGTTTAGCAGAATTGTATTATTAGTTATGAAGTCTTATATTTGCCGACCCAAAACATGATTTAATTTTATGCAGAATAGAAATGTAATTAAAATATTTGCTATAGTTTTTGCTCTAGTTTGTCTTTATCAATTATCTTTTACTTGGATTGCTGATAGAGTTGAAGAAGATGCTATTGCTTATTCTGAGCAATTTTCTATTGAAGAACAAGAAAAGCAGCAAGCTCTTTATTTAGATTCTGTTAGTAGTGAAGAAGTATATGACTTATTGTTTGTTTCATATACATATTCAGATTGTCAGCAACGTGAGATCAACCTAGGTCTAGATTTAAAAGGTGGTATGAATGTTACTCTTGAGGTTGTAGTAGTAGATGTAATTAAAGCGCTTTCTAATTATAATAAGAACCCTGCATTTAATGAGGCTATCTCTAATGCAGTAAAGATGCAAACTAATAGTCAAGAAGATTTTGTGACACTTTTTGGGGAAGAGTATGAAAAACTAAATCCAAATTTACCTAATAGTCTTGCAGCCATATTCAGTACACCTGACTTAAGAGAAAAAATTAATTTTTCATCTACTAATGAAGAGGTGTTAAGTGTAATTAGTGTAGAAGTCGAAGATGCAATTAATAGATCATTCAACATTCTTAGAAGTCGTATTGACCGTTTTGGAGTTACACAGCCTAATATTCAGCGTCTTGAAACAGCTGGCAGAATATTAGTTGAGCTTCCTGGTATTAAGGATCCGGCAAGAGCAAGAAAACTTTTACAATCAACGGCTCAATTAGAATTTTGGGAAACTTATGATTATGCAGAAGTTTTTCAAAATATGGAGGCTGCTAATATTTATTTACGAGATCAACTTACTTTAAATGACACGTTGTCTTCTACAGAAGAAAAAATTAAAGAGAATGATGTATTAACTGATTTGATTGGTGAAGAAACAGACACTTCTACTAATGATTTGTTAGATCAATTAACAGATTCTCTTGCTGGCAATGACACTTCTGAATCTATAAGTTTCGAAGAGTTTGCTGCAGAAAACCCCCTATATGCGTTAGTATACCCAAATGTAGATCAGCAAAACAGATTACAAGAGGGTCCAGTAGTAGGGTTTTGCGCTATAAAAGACACTTCTGTTTTAAATATTCATTTATCAGATCCTGGATTTATGAAAAACTTTCCTGTTGATATAAAGTTTACTTATACGGCAAAACCATATGATATAGAAGGGAAGTATATTCAATTAGTTGCTTTGAAACAAAATAATAGAGATGGGAAACCTTCAATGGATGGAGATGTTGTAACTGATGCTACCCAAACTTTTGGACAATTTAATAATTCTTCTGCGGAAGTTTCAATGACAATGAATGCAGAAGGAGCAAAGCAATGGAAGAGGTTAACAGCTGAAAATATAGGTAAAAGTGTAGCGATTGTTTTAGATGGTTATATATATTCTTACCCTACTGTTCAAAGTGAGATTAGTGGAGGGAGGTCTTCTATTACTGGAAATTTTTCGCTAGAAGAAGCTAAAGATCTAGCAAATATTTTAAAATCCGGAAAACTACCTGCTCCTGCACGTATCATTGAAGAAGCTATTGTTGGACCTTCTTTAGGTGAAGAAGCCATCAATGCAGGTCTTAAATCATTTATTATTGCATTATTCATTGTGTTGCTATATATGATTTTTTATTATAGTCGTGCTGGCTTAGTTTCTAATGTGGCCTTGCTTGCAAATATCTTTTTTATTTTTGGAGTATTATCTTCTTTAGGGGCTGTACTTACATTACCTGGTATCGCAGGTATTGTCCTTACAATTGGAATGTCAGTTGATGCAAATGTGCTAATATATGAACGTATTCGTGAAGAAATACGTAATGGGAAAGGAATTCGTCTTGCTATTTCTGATGGATATAATAATGCATATAGCTCTATTATAGATGCGAATGTTACTACATTGTTAACAGGTATCATTTTATATACTTTTGGAACAGGACCTATTAAAGGTTTTGCAACTACATTAGTTATAGGTATTATTACATCACTTTTTGCAGCTATATTTATTACACGTTTAATTATTTCTGCTAGATTAAATAAAGGAAAGAGTGTTACTTTCTCAAGTAAATTAACAGAAGGTGCTTTTAAAAATATTAATATTGATTTTATTGGTAAGCGTAAGCGTTTTTATATAATATCTTCAATATTAATTTTAGCAGGAGTATTTTCTTTGTTTACTAAGGGGTTAAATTATGGAGTTGATTTCTTAGGCGGCCGAACATATGTTGTGCGTTTTGATGACTCTGTAAATAATGAAGAAATTCGTTCAGCTTTAACTCAAGTATTTGTAGATGCAGATAGTTTGCGATATGCACCACAAGTTAAAACTTTTGGGGAAGATAATCAGGTAAAGATTACAACAAATTTTCTAATTAATAATAGTGATATATCAACTGATTTAGTTGTCGAGTCAAAATTAAAGAATGGCTTAGCAGGTGTTGGTTTAGGTTATGAGATTATGAGTTCACAAAAGGTTGGACCTACAATAGCAGATGACATTAAAGATTCAGCAGTTTGGTCTATTATTTTTTCACTGATAATAATATTTTTATATATATTATTGCGATTTAGAAAATGGCAATTTAGTTTAGGTGCAGTTGTTGCAGTTTTTCATGATGTGTTAATTGTACTTTCAGTATTCTCAATATTATATGGTATTCTGCCTTTCTCTCTAGAGATTGATCAAGCATTTATAGCTGCTTTATTAACAATAATTGGATATTCTTTAAATGATACTGTAGTTGTTTTTGACCGAGTTCGTGAACATATGAATGCTAATAAACGAAAAACAATTTATGAGTTGATGAATGGAGCATTAAACAGCACATTAAGTAGAACAATTAATACTTCCTTGACCACTTTCTTTGTGCTTTTAATTATATTTATTTTTGGTGGAGAAGTAATTAGAGGTTTTATGTTTGCTTTAATGATTGGAGTTATAGTTGGAACATATTCTTCACTTTTTGTAGCATCTCCAATCATGTTAGATACTTTTAAAACAAAGAATTAGATTTCAACAAGACACAATTATTTGTTAATATTATTTTTATCCAAAAGCATTAGGTTTTAACATGCTTTTTTATTTTTGTTTTATGATTCTATTCATTGGTGGTCCTGAGATTCTCATTATTTTACTTTTTATAGTTATTTTTTTTGGTTCTAAGAAGATCCCGGATCTTGCCAGAGGTCTTGGAAAAGCTATTAGAGAAGTTCGGGATGCTTCAAATGAAATTAAAAAAGAAATTCGTGACAGTTCTAATGATGTGAAAGATACTCTTGATAATACAGAATAATGCATCCAGTTTTTTTGTTTTTTATTGGTTTAGTTTGTCTTTATATAGGAGGCGAATTTCTTGTAAAAGGAGCGATATCTTTAGCTAGTAGAATAGGTATCTCTACTTTAGCCATCGGATTGACAGTTTTGTCTTTTGCAACGTCTGCACCTGAATTATTTGTTAGTTTGAATGCTGCTATATCAGGTAATACAAATATCATGTACGGTAATATAATAGGATCTAATATTGCTAATATTGCTTTAGTTCTTGGTATCACAGCAATAATATGTCCTTTGAAGATTAACAAGACTACTTATTCGTTTGTTTTACCTTCTGTTCTTTTTTTCTCAATTACACTATCATTATTATTATGGCATAAAGAGACTTTCTCACAAGCCATGGGTATTTTCTCTTTAATTATACTGGCTATTTTTATTTTAATCGCTTTTAATAAATCTAGAAAAGGAAATGAAAGTGATTTAGATGCTAATATTCAAACAGAGAATAATGAATCTAATTCAATATTTGTAAGTATTTTATTTATAAGCTCCAGTATTTTTCTTTTAAAATATGGTGCAGATTGGTTAGTTGATGGAGCTGTATATATTGCAAATATTTTTGGTATTTCTGACACTATAATCGCAGTCACAATTGTTGCTTTTGGTACTAGTGCTCCAGAACTTGTGACGTCGATTATTGCTGCCTTACGAAAAGAAGCAGATTTAGCAATTGGAAATTTATTAGGTTCTAATATTTTTAATATTCTAGCTGTATTAGGAGTTACATCCCTTGCTGCCGAGCTTAAAGTAGAGGATATTCAAATTATCTTGTTTGATATTCCATGGATGTTAGGAATAACAATGCTATTTGGTATTTTTATTTACAACTCTAAAATCAAATTAATTAAAAGAGAAGAAGGGCTCTTTCTTTTCTTATCTTATATTGCTTATATTGTTTTTAGTTTATTTTAGAATCCTTAAACTAATATCTCAGCGGATTTTACTGTTTTAATTATTCTGGCAGAAATTTTATATGGGTCTCCATTAGAGGCAGGCCTTCTATCTTCCAGCCATCCTTTATAGCCTTTTTCTACTGTGCCAATAGGGATTCTGATTGAAGCTCCTCTATCTGATACTCCCCAGCTAAAATCATGAATGGATGCTGTTTCGTGTTTGCCAGTTAAACGCTGATCGTTAAATTCTCCATATACTGCAATATGATCTTGGGCTACTGCTCTAAAAGATTCACATACTTGTTCGTACATTTCTTTTGATCCGCAAGTCCTAAGTAAAGTATTAGAAAAATTTGCATGCATCCCAGAACCATTCCAATCACCTTTAATTGGCTTGGGATGATACTCTATATAGTATCCATAATTTTCTGTAAGTCTATCCAGAAGATATCTTGCTATCCACATTTCGTCTCCTGCTTTCTTAGCTCCTTTTGCAAACAATTGAAATTCCCATTGTCCACATGCAACTTCTTGGTTAATACCTTCAAAATTAATTCCAGCTTTTAGGCATAAGTCAGCATGTTCTTCAACAAAATGTCTTCCATGCGTATTTTTTCCTCCTACTGAACAGTAATAAAGTCCTTGCGGTCCTGGGTATCCTCCTAAAGGGAATCCTAAAGGTACCTGAGTCTCTGCATCCATAATAAAATACTCCTGTTCAAATCCAAACCAAAAATCATTATCATCATCATCAATAGTTGCTCTTGCATTAGATGGATGTGGTGATCCATCAGAATTTAACACTTCGGTCATTACTAAATATCCGTCTTCTCTAATTGGATCAGGGAATATTGCTACTGGTTTTAATAAGCAGTCTGATGACTTCCCTTCTGCTTGTTTTGTAGAACTTCCATCAAAAGACCAAACAGGGCAATCTTCAATTTTACCACTAAAAGAGTCAATAAGTTTAGTTTTGCTTCTCATATTTTGTGTCGGAAAATATCCGTCTAACCATACATATTCAAGTTTTGATTTGCTCATATTGTAAAATTTTAATTAAGAATAAAAAACTAGAGAAACAAAAGAACAATATTTTTGTTTTAAATGTGTTTTTTTAGGTTATAAATAATTTATCAGTTATTAATACTTTATTAACATGCTGTTGTTTTTAAAGGATTAGATTCGTTTGGAATGATATGAAATATATTGTTTACTTTAGCGCTATTATTAAAAAATTAAATTAATGAAAAGATTACTTATTCTCTTAATTATATTTTTTGTAGCTACTTCACATATTTTTTCTCAGTCAAAAAGTAAGCGGCTTGCTAAAGCAGACAAAGCATTTGATCTAGAAGAGTATTATAAAGCAGCAGAACTATATAAAAAAGCGTATGAAAAAACAAAAAACAGAGCAGTTAAAGCAGAGATTATTTTTAAGCAAGCTGAATGTTATCGTTTGTCTGGTAATACAAAAAGAGCAGAAAATTATTACAAACGTGCTATAAAAACTAAATTTCCAAATACTATTGTTTTTTTACGTTATGCGGATGTGTTAAGGATGAATCAAGACTATGACGAAGCATTACTTCAATATCAAAAATATTTAGAATTAAATCCTAACGATATTGATGGAGAAAAAGGTCTCAAATCTTGTGAATTTGCACTTAAATGGCTAAGTACCCCTACGCGTTATAAACTTGAGCTAATGCCATTGGTGAATTCTCGTTTTAGTGATTTTTCTCCAGCATTTGGCAATAGTGATTATACTGAGATGTATTTTACTTCTGCACGATCTGGAGGTATAACTGATAAACTTGATGATAGAACTGGAGAAGCATTTACAGATATATATGTTACTCGACTTGACAAGAAAGGTAAATGGAGTATTCCAGTATTAGCTGGAGACCCAATTAACACGGAAGGTAATGAAGGGTCAGTTGCGTTGAATGATAGAGGAACAAGTATGTATCTAACATTATGTAAAGTTGAGAAAAAGAAGAGTTTAGGATGTGGAATATATATATCTAAGAGGAAAGGAAGGTTATGGGAAAATCCTCAAGAACTACAAATTAAACTTGATAGCAATACAAGTATTGGTCATCCTACTTTAAGTAGTGATGAGAAAATCTTAATTTTTTCTTCTGATTTAAGTAATGGCTATGGAGGTAAAGATTTATGGTTAGTAAAAAGAGAAAAAAGGAATAGATGGAGTGAACCTATTAATCTAGGACCTGCTGTAAACACCACTGGAGATGAGATGTTTCCTTTTTTACATCCAGATGGAACATTATATTTTAGTTCGGATGGACATATTGGTGTTGGAGGATTGGATATTTACAAATCTTCTCCTGATGCTAATGGGGCTTATTCATCTGTTGTAAATCTAAAATGTCCTGTAAATTCTTCTGGAGATGACTTTGGTATGGTTATTGAAAGTAATGGAGAACGAGGTTATTTAACCTCTAATCGATCTGGAGGAAAAGGAGGTGATGATATTTACCAGTTTGAATTACCTCCATTGAAATTATTTATTAAAGGTGTAGTTACTGATTCTAAAACAGGAGCTATTATTACTAATGCGAATATAGAGCTTATAGGAAGTGATGGTTCTACCACTAAGAAGAATACTGATAATACAGGTTCTTATGAATTTCAATTAAAACCCCTGACATCTTATGAAGTTATAGTTGCCAAAGAAGAATATCTCAAGAAAAAAATTACTGAAACAACTTATGGGTTAGAATTTGATAAAACATTTACAGCAGATTTTTCAATAGATCCAATTAAAAAAGAGATTGTTCTTCCAAGAATTGAATATGATTTTGCAAAGTCTGAATTACGTCAAAAATCTATAGAAGACTTAAATCTTCTTGTGATTACACTTAATGATAATCCCAATATTGTAATTGAATTACAGTCTCATACAGATTATGTTGGTTCTGATAAGCAAAACATGAAACTCTCTCAAGATAGAGCTAATGTTTGTATATCTTATTTGGTTAATCAAGGTGTTAATTCCGAGAGATTAATTGCTCTTGGTAAAGGAGAAACAGTCCCTTTTGTTATCGATAAGGATGATGGAAAATTTAAACAAGGTGATGTGTTAACTGAGCGTTATATTAAAAAATTAAGAAGAAAAAAACACCAAGAAAAAGCAAATCAATATAATAGGAGAACATCATTTAAAGTAATTAGTGAGAATTATGTCTCTAGTGATGAGGCTCCTGTAGAAACAGATGATGATATAAAGAAACAAGAAGACGGAAAATCAGAGAATCTCATTAATGATGATAATAAAGAAACAAAAGAAGCTCCAGAAGACAACAATGTACAAGAAGGACCAGAAAAATAATGGTAATATAAAATATATTGAAAGCATCCCCTATGAGGGATGCTTTTTTATTCAATAATGTTAGAAAATAGATACAATAGAAGAGGGGTCTCGGCAGATAAAGAAGATGTGCATCATGCAATTAAAAATGTCGATAAAGGTCTTTTCCCATCCTCTTTTTGTAAGATTGTCCCTGATCATTTAAGTCATAATGAAAAGTATTGTTTAGTCATGCACGCTGATGGTGCAGGAACCAAATCATCTTTAGCATATGTTTATTGGAAAGAAACAGGAGATGTTTCCGTTTGGAAAGGGATTGCTCAAGATGCTTTGATTATGAATATTGATGATTTATTATGTGTTGGTGTGACAGACAATATAATGCTTTCTTCAACAATTGGTAGGAATAAAAGATTAATTAACAAGGAAGTTATTTCTGCAATTATTGAGGGTACAGAAGAATTAATTAACGAATATAAAAAATATGGAATTAATATTCTTTCTACTGGTGGCGAAACTGCTGATGTTGGAGATATAGTTCGTACTATTATTGTAGATTCTACCGTTATTGCAAGAATGAAAAGGGAAAATGTGATTCAAAACAATATAAGAGAAGGTAATGTTATTGTAGGCTTAGCTTCTTTTGGTCAAGCTAGTTATGAGAATATATACAATGGTGGTATGGGAAGTAATGGATTAACTTCTGCTCGTCATGATGTTTTTAATAATTTATTAGCAAAAAAATATCCAGAAAGTTACGATGAAAATATTGATCAAGATTTAGTATATTCAGGAACAAAGAATCTTTTAGATAGCCTTGAAAATATAGATTTAAATATTGGGAAACTTATTTTGTCTCCAACAAGAACATATTCTCCCATTTTAAAAAAAGTATTAGAGAAACACCGCTCTAATATTGATGGTATTATTCATTGTACAGGAGGAGGACAAACAAAAGTCTTGCATTTCAGTAACAATATACATGTTATTAAAGATCAACTTTTTGATGTGCCTCCATTATTTTCATTAATTCAATCTGAATCAAATACAGATTGGAAAGAAATGTATAAGGTTTTTAATATGGGGCATAGGATGGAGATTTATCTTCCTGAGAGTATTGCAGTAGATGTTATCAATATATCTAAGTCTTTTAATGTAGAAGCTAAGATTATTGGTCGAGTTGAATCTTATCAAGGTAAAAGATTAACTATCAAAACGCATCATGGAAAATTTGTATATTAAAAATGTTAGATAAGTTACAAGCTATATATGAAAGATATTTAGAAGTTGAAAAAACAATTTCATCTCCTGATGCTATGAAAGACATGGAATCTTATATAGCTCTTACAAAGGAATATAAAGATCTAAAGCCTATTGTAAAAACATATAAGGAGTATAAAGATTTAGTAGATAATATTATTCATGCTAAACATGTAATCAAGGATGAAAATGATGAGGAAATGATTGAAATGGCAAAAGAAGAGTTGGAAATTAATTTGATTAAAAAAGAGGAAATGGAAGAAGCTATTAAGTTCCTTCTTATACCAAAAGATCCTTCTGATACTAAAAATGTAGTTATGGAAATTCGTGCAGGAACAGGAGGAGATGAAGCCAGTATATTTGCTGGCGATTTATATAGATTATATTTAGGATTTGCTCAGAATCAGGGTTGGAAAACTGAACTTATAGATGTTGCAGAAGGTACGGTAGGAGGTTATAAGGAGATTATATTTACAATTAATGGAGAGAATGTATATGGTCAATTAAAATTCGAATCAGGTGTGCATCGTGTACAAAGAGTACCTCAGACTGAGACTCAAGGAAGGGTACATACTTCTGCAGCTTCTGTCATTGTTCTTCCAGAGGCTGAAGAATTTGATGTAGAGATTGACATGAATGATGTTAGAAAAGATACTTATTGTTCTTCTGGTCCTGGAGGACAATCTGTCAACACAACTTATTCTGCTGTTCGCTTAACACATATACCTACTGGTGTTGTTGCGCAATGTCAAGATCAAAAATCACAACACAAGAATTTTGATAAAGCTCTTCAAGTTTTACGTTCTAGAATTTACGAGATAGAATTAAAAAAGAAAATGGAAGAAGATGCTAAAAAAAGAAAAACCATGGTAGCATCTGGAGATAGATCAGAAAAAATACGAACATATAATTATCCTCAAGGTAGAGTTACAGAGCATAGAGTTGGGTTAACTAAATATAATTTACAGTCTGTGATGACAGGTGATATTCAGGAATTTATTGATGAGCTTCAGATGGCAGAGAATACAGAAAAATTAAAAGAAGGTTCAAAGAAAGATGAATAAAAAAGATATTTTTAATCAGATAAAAAATAAAAGATCTTTCCTTTGTGTAGGCTTAGATACTGATATTAGTAGGATCCCATCACATCTTTTAAAAACATCCGACCCTATTTTTGAGTTTAACAAAAGCATTATTGATGCTACTCAAGATTTATGTATTGCATATAAATTAAATACAGCTTTCTATGAAAGTAATGGAGTAGAAGGATGGAAAAGTTTAGAAAAAACTTTAGATTATATTCCATCTAATATTTTTACTATAGCTGATGCTAAAAGAGGAGATATTGGCAATACTTCTAAGATGTATGCATCTGCATTCTTTAAAAATATAAATTTTGACTCTATCACTGTTAATCCATATATGGGGGCAGATTCTGTAGTACCTTTCTTAGAATTTAAGAATAAATGGGTCATCTTACTTGCACTTACTTCAAATGAAGGTAGTTCAGATTTTCAATTTTTTAAATCTTCGAATAAAAAAGTATTATATGAGGAGATTTTAGATAAATCTAGAGCTTGGGGTACAGAAGATAATATGATGTATGTTGTAGGAGCAAGCCAAGCAAATATGCTTTCTAATATTCGAAAGTATGTGCCAAATCATTTTTTACTTATCCCTGGAGTAGGAATTCAAGGAGGTAATTTAGAAGATATTGTTAAATATGGTATTACAGAGAAATGTGGATTAATTGTAAATTCTTCAAGAGCTTTAATTTATGCAGGAGATGGTTTAGATTTTACTGTTAAAACTAGAGCTGAAACAGAAAAAATTCAACATCAAATGGATGTATTATTAAACACAGCAGGAATTTAATCTATTATTTTATATACTACATAGCCTATCCATTCATGTATTAATGAATTCCAACTATATAGAGTATGAGATCTTGGAAGAATGATGTAAGCTAGTTTATAGTTTCTGTTGCTTTTCACATAATCTGTTGCAAAATAATCTATTTTGAGTTGTGCTTGCTTGCAACATAGTAATGCACGTTTCATATGAACTGCTGAGGTAATTAAAAGGAATTTATTGCCAGGAAATCTCTCATTAAGAATATTCTTGGTTTTTTTAATGTTTTCTCTCGTGTTTCTTGATTCACTTTCAACAATAATATCATTTTGAGGAATACCATTTTCTATTAAATGTTTTTCGAGAGATTCTGCTTCTTTATATCCGTTATTAAATAAATCTGCATTACCACCACTAATAAGAATTTTTTTAATGATATTCATCCTATATAATTTCTCAGTATATATTATCCTATCAGCATCTTCTTGGAAATTATGAGTTTTTATTTCTGAATCATAATCTGATACACCACATAGTATAACACCAATATCATATGTTTTTGTAATATTCTCTATTTTAATTTGATGAGGCTGCCATAATCTTGCACACTCATCAAAAACCAGTCCATTACTAAAAAAATAGAATATGCACATAGCATATATTAAAGTTCGTTTTCTTTTTTTTCTATATATAATAGCTATTATTAATAATATATATATCCAAATTATTGGTTTAGTCAGAAAGGCAAGTAGTTTTGAGATTACGAAAAACATATATTTTTCTTCAAATTTAGTTTTTTTATTTTTTTATATATCTTATTTGTTTTTGTTAAATTGCGGCTTGGATATAAAAGGATTAATTTTTTGTGTATAATTTTATAAGAAATTTTCTTGGGATTCAGTTTTTTGGAGTTAGTAGTTGGTGGTCTCAAAAATTAAATGTTAGGCCATCATTTGTTAGGTTATTATTTATTTATGCTTCTTTTGTGAATATTTTTATGATTCCTTTTTATTTTGTTATGGTCATTGTTTTATTTTTTAGAAATAAATATCGTAAGAGACGCAGCGTATTTGATTTATAAGTATGTTACAATTATATTTAACTATATTATTGTTAGTTGTTGAGTTAGTTGCTTTTGCTTGGTTGATTATTGATATTCAAAAATCAAAAAAGAAACAGGATAAAATTATAGAACTTGAGAAACAAATTTTACAACTAGAAGGTAGTATTATAGAATTGGAGCATAATATTATAGATGAAATTAAAAAGATTAGCAATACGTTAGCTAAGAAGTAGAATATTCTTATTTTTAATATTAATGAAGTTTTTAATTACAGGAAGTAATGGTTTGTTGGGTCAGAAATTGATTCATAAACTTTCTAATACTTCTGCTATTGATTTAATAGCTTCATCTATTGGTAAAAACCGTTTATCCAAAAAAAGTAACTATAAATATGTAAGTTTAGATATTACGAATGAAGATAATGTTAATGATGTAATATCAAGAGAAAGTCCAGATGTAGTTATTAATACTGCAGCGATGACTAATGTTGATTTGTGTGAGGATGAAAAAGATGCGTGTGATGCATTAAATATTCGTGCAGTTAGATATCTAGCAAATGCTTGTTCTACTGTTGGCGCTCATCTTATTCATATCTCAACAGATTTTATTTTTGATGGAGAGCATGGGCCTTATAAGGAAGAAGATAATCCTAATCCCCTTTCTTATTATGGGTTCTCTAAACTTAAATCGGAACAAGTATTATATCAACATAAGTGTAATTGGACAATTCTTAGAACAATTATTATTTTTGGTGTAGGCGAAAGTTTAAGTAAAGGTAATATTGTGTTATGGGCAAAAGGAGCTTTGGAGAAAGGAGAAGATTTAAATATTATTGATGATCAATTTAGAGCTCCTACATTAGCAGAAGATTTAGCGGATGCTTGTATATTAGCAGCAAATAAAAAAGCATATGGAATCTTTAATGCCTCAGGAAAAGATATTATGAGTATTTATGAAATGGTAGAGCGTATTGGGAAATATTATAAATTAAATACCACTAGCTTGAATAGAATATCAACAGATACACTAAATCAAAAAGCAAAGAGACCTCCAAGGACAGGTTTTGTTTTAGATAAAGCCAAAAAAGTACTTGGATATAATCCACACTCTTTTGAAGAGAGTCTATCTATTATTCAAAAACAATTAAAATGAAGAATCTATTACTTATATTATTTTGCTTTCCTATGATTGGATTTGGGCAAACTCGTGAGCATAGAGATGTAGAAGAAAAAGTGGAAATTTTAAAATATTAAATAAATATAATTATGAAAAAAATAACATTACTATTTATAATCTTATCTGGATTATCTTTAAGTGCTCAAGATTTTGAAGGTACTTGGGCTTTTGAAAGTATTAGGTATGAGGTTGACACTATAGGTCAAGATATTAAACCTATAGATTCAGAATCAGATTTATTAACTATCAATAAAGATGGTACATTTGATTACACTCTTAATAAGATTGATTTAAATGCTAAAGGAACCTGGCAATTAAAATCAGATAAAATGATTTTAAATTATTTCTTGCCTTCTGATACTGTACGAGAGTATCTTGTTATAATTAATGATGCTGCATTAGTTTTAAATGAGAATGGGATTAATTATTCTTTTAAGAAATACGGTTTAGATGATAAGATTAATGCATGGTTCAAGCCTATTGCAGATACTTGGGTTTCTATTGTCTTGTATCCAATTAATTTTTCAGATTCTATTAGTATCCCTATTGTTCTTCTCTTATTGGTTTTTGGCGCATTGTTTTTTACTATACGTTTTTCTTTTGTGAATATTTCCCATTTCCCTACAGCAATAAATACAGTTAGGGGAAAGTATGATGAATTAGAACACGGGACAGAAAAAACCGACATGACGGTTGATGGAGATATTCCAGATACTATTAGGGATGAAAGTCAAGATGGAGAAGTCAGTCACTTTCAAGCTCTTGCTACTGCTGTTTCTGGAACTGTAGGATTAGGTAATATTGCTGGTGTTGCTCTTGCAATTGCTTTAGGAGGTCCTGGAGCAACTTTCTGGATGATAGTGTGTGGGTTTATTGGTATGTCTACCAAATTTGTTGAATGTACGCTAGGGGTAAAATATCGCGATGTTGGAGAAGATGGAACAGTATATGGAGGTCCTATGTATTATTTAACTAAAGGTTTTAAAGAGAATGGATATGGAGGTTTAGGGAAAATATTTGCTGTGTTATTTGCTGTGTTATGTGTTGGAGCATCATTTGGTGGAGGAAATGCTGCACAATCTAATCAAGCTGCTTTACAATTAGCATCTATGCTTGGATTATCTGGTGGGAGCTCTGGAACTATTATAGGTATATTTCTAGCAATCCTAGTTGGTATTGTTATTATAGGAGGGATTAAAAGGATAGCATCAGTTACAGAGAAGATAGTACCATTTATGGCTATTATTTATGTAATGGCTTGTCTATTCATTATTTTCTCTAATTTTAGTTATATAGATGATGCATTTGGTCTAATTTTTTCTAATGCATTTAGTATGCAAGCTGGTTTTGGAGGGTTAGTTGGTGTAATGATTGTAGGCTTTCAAAGAGCTGCATTTTCTAATGAGGCTGGAGCAGGTTCAGCATCAATTGCACATTCCGCAGTTAAGACTAAATATCCAGCATCAGAAGGGGTAGTTGCCCTATTAGAACCATTTATTGATACTATTGTAATTTGTACTATGACAGCTCTAGTTATAATTATGTATAATAGCACAGGTATTTTTGAATATGGCCAAGATGTAATTATTAATGGAGAAAAAGTAGAAGGTGCAGTTCTTACATCTATGGCTTTTGCAGATGCTATACCTTGGTTCCCAGTTATTTTAACAATTGCTATTATTTTATTTGCTCTTTCAACAATGATATCTTGGTCATATTATGGTCTTCAATCATGGATGTATCTTTTTGGAAAAAGTAAATTATCTGACTTAGTTTATAAGTTCCTCTTTCTAATTTTTATTGTTATAGGTGCAGCTGCTAATATGGATGCTGTTTGGGGTTTTTCTGATGCTATGATATTAGCATTGATATTTCCTAACATGATAGGATTATTTTTCTTATATCCTAAAGTAAAAGAAGAGTTAATAAAGTATGTTAAGGCAATTAAAAAGTAATGCTAAAAGATAGGATTGAGAAAACTATTAGAGAGATTCCTGATTTTCCTAAGAAAGGAATTAATTTTAAAGATATTACATCTTTATTGTTAGATCCACAACTTACTTCTGATATTGTAGATGCTTTTGCATTATCTTTTGAGAAGAAAGATGTAGATGCTATTGTTGGGATAGAGAGTCGGGGTTTTTTATTTGGTTTTCTTTTAGCACAAAAATTGAATTTACCCTTTATCCCAATTAGAAAATCTGGCAAATTACCAGGTGAAACAATTTCTTGTAGTTATGATTTAGAATACGGTAGTGCAGAGATAGAAATTCATAAAAAAGATATAAAAGAAGGTTGGAATGTTGTAATTCATGATGATCTTTTAGCCACTGGAGGAACAGCATTAGCAGCAGCAAAACTTATAAAAATATTAGGAGGTAAAATTAAAGGTTTTACTTTTGTAATTGAATTAAAATTTCTTAATGGCAGCATTAATTTAAAAAAATATTCTGATAATATTATTAGTTTAAAGAAGTATTAGATGGACTTTAGTTATAATGAAAACCAAAAAATGATTGTTGATATGATTCAGCAATTTGGCAAGCAGCATATCATCCCTTATGTTAAAGAGTGGGATGATGGTCAAATATTTCCTATTGAAGTATTTAAGGAGTTAGGCAAGTTAGGGTTGATGGGGGTTCTAGTCCCAAATAAATATAAAGGAGCAGGATTTTCATATTTAGAATATGTTACAGCTATTGAACAGTTATCTATACTCGATCCGTCTATAGGTCTTTCTATGGCAGCACATAATTCTTTATGTACTGGTCATATATTGCAATTTGGTAATGATTCTCAAAAGAAAAAATGGTTACCAAAATTAGCTACTGCAGAATATATTGGGTCCTGGGCTCTAACGGAGCATAATACAGGCTCTGATGCTGGGGCTATGGAGACAACAGCTGTTAAGGATGGTGGTTATTGGGTACTTAATGGGTGTAAAAATTTTATTACACATGCAATATCTGGGGATATTGCATGTGTAATGGCTAGAACAGGAGAAAAAGGAGATCCTCATGCAATTACAGCATTTGTAGTTGAGAAAGGGACAGTTGGGTTCTCTTCTGGAAAGAAGGAGGACAAGTTAGGGATGCGTGCATCTGAAACAGCAGAACTAATTTTTGATAATTGTAGAATTTCCTCTGATAATATACTTGGTAATATTGGAGACGGTTTTGTCCAAGCAATGCAGGTTTTGGATGGAGGAAGAATATCTATTGCTGCTCTTGCTTTGGGTATTGCAAAAGGTGCGTATCAAACAGCTCTTCAATATTCTAAAGAGAGAAAACAATTTAACAAAACTATATCGAAATTTCAAGCTATTGCTTTTAAGCTTGCTGATATGCATACAAATATAGAAGCAGCGGAGTTATTAATTTATGATGCTGTTAATAAGAAAAACAATAAGCAGAAAATGACAAAAGAAGGAGCAATTGCTAAGTATTACTCTTCTGAAATAGCAGTTCAAATTTCTACAGATGCAGTACAGGTTCTAGGGGGGTATGGGTATACTAAAGATTTTCCTGTTGAGAGGTATTATAGAGATTCAAAGTTGTGCACTATAGGTGAAGGAACTTCTGAGATACAGAAATTAGTTATATCGAAACAAATTTTAAAATAATTATATATTAGTCTAAGAATTCATATCTTTGCAAAAGATTAAATAATTTAGTATGTTAGTTATTCCAGTAAAAGACGGAGAAAATATAGATAGAGCTCTTAAGCGTTTTAAGCGTAAATTTCTACATACTCAAGTGTTAAAGGAGATTCGTAGAAGAAAGGCATTTGCAAAGAAATCTGATAAATTAAGGATTCAAAAACAACAGGCTGTTTATTCTGAAAACAAACTAAGAATCGAAGAATAATTTCATTCAATTTTATTGTAATTTTGTTATGTTTGGATATATTTTTTATGTTCAAGATTCAGTTTATACAATTTTTATCTTCAGAGAAAAGATTCTCTTCTCATACTATTCGTTCTTATTCAACTGATATCAATCAATTTTTATCTTTTTTGGAAGAGGAATTTCAAATCTCAAATGTTAAAGAAATTTCTTTTCAATTCATTAGATCTTGGATTGCATTTCTTCTTGAAAAAGGTATATCTGCTAAAAGTGTTAATCGCAAAATATCTACTTTAAAAAGTTATTTTCGTTTTTTACTTAGGATGCAATACATATCACAAAACCCTATTTTAAACATTATATCCCCTAAAACCCCTAAACGATTACCTGTTTTTATTGAAGAATATGACATGCATAAGCTATTAAATGAAATAGATTTTAAGAACGGGTTTACAGGAGAAAGAGATAAATTGATTTTAGAGGTGTTTTATGTTACAGGAATTAGGCTTTCTGAGCTTGTTCATATGAGAATTAAAGATATTAGTTTTTCTGCTTCAACTATTAGAGTTTTAGGAAAACGTGATAAAGAGAGAATTCTTCCAATCTCTTTAGATCTTGTTAATCGTATTAAAAAGTTTTGCGAAATATATTCTATTGAAGATTTTGTTTTTACAGATAAGAACAAAAAGCAATTATACGATAAGAAAGTATATAGGATTGTTAAAAAATATATCTCTCGTATTACTACTGTTAATCAGAAAAGCCCACATATATTACGGCATACTTTTGCTACTCATATGCTGAATAATGGTGCTGATATAAATACTATTAAAGAATTATTAGGGCATGCTAACTTAAGTGCAACACAAATATATACGCATAATACCATTGAGAAATTAAAACAAGTTTATAAAAAATCACACCCAAGAAATTAATATATTTATTAGATAAAATATATTAAAATCAAACTTTTTCTATTCTATTTTGAGAGTATGATTTATATGTAATCAAAAATTAACATTTTATCTAATTTTTTGAAAAGAAAAAAATGTTCATTTTTACATAGAGAAAACAAAAAACTTTAATAAATTTGCAGCCCTTGTAGCAATCGTTCTTTTTTTAGGATTACAAAAAGCCGATATAGCTCAGTTGGCTAGAGCAGCTGATTTGTAATCAGCAGGTCGTGGGTTCGAGTCCCTCTATCGGCTCTTTTGATTACAAAGTTGGGGAGATACTCAAGCGGTCAACGAGGGCAGACTGTAAATCTGCTGGCTTAGCCTTCACAGGTTCGAATCCTGTTCTCCCCACCAGGTATATTGCGAGAGTAGCTCAGTTGGCTAGAGCATCAGCCTTCCAAGCTGAGGGTCGCGGGTTCGAATCCCGTTTCTCGCTCAAATATTAAGGAAGCCGATGTAGCTCAGGGGTAGAGCGTTTCCTTGGTAAGGAAGAGGTCACGGGTTCAATTCCCGTCATTGGCTCTATTGAAGAAAGATTGAATAATAAAAAAGTAAGTTAATAATTTAAAAAAATAAAAAAAATGGCAAAAGAAAATTTTAACCGTACCAAACCACATTTAAATATTGGTACAATTGGCCATGTAGATCATGGTAAAACAACTTTGACTGCAGCAATTACGAAAGTATTATCTGCAAAAGGAGGTGCAGAAGTTCGTGATTTTGATTCTATCGATAATGCTCCGGAGGAAAAAGAAAGAGGAATTACAATTAATACGTCACATGTTGAGTATGAAACAGATAACAGGCATTATGCACATGTTGATTGTCCAGGTCATGCGGATTATGTAAAAAATATGGTAACAGGTGCTGCTCAGATGGATGGTGCTATTTTGGTTTGCGCAGCAACCGATGGCCCTATGCCTCAAACAAGAGAGCATATTTTATTAGCTCGTCAGGTAGGAGTTCCTCAAATTGTAGTTTTCTTGAACAAAGCAGATATGGTAGATGATGCAGAGTTAATGGAACTTGTAGAAATGGAGGTAAGAGAATTATTGTCATTTTATGAATATGATGGTGATAATGCCCCTATAATTACTGGTTCTGCACTTGGGGCATTAAATGGGGAAGCAGAATGGTCTTCAAAAATTGATGAGCTAATGGCTGCTGTAGATTCTTATATCCCAGAACCGGTTAGGGATAATGAAAAACCATTTTTAATGCCTATTGAAGATGTGTTTACTATTACGGGTAGAGGTACTGTAGCTACAGGTAGAATTGAAACAGGAGTTGCAAATACAGCAGATAATGTGGATATAATTGGTATGGGAGCTGAGAAATTAGCTTCTACTGTAACTGGAGTAGAAATGTTTAGAAAGATACTAGATAGAGGAGAGGCTGGTGATAATGTAGGTATTCTATTGAGAGGGATTGAAAAAACAGATATTAAGAGAGGAATGGTTATTTGCAAACCAGGATCAGTTACTCCTCATACACATTTTAAAGCTGAAGTTTATATTTTAAAGAAAGAAGAAGGTGGTAGACATACTCCTTTCCATAATAAATATCGTCCACAATTTTATATTAGGACTACAGATGTTACAGGGGAGATTATTTTACCAGAAGGAACAGAGATGGTGATGCCAGGAGATAATTTAACAATTTCTGTTGAGTTAATAAGTCCTGTAGCGATGAGTGAAGGTTTACGTTTTGCAATTCGTGAAGGAGGTAGAACGGTAGGAGCAGGGCAAATAACATCAATTGAGAAGTAGTAACATCATTTTGTAAATAATAGGGATATTCAAATATCCATGTTGTTTCTAAACGGGTGTAGCTCAATTGGTAGAGTAGTGGTCTCCAAAACCATTGGCTGGGAGTTCGAGTCTCTCCACCCGTGCAACTTTGGGATTAAATATGAGGAAGATACAGTTATATATAAAAAGTTCATTTGATGAATTACTAAAGAAAGTTACTTGGCCTTCATGGTCAGAGCTTCAGAGTAGTTCAATTGTCGTTGCAATATCAACTGTAATTATTGCACTTATAATTTATTTAATGGATACAGTTTTTAGCACTGTATTAGATTTGTATTATAGTTTATTTGGATAGGATTAAGAAAAAGATAAATGAAAAAAGATAAACAAGAGAAAAAATGGTACGTACTTCGTGTTATGGGAGGTAAGGAGAAGAAGATAGCTGCTTTATTAGAAAAAGAGATTGAAATATTAAATATAAAAGATTATGTTGCTCAAATTCTGATTCCAACAGAGAAAGTTTATCAGATTCGTAATGGAAAGAAAATCAGTAAAGAACGAAATTTTTTTCCAGGGTACCTTTTATTAGAGGCTAATCTTGTAGGAGAAGTTGCACATAGTTTAAGGAGAACTCCTGGAGTTTTAGGATTCTTAGGAGGTAAAAAAGGTGGTGCTCCAGTTCCTATGAGAGATAGTGAGATTAATAGAATATTAGGTAGAGTTGATGAAATTGCACTTAACGATCAACATGTTAATATTCCTTTTGTCATTGGAGAAACTGTTAAAGTGATTGACGGGCCATTTAATAGTTTTCATGCTGACATTGAAAGTATTGATGAACAAAAGAAAAGATTAAACTTAATGGTTAAGATATTTGGTAGAAAGACACCCTTAGAATTAAATTTTATGCAAGTTGAAAAAATATAAAATATGGCAAAAGAAGTAACAGGAATTATTAAATTACAAATTAGGGGTGGAGCTGCAAATCCTGCACCACCTGTTGGCCCTGCTTTAGGGGCAAAAGGAGTTAATATTATGGAATTTTGCAAACAATTTAATGCAAGGACACAAGATAAACCTGGCAAAGTAGTTCCTGTTGTTATTACTGTATTTACTGATAAATCTTTTGAGTTTGTTATTAAAACTGCACCTGCTGCTGCACAAATTCTAGAAATATCTAAAAAGAAAAAAGGATCTGGAGAGCCAAATCGTCAAAAAGTAGGTTCTGTTACTTGGGAGCAAATTAGAGTAATTGCAGAGGATAAAATGGCAGATTTAAATGCATTTAAAATAGAATCAGCAATGAAAATGATTGCAGGTACAGCAAGGAGTATGGGTATTAGTGTTAAAGGAGTTTTTCCGAAATCAACAGATAATTAAAATTGGTAAAGATGAGTAAAAACAGACAGAAAGTTTTAGAAAGTATAGATTTATCAAAAAATTACAGTTTGAATGAGGCGTGCTCAATTGTAAAGGATAATTCTACTGAGAAATTTGATGCTTCAGTAGATCTAGCAATAAGATTAGGCGTTGATCCAAAACAAGCCAATCAAATGGTAAGAGGAGTAACGTCTTTACCTCATGGGACAGGTAAAGAGATTCAAGTATTGGCATTAGTAACGGCTGATAAAGAATCAGAAGCCAAAGAAGCAGGTGCTGATTATGTAGGTATGGATGAATATATTGATAAAATAAAGTCAGGGTGGACTGATATTGATGTAATTATTACAATGCCTGCTATTATGGGAAAGATTGGACCATTAGGACGTATTCTAGGACCAAGAGGATTAATGCCAAATCCAAAGTCTGGAACAGTAACTAATGATATAGGAAAAGCTATTCAAGATGTTAAAAAAGGGAAAATTGATTTTAAAGTTGATAAAAATGGTATAGTGCATACAGCTATTGGTAAGATTTCTTTTGCTTCAGAACAATTATATGACAATGCTAATGAGTTACTACAGACTATCAAAAGATTGAAACCAACTGGCTCTAAGGGGACATACATTAAAAGTATTACGCTTTCGAGTACCATGGGAATAGGTGTTCAAGTAGATTCTAGTTCTCTAATTTAAAAATATCAAAAAAATGAAAAGAGAAGAAAAGAATGAGATTATAGCAGTTTTAGATAAAATGATAACTACAAATAGTAATTTTTGTTTAGCAGATATCTCTGGTCTTACAGCTGAAGAGTCGAGTAATTTAAGGAGATTATGTTTTAAAAGAGAAGTTTCCTTACGGGTTGTAAAAAACACTTTACTTAAAAAAGCATTTGATAAACATGAAACAGATTTTGAACCTATGTATAATGTTCTTACGGGCAATACATCTATCATGTTTTCTAATACAAATAATAGTTTTGCTAAAGTAATTAAGGAATTTCGTAAAAAACATGATAAACCAATATTGAAAGCTGCACATGTTGAATCTGAATTTTATATTGGAGATGAACATCTTAGTGCACTTACTGAGTTAAAATCAAAAGATGAATTGATTGCTGAGATCATTTTATTGTTACAATCTCCATCAAAGAATATTATTTCTGCATTACAATCAGGTAGTGGTAAGCTTTCTGGAATTTTAACTTCGTTAGAAAAGAACAATACAAATATATTAGATGATTCTCAAGTAGATGAGACTAAAGGTGATGCTTCTCCAGTAGATGAGACTAAAGGTGATGCTTCTCCAGTAGATGAGATTAAAGAATAAAAAAAAATGCTTCCAACATTAAAATAAATATATAAATAATTAAAATTAAATAAAATGGCAGATTTAAAAGATTTCGCAGAGAAATTAGTCAATCTTTCAGTGAAAGATGTCAATGAATTAGCAACAATCCTTAAGGACGAATATGGGATTGAACCGGCTGCAGCTTCTGTTGCAGTAGCTGCAGGTCCAGCAGTTTCTGGTGGAGATGCAGCAGCTGATGATCAAACAGAGTTTGATATTATCCTTAATGCAGCTGGAGGTTCTAAGCTACAAGTAGTTAAAACTGTTAAAGAATTAACAGGCCTTGGTTTAAAAGAAGCTAAGGAGATTGTAGATAGTGCTCCCAAACCAGTTAAGGAAGGTGTCAGTAAAGAAGAGGCAGAAGCTATTAAAAAGTCCTTAGAAGAAGCTGGTGCAGAAGCGGAAATTAAGTAACCGCTTTTTAATTATGAATGAAGAGGTTTAGATTTTTAAAAAGTCTAAACCTATTTCATTTTTTTAGAATAACCATATTTTATAACTAATATATATCGAATTGGCAAAGAATAAAAACCCCAAAACTATTAATTTTGCATCTATTAAGAATCGTGTAAAATACCCCGACTTTCTAGATATACAATTAAAAAGTTTTCAATCTTTCTTACAAGTAGGAACTACTTTAGAACAAAGAAAAAAAGAAGGTCTTTATAAAACATTTCAAGAGTTATTTCCAATAACTGATTCTAGAAATAATTTTGTATTAGAATTTATTGATTATGCAATTGACCCTCCAAGATATACTATTAATGAGTGTATTGTAAGAGGATTAACATATAAAGTTCCTTTAAAAGTAAAGTTAAAATTATATTGTACAGATCCTGATCATGAAGATTTTGAGACTATTGTACAGGATGTTTACTTTGGTAATATACCTTGTATGACACCTAAAGGGACATTTGTGATTAATGGTGCAGAGCGAGTAGTTGTTTCACAACTTCATCGTTCTCCTGGAGTATTTTTTGGTCAAAGCTTCCATTCAAATGGGACAAAATTATACTCTGCAAGAGTTATTCCTTTTAAAGGATCTTGGATTGAGTTTACAACTGATATTAACAATGTCATGTATGCATATATTGATAGGAAAAAGAAATTACCTGTGACCACTTTGTTAAGAGCAATTGGATATGAGAATGATAGAGATATTCTAGAGATATTTGATTTAGCAGATGAGATTAAAGCTACAAAAAGTGGCCTTAAAAGAGTTGTTGGTAGGAAATTAGCAGCTAGAGTTCTCAAATCCTGGGTTGATGATTTTGTTGATGAAGATACTGGTGAATTGATTCCTATTGAACGAAATGAAATAGTATTAGAACGTGATACTGTTATTGAAACAAAACATATTAATGATATTTTAGATTCTGGTTCAGAAACAATTCTTTTACATAAAGATGATGCAAATATTTCAGACCATGCACTTATTCATAATACTTTACAAAAAGACCCTACAAATTCAGAAGTTGAAGCTGTTCGTCATATTTATAGACAATTAAGAAGTGCCGAAGCTCCAGATGATGAAACAGCTAGAGGTATTATAGATAAATTATTCTTCTCAGATCAAAGATATAGTTTAGGTCATGTTGGTAGGTATAGAATCAATAAAAGATTAAAGCTAGATGTAGATATGGATAAACATGTTCTTACTAATGAAGATATTGTTTCTATTATTAAAAACTTAATTCATCTTTTAAATTCTAAAGTAGATGTAGATGATATTGATCATTTAAGTAATAGGCGTGTAAGGACTGTTGGAGAGCAATTATCATCGCAATTTGGTATAGGATTAAATCGTATGGCAAGAACTATCCGAGAGCGGATGAACGTTAGAGATAATGAAGTTTTTACTCCTATTGATTTAATTAATGCAAAAACACTTTCTTCAGTTATTAATTCTTTTTTTGGTACAAGTCAGTTATCTCAATTTATGGATCAAACTAATCCATTAGCTGAAGTTACCCATAAACGTAGAGTTTCTGCTTTAGGTCCGGGGGGACTTTCTAGAGAAAGAGCAGGTTTTGAAGTGCGTGATGTACATTTTACTCATTATGGTAGATTATGTCCAATTGAAACACCAGAAGGTCCAAATATTGGATTAATTTCTTCATTATGTGTTTATGCTAAAGTTAATAATTTAGGTTTTATTGAAACTCCTTATCGAAAAGCAGTTTCAGGAAAAGTTGATTTAAAGTCAAGCCCAATTTATTTAAGTGCTGAAGAAGAAGAGGAACAGATTATTGCTCAGGCAAATGCTCCTTTAAATTCTAATGGTTTATTTGATGAAAACAGAATTAAATCTAGAAAAGAGTCTGACTATATGGTTGTAGAGCCTAATCAAGTAACATTAATGGATGTTGCTCCGAATCAAATAGCATCTATTGCAGCATCTTTAATTCCTTTTCTTGAACATGATGATGCAAATAGAGCTCTTATGGGTTCAAATATGATGAGGCAGGCAGTTCCCCTTTTAATACCTGAATCTCCAATTGTAGGTACAGGCTTAGAGCCACATGTTGCTAAAGATTCTAGGACTCTTATAAATGCTGAAGGTGATGGGATTATTACCTACGTAGATTCCGACGAGATATCTGTTGAATATGAAGTATCGAAAGAAGAGAAGTTATTATCCTTTGAAGATTTTTCAAAAACATATTATTTAACTAAATTTAAGAAAACTAATCAGAATACTTGTATTAACATTTCTCCAATTGTTAAGGTAGGAGATAAAGTAAAGAAAGGTCAAGTTCTTTGTGAAGGTTATGCTACTGAATCTGGTGAATTAGCAATAGGAAGAAATTTAAAAGTTGCATTCATGCCATGGAAGGGGTATAATTTTGAAGATGCAATTGTTGTTTCAGAAAGGGTTGCAAGAGAAGATTTATTCACATCATTACATATTGAAGAACACACTGTTAATGTACGTGAAACAAAAAGAGGAGCTGAAGAATTAACAGCTGACATCCCTAATATTAGTGAACACGCCACAAGAAATCTTGATGAATATGGTATGGTAAGAATTGGTACTCATGTTACCACAGGAGATATTTTGATTGGAAAAATTACACCTAAGGGAGAATCAGACCCAACACCAGAAGAGAAATTATTACGTGCTATTTTTGGAGAAAAAGCAGGAGATGTTAAGGATGCTTCGCTTAAAGCAAAACCTTCACATCAAGGTGTTGTAATTAGTAAATCGTTATTCTCAAAAACGATAAAAGATAAATCTTCTAAATTGAAGGATAAGGAATTGCTTGCAGAATTAGATTCTGAATTTAACAAAAAAACTAAGAATATTAAATCTCAGGTAGCATCTAAACTGTATAATATTATTGGAGGTAAATCTTCAAAAGGAATTGCGAATATTCTTGGAGAGACTATAATTAAAAAGAGCGTGAAATTCACAAAAAAAATACTTACAGATATTGATTATACTATGGTTGATCCTGATAAATGGACGATGAATGATGATAATAATAAATTAGTGAAAACTATTATCCATAACTATATACAAAAGTATAATGATATTTATGGTGAATTTAAACGAAATATATTTGCTATTACTGTTGGAGATGAATTACCAAAAGGGGTATTACAGTTAGCAAAAATTCATATTGCTAAAAAACGAAAAATAAAAGTTGGTGATAAACTTGCTGGACGTCACGGTAATAAAGGTATTGTATCTCGTATTGTTCGCGATGAAGACATGCCATTTCTAGAGGATGGTACACCTGTTGATATTGTCTTAAATCCTTTAGGTGTTCCATCAAGAATGAATTTAGGACAAATATATGAGACTATTTTAGGTTGGGCTGGTCATAAGTTAAAGAAAAAGTATTTTACTCCTGTTTTTGATGGGGCAAGCATTGATCAAATTAATTCGGAAACTGATATTGCTACACTTCCTAGGCTAGGACAGGTGTATCTTTACGATGGAGGTACGGGAGAGCGTTTTGAGCAGCCAGCTACTGTTGGTATAATTTATATGTTAAAGTTAGGGCATCTCATTGATGATAAGATGCATGCACGTTCAATAGGTCCTTATTCTTTGATTACACAACAACCTTTAGGAGGTAAAGCACAATTTGGTGGACAGAGGTTAGGAGAGATGGAGGTTTGGGCTTTAGAGGGTTATGGAGCATCTAACATTCTTCAGGAGATGTTAACATTAAAATCTGACGATGTTATTGGTAGGGCAAAAGCTTTTGAAAGTATTGTTAAAGGTAAGGCCTTGCCAGATGCAGGAATACCTGAATCCTTTAATGTGTTATTGCATGAGTTGAATGGTCTTGGATTAAAAGTTTCATTTGAATAAAATATTATGAGAGAGAATAAAAAACAAAATTTAGAATTTTCAACATTAAAAATCGGTCTTTCTTCACCAGAGGATATATTAGAAAAATCTTCAGGAGAAGTTGTAAAGCCAGAAACAATTAATTATAGAACATATAAACCTGAAAGTGGTGGTTTATTTTGTGAAAGAGTATTCGGTCCTACCAAAGATTTTGAATGTCATTGCGGAAAATATAAAAGGATTCGTTATAGAGGAATTGTTTGTGATAGATGCGGTGTAGAGGTTACTGAAAAGAAAGTTAGAAGAGAACGTATAGGTCATATTAGTTTAGTTGTTCCAGTAGCACATATATGGTACTTTAAAACTCTTCCAAACAAAATAGGTTATTTATTAGGATTGCCATCTAAGAAATTAGATATGATTATTTACTATGAGCGATATGTTGTAATTAATGCAGGTAAAAATATATTAAACAGTGAAGGAGAGGAAATTCAGTATTTGGATTTCTTAACAGAGGAAGAATATTTAGATATATTAGATGGAATTTCTGCAGATAATCAATATCTAGATAATAGTGATCCAGAAAAATTTATTGCTAAAATGGGAGCGGAAGCACTTCATGATTTGTTAGCTAATATTGATTTAGATGAATTATCTTTTAATTTAAGGCATAAAGCAGCTACTGAGACTTCGCAGCAACGTAAAACAGAAGCATTAAAAAGATTACAGATTGTTGAATCGATGCGTGAAGGCAATATAAATTCGGATAATAAACCGGAATGGATGACTATTAAGGTAATACCTGTTATTCCTCCTGAGTTACGTCCGTTAGTTCCTCTTGATGGTGGGCGTTTTGCAACTTCAGATTTAAATGATTTATATCGTAGAGTAATTATTAGAAATAATCGTTTAAAAAGATTAATGGAAATTAATGCTCCTGAAATTATTCTTCGTAATGAAAAAAGAATGTTACAGGAGTCAGTTGATGCGCTTTTTGATAATTCAAGAAAATCATCTGCTGTTAAGGCTGATGGAAATAGAGCTTTAAAATCTCTTTCAGATTCATTAAAAGGGAAACAGGGTCGGTTTCGTCAAAATTTATTAGGTAAAAGAGTAGATTATTCTGCAAGGTCTGTTATTGTAGTTGGTCCTGAATTAGAAATGCATGAATGTGGATTACCTAAGGATATGGCTGCTGAATTATATAAACCATTTATTATTAGAAAATTAATTGAAAGAGGTATTGTAAAAACAGTAAAATCAGCTAAGAAAATAATAGATACTAGGGAGTCGGTTGTATGGGATATACTTGAGAATGTTATGAAAGGGCATCCTGTATTATTGAATAGAGCACCAACACTTCACCGTCTAGGAATTCAAGCTTTTCAGCCAAAAATGATTGAAGGTAAAGCTATTCAGCTACATCCTCTAGTGTGCACTGCATTTAATGCTGATTTCGATGGAGATCAAATGGCAGTGCATTTACCATTGGGTTCAGCCGCAATTCTAGAAGCACAAATGCTTATGTTAGCATCACATAATATTTTAAATCCAGCCAATGGAGCTCCTATTACTGTTCCTTCTCAGGATATGGTTTTAGGCCTATACTATATGACAAAACATAAGTATTCTACAGATGAAGAAAAAGTATTAGGAGAGGGAATGACATTCTATTCACCTGAGGAAGTAAAAATTGCGTATAATGAGAAGAAGATTCATTTACATGCTGTTATTAAAGTACGTATTAATGATAATATAATTGAAACTACTACTGGAAGAATTCTTTTTAATGAATTTATACCTAATAAAGTTGGTTATATCAATACTCTATTAACTAAAAAAGCACTTCGAGATATTATTGGAGATATTTTATCAAAGTGTGGAGTCGCAAGTACTGTTCATTTTTTAGATAAAATTAAAAAAGCAGGCTTTGATATGGCATTTAAAGGAGGTCTTTCATTTAATTTAGGTGATGTTATTGTACCTAAAGAAAAAGAAGATTTAGTCAATAAGGCTAATAAGAAGGTTGATGAGATTAAATCTAATTATCAGATGGGCTTTATCACTAATAATGAAAGATATAATCAAGTTATTGATGTATGGACAAATACAAATGCTCGTTTAACAGAAACATTAATGAATAAAATTAGCTCAGATAAACAAGGGTTTAATTCTGTTTTTATGATGCTTGATTCTGGTGCAAGAGGCTCTAAAGAGCAAATTCGTCAATTATCTGGAATGAGAGGTTTAATGGCTAAGCCAAAAAAATCTGGAGATCACGGAGAGTCCATTATAGAGAATCCAATTATTACAAATTTTAGAGAAGGATTATCAATCTTAGAATATTTTATTTCTACACATGGTGCTCGTAAAGGTTTGGCAGATACTGCTTTAAAAACTGCTGATGCAGGATATTTGACTAGACGATTAGTAGATGTTGCGCAAGATGTAATTATTAGTAAAAATGATTGTGAAACTCTGAGAGGTTTAAATGTTACTGCGCTAAGAAATAATGAGGATGTTATTGAATCATTAAGTGAAAGAATAATAGGAAGGGTTGTATTAAATGATATACAGCATCCAAGTAATAATAAATTATTAATAAGCGCAGGAGAAGAGATTAATGAGAAAGCAGCTAAAATGATTGAAAAAGCTGGTTTTGAATCTATTTCAATACGCTCAGCGCTTACTTGTCAGTCAACAAGAGGAATTTGTTCTAAATGTTATGGAACTAGTTTAGCAACTGGAAGAATTGCACAAATTGGAGAGGCAGTTGGAGTAATTGCTGCTCAATCTATTGGAGAGCCAGGAACCCAACTTACATTAAGGACTTTTCATGTTGGAGGAACTGCTTCTAGAGCAGAGGTTGACGCTAGTATTATTGTTGGAAAGTCAGGGTTATTAGATATAGAAGACTTAAGGATAGTAAAGAGCAAGAATGATGAGGGAAAAAATGTTGATATTGTTATTAGTAGAACAGCTGAAGCTCGTATTCTAGATAAGAATACAAATTTGGTTATTGCAACACATAATATTCCTTATGGGGCCAATATATATAAAAAATCAGGTTCTGTTAAACAAGGTGATAAGATTTGTGATTGGGATCCTTATAATGCAGTCATTATATCAGAGATTCATGGAAAGATTTCTTTTAATGATATTGAAGAAGGATTGACTTATCGTGTAGAATCTGATGAACAAACAGGTCATCAAGAGAAAGTAATTATTGACAGTAGAGATAAGAAGATATCACCATCTATACTTGTTGCCAATAAGAAATCTGAGGAACGTAATTATACAGTTCCTGTTGGAGCTCATATATCTGTTAATATTTCAGATAATATTAAAGCCGGTACAATATTAGCTAAGATTCCAAGAACTGCAGGCTCTTCAGGAGATATTACTGGAGGTCTTCCAAGAGTGACAGAAATGTTTGAAGCAAGAAACCCATCTAATCCTGCGATTGTTTCTGAGATTGATGGTATTGTATCATTTGGGAAAATAAAAAGAGGTAATAAGGAGATTATTATCACTCCTAAGTCTGGAGATATTAAAAAATATTTGGTTAAACTTTCCAAGCATATTTTAGTACAAGAAAATGATTTTGTAAGATCTGGTACTCCTTTATGTGATGGTATAATTACACCTTCTGATATTTTAGCGATAAAAGGTGTTACTGAGGTGCAAGAGTATATTGTAAATGAAATTCAGGATGTATATCGATTACAAGGAGTAAAAATTAATGATAAACATTTTGAGGTTTTAGTAAAACAAATGTTACGTAAGGTTGAAATTACTGATTCCGGTGACACATTATTTTTAGAGAGACAAATTATTGATAAATCTGAATTTATTCGTCAGAATGATAATATTTTTGGTAAGAAACTGATTACAGAGGTAGGAGATTCAACAGAACTTAAGGCAGGACAATTAGTAAGTGCTAGAAGATTTAATGATGAGAATGCTCGTTTGAAGCGTAACAAGATGAAGCTTATGGAAGCAAGGAATGCTGTTACAGCAGTTTCAACACCAATATTACAAGGAATAACAAGAGCTTCTTTACAAACAGAAAGTTGGATTTCTGCAGCTTCATTCCAGCAAACAACTAAAGTATTGAATGAAGCTGCTATTAATGCTAAAAAAGACAGATTGCTTGGATTGAAAGAAAATGTAATTGTTGGGAAGCGTATTCCAGCAGGAACAGGTCTTGTTGATGCTGATAATGTTCTTGTAGGTTCGCAGAAAGAATTTGATGAAATGGAGCAAAAAGTAGAATAACAACTTGATTAAATTTTAATATATGAGTGAAGAAAATAAAAAAGAAGGGTTAAATATTGAGCTCCCAGAGGAAGTTGCTCAGGGTGTTTATAGTAATTTAGCTATTATTAATCATTCTCCTTCAGAATTTGTTGTAGATTTTATTCAGATGATGCCGGGTCTTCCTAAAGCAAAAGTAAAATCTAGGATTATTTTAACACCCCAACATGCTAAGAGATTAATGAAGGCATTACATGATAATGTGTCTAAATTTGAGGGTCAGCATGGCAATATCAAAGATATTGATCCAAATTCTGGAATTCCATTAAATTTTGGAGGGCCAACACCTGAGGCATAAAATAAAAGATTTATTTCTTTAGGAATGGATAATGGTATTTAGTTGGAGGTACAAATGTTTCTTTTATTGTTCTTGGAGAGATCCATCTTAATAGATTTAAGATTGAACCAGCTTTATCGTTTGTTCCAGAGCTTCTAGAACCTCCGAACGGTTGTTGCCCAACAACTGCTCCGGTTGGTTTGTCATTAATATAAAAATTACCAGCGGCATTTTCTAAAAATTTTGCAGCATATTCAATAGCATATCTATCTGTAGATAGAATAGCTCCAGTAAGAGAATATTCTGACGTATTATCAACTAATTTAAGAGTATCTTCCCATGCATTACTATTGTATACATAGATAGTTATTACTGGGCCAAAAATTTCTTCTACCATAGTTTTAAATTTAGGATTGGTAGTTACTATAATTGTTGGCTCTATAAAATAACCTATTGATTTATCAAAATTACCTCCAGTAATAATTTCTGCTTCATTGGATTTTTTTGCATAATTAATATATGAACTGATATTATCGAATGATTTTTCAGAAATCACTGCATTAATAAAGTTACAAGTATTATCAGGACTTCCCATTTTAAAATCTTTTGTATCTGCAATAATCTTGGATTTGACATCTGGCCAAATATTATCTGGTATATAAGCGCGTGAGGCTGCTGAACATTTTTGTCCTTGATATTCAAATGCTCCTCTTGATATTGCAGTTGCAACTTCAGCAGATATTGCTGATTTATGTGCAATAATAAAATCTTTACCACCAGTTTCTCCTACTATTCTTGGATATGAGTTATATTTCTCAATATTATTCCCAATTTTCTTCCATAGTTTACGAAATACATGCGTTGATCCTGTAAAATGTAATCCTGCAAAATCAGGATGTTCAAAAATTGTTTTTCCAGCAGATTCTCCATTTACAGTTATCATATTAATTACACCATCAGGTAGCCCAGCAGCTTGAAATAATTCCATAATAACTTGTGCAGAATATATTTGAGTTTCAGCAGGCTTCCATACAATTACATTTCCAAGCATTGCTGGAGCTGCACTTAAATTTGCACATATTGAAGTAAAGTTAAAAGGAGTAAGAGCAAAAATAAATCCTTCTAAAGGCCTATGTTCTAAACGATTCCATACTCCTGGCTGTGATTCAGGTTGCTCTTTATATAATTGGCTCATGTATTGAACATTGAATCTTAAAAAATCTATCAATTCACAAGCTGCATCAATTTCTGCTTGGAATACATTCTTACTTTGAGCTAGCATTGTTGCTGCATTCATTTTAGCACGAAATGGCCCAGCTAATAGTTCAGCTGCTTTTAAAAAAATAGAGGCTCTATTTTCCCAACTCATTTTTGTCCAATCTTTACGTGCTTTCATAGCAGCATTAATTGCGTTCAGAACATCTTCTTCTCTTCCATAATTAGATGTCCCAATTATATGTTTATGTTCGTGAGGAGGAGTTAGATTTCTTTTATCATTAGTGAATATTTTTTCATTCCCAATATACATTGGGATATCAATGTTGCTATTATACATTCTTTTATATTCTATCAAGAGTTCTTCACGCTCAACACTTCCAGAAGAATATGTTTTAACCGGTTCATTAATAGCAAGTGGTACTTTGTAAAATCCGTTAGACATAATTTTTTTATTATCAACCCCAAATTTAATGAAAACTATAATTTAGAATAAAATTTTTGAGGATGTTTTTAACAAACCAATTAATTGATCATATTCATCTGTTGATTTCTTATAGTAAACATAGATATAATAATCATTTTTTGTCTCATAATGGGTTCCTTCTATATAAGAGACGTCTATTTTATTAAGAATAGTGTCATTTAATGCATAATGATAATTATAATAACCTTGTTTTAATAATACACTAGTCTCATAAAGTTTTGTATTTAGGTTATATTTTAGTTTAAACTTTTCTTGCACTTGCCAATTAGTTAACTCCCCTATTATATATATCTCTCCATAATTACAAATTTCTTCCATTGGTAAATAGAAATAGACCCAACAATAATCAGTTTCAATTAATTTATTTAAATCGTTTTGGTTTAATATATCAAATTTACCATTGATGTCTGGTTTTATTAGATATCTTTTAAACGGTCTTGCTATATCAGGTATTAGTTTGACATAATTATGTATACTGTCAAGTATAATATTGTTTACTTGATCGGAATGATATTTCAAATCTTTTATGTTGAAATGCCGAAATTCATTGTTACCATTAAACATATTCTCGTTTTCATAGTTATAGATCAATTCATTATTTCTTATAAATGTTGGTTTTATTCTTTTTTTTGCATCATAATCTTGATTATTTTGCTTTATTACTACATTTATTTCAGAATATGGATCGGTTATTATGAAATGAGAGTGATTCACTATAAAATCAATTTCATGTTTTGTATTCCTATTCTTTATTGATGTTGCTCTTTTTGTATTCGCTGTAATATTTACTTGTTTGTCTAAAACAAAAAATCTTTTATTTATTCTTAATGTATCATTCAAATAAATTTGTAAAACATAATTTCCTGAGATTAGTGGGCGCATATTTTCTGTAGGAAAATCGAATCGGTAATGTATATATTTTTGTAGTGTGCTAAATGATCGTTGGTAATTTTTAATATATTCTCTTGAGAAGCCCTGTGTATATTGTGATTTAAATAAATTACTTCTTTTCCAATCTTTATCGCAATGTATTATTTTGAAATAGTAATTTTTATTTTTTTCATCTAAATCATCAAAACTCATTGTTAATTTGTCATTTGTGTTAAGATTAATTATAGGTAAACTTAGAGGTTGATTTTGTCTATACAATAAAACGGTATTAATATTTTTTTCAAATATTTCATCTAAGATTATTTGTTGGTCATCTAAATAGCTATTTATTTTGGATGGAATTTTTTCTTTATTATTTGTATTATTTATTTTCATGTTAGAAAAACATCCTATAAATAGTGTATAGAATGATATAATAAATAATATCTTAAAAAACTTCATAAAATTATGTATATATATCTTTGATTCTTGTTGCAAATTTATATTTTTGGTGCGAAAAATCTAATTGAATTACATATAACTATTTAACTATGAAAAATGGGTAGAGAAGTTAGGTTAAAAAAAGGATTAGATATTAATCTAACCGGAGAGGCAGAAAAAGTATATGCTTCAATAAAACCAATTCGGAGGTTTAGTCTTAAGCCTACTGATTTTCATAGCTTAACTCCTAAATTAGTTATTAAAGAAGGAGATTTTATTAAAGCAGGATCTCCACTTTTTTTTGATAAATATAATGATAAGATAAATTACTGTTCTCCTGTCAGTGGTGAAATTATGGAGATTATTAGAGGGGATAAGCGTAAGATCATGGAGATCACTATAAATGCAGATGAAGAAATTAAGTATTTACCGTTTGATATATCTAGAAAAAAAATATTTTCAAGAGAAGAGATAATACAGAAAATGCTTCAAGGAGGTGTTTGGCCATTTATTAGACAAAAACCATATGATATTGTTGCGAGTCCAAATGATATGCCAAAAGCAATTTTTATTTCGTCATTTAAATCTGCTCCTTTGGCAATTGATAATGATTTTGCACTTTATGGTATGGAAGAATTATTTCAAGAAGGTTTAGATTATATTACTAAATTAACAGATGGAGATGTCCATTTGAATTTAGATGGCAGGACTAATTCTTCAAAAGTATTTACTGAAGCATTAGGAGTTCAAATCAATACTATTATAGGCCCTCACCCTTCTGGAAATGTCGGCGTACAAATACACCATATTAATCCTATTAATAAAGGAGAAGTAGTTTGGTACTTAGAACCACAAGATGTAATTGTTATTGCAAGATTGTTTAAAGAAGGGAAGTATGATATTTCAAGAATAATTTCTGTTTCTGGTGCACAGATCAAAAAACCAAGATACTATAGGGTTAGTGCTGGAGCATGTGTTAGTAATTTATTAGAAAACAATCTTTATGAAGGTAATTCTAGGGTTATTAGTGGGGATGTTTTCTCAGGAACTAAAATATCTACAGATGGGTATTTAGGATTTTATGATACAGAATTAACAGTAATTCCAGAAGGAGATAAGTCTGAGTTTTTAGGATGGCTTCTTCCTGGCTTCGAAAAATTTTCTAATTCTAGAGCATATTTCTCTTGGTGTTTCCCTAGTAGAAGATATAATCTTGATACTAATATTCACGGGGAGGAAAGAGCATATGTTGTTACTGGAGAATATGAAAATGTATTACCTATGAATATATATCCTGTTCAACTTATTAAAGCAATTATGGCAGGAGATATAGATTTAATGGAGAAGTTAGGTATTTATGAAGTTGGATGTGAAGATTTTGCACTTTGTGATTTTATATGTACATCTAAAATTCCAGTTCAAGATTATATTAGATTTGGTTTAGATTTAGTAAGAAAAGAAAATAGTTAGAATGAAATTTTTAAGAAAAATATTAGATGATATAAAGCCACATTTTGAAAAGGGAGGAAAGTTAGAAAAAATATATCCTGCTTTTGATGCTTTTGAAACTTTTCTTTTTGTGCCAGAACACACAACAAAAAGTGGCTCCCATATTAAGGATGCTATTGATTTAAAACGAACCATGGTTATTGTAATCCTCTGTATGATCCCTTGTATTTTGTTTGGAATGTGGAATATAGGTTTTCAATATTACAATGCTTTAGGAGAAACAGCATCATTATTGGAGAATTTCTTTTTTGGTTTCTGGAAGTTTTTACCGTTACTTATAGTTTCATACGGAGTAGGTCTTAGTGTTGAATTTGCTTTTGCTGTGTATAGAGGTCATCAGGTTAATGAAGGATATTTAGTTACAGGAATGTTAATTCCTTTAATTATGCCAGTAGATGTTCCATTATGGATGTTAGCTGTATCAGTAATTTTTGCTGTCGTAATTGGGAAAGAAGTTTTTGGTGGAACAGGAATGAATATATTAAACCCTGCTCTTACTGCACGAGCATTTTTGTTTTTTGCATACCCCTCAAAGATGTCTGGTGATAAAGTATGGGTACATGCAGCTGAAATTGATGGGCACTCTGGCGCTACTATTCTTGGTGAATTAGCATCTTCTTATGAATGGAATAGTTTATTATGGAGTACTTCTGATGCTTTTTGGGGTTTTGTTCCTGGATCTATTGGTGAAACTTCATTTTTTGCAATTATATTAGGAGGATTAATGCTTATTTTGACTGGTGTAGGAAGTTGGAGAATTATACTTACTACCTTTATTGGAGGGTATAGCATGGCATATTTGTTTAATATTTGGGGTATTAATGCGTTAATGTCTACTCCTGCACATGTTCATTTATTAATTGGAGGTTTTGCATTTGGAGCTGTTTTTATGGCGACAGATCCTGTATCTGCAACACAAACTAATTTAGGAAAATATATATATGGTTTTTTAGTTGGGGTTTTAGCTATTTTAATTAGGGTTTTTAATCCTGCATACCCAGAAGGTATGATGTTAGCTATCTTGTTTATGAATGTATTTGCACCACTTATTGATCATTATGTTATCCAATCTAACATTAAAAAACGTTTAAATAGATTAAAAGAATGAGAGAATGGATGTAAATAAAAATACATATACATTTGTTTTTGCTTCTATATTAGTTATAGTTTTAGCAGCTGTTCTTTCATTTTTATCTGTTAAATTATCTCCAAAACAAGAAGCTAATATAGTCAAAGAAAAGAAACAAAATATTCTTAAATCTGTAGGTATTCATACCTCTAGAGATACTGCTGATTTTTTATATAATCAGTATATTAAAGAAGAAATTGTGTTAGATCATAATGGCAATATTATGACAGGGAAAGCATTTGAAATTAATTTAAAGTTAGAAATGAAGAAAGATTTGAAAGATCAAAATCTTCCTATTTTTCTTGCTAGTATTGAAAATGATAGAGAGTGTTATATTATTCCATTAAGAGGTAAAGGTCTTTGGGGCCCTATCTGGGGTTATATTGCATTAGAAAATGATTTTAAGACTGTATTTGGGGCAGTTTTTGATCACAAGTCAGAGACCCCTGGTCTTGGGGCTGAAATTAATACTAGAGAATTTCAGGATCCTTTTCAAAATAAATTAATTTTTAAGGATAAAGATTTTGTATCGATTAAGGTAGTCAAGGGAGGAGCTAAATCAGGAGATGATCATGGTGTAGATGCAATTTCTGGAGGGACAATTACTTCTGATGGAGTAACAGAAATGTTATATGAGAGGCTAGAAAGATACTTACCGTATTTCACAAGAATGATAAATGCACAAAAGGAGGAGAATAATGACACATTAAGTTTACAGTTAGATTCAATTCAAATATAAAATGTATGAGTAATAAGAAAGGATTGTTTTCAAAAAATAACAGAAAATTATTAAGTAATCCACTTAATGATGATAATCCTATTACAGTACAGGTCTTAGGAATTTGTTCTGCTTTAGCAGTTACTGTTAAGTTAGAGCCTGCCGTTGTCATGTCTATTGCAGTAGTTTTTGTTTTGGTTTTTTCTAGTGTTATAGTTTCTGTAATTAGAAAATTAGTTCCTACAAGAATTAGAATTATTGTTCAATTACTTGTTATTGCGAGCTTAGTTGCTATTGTTGATGAGGTTTTAAAGGCCTATGTATATGATGTGAGTAAGCAACTTTCTGTATTTGTAGGGTTAATTATTACAAATTGTATTATTATGGGTAGGTTGGAAGCTTTTGCTTTAGCAAATAATGCTTGGAAATCTTTTCTTGATGCCTTAGGTAATGCCTTTGGATATGCATGGATTTTAATTGTTGTAGCATTTTTTAGAGAGTTATTAGGCTCTGGAACCGTTTGGGGTTATCCTATACTTGAAAGTATCGGATTAACATCTGATATAGGATATTCCAACAATGGTATGATGGTATTACCACCTATGGCACTTATAACAGTTGGTATTATTATTTGGATCCAACGTAGTAAAAACAAAAAATTAATTGAATCTAAATAGAAGGGATAATGGAAGAATTAGCTAATATTTTTGTAAAGTCTATATTTATTGACAACATGGTATTTGCTTATTTTTTAGGCATGTGCTCATATTTAGCTGTTTCAAAAACTATTAAAACTTCTATCGGTTTAGGAGCTGCTGTTATTTTTGTTTTAGGGATTACAGTTCCTATAAATTATTTACTACAAAATTATATTTTAGATAGGGGAGCTCTTGATTTATGGCTTGGACCTCGTATTGGAGTAGATTTTTCAAATATTGATTTAAGTTTTTTACATCTCATTATGTTTATTGCTGTTATAGCCGCTATGGTACAACTGGTTGAGATGGTAATAGAAAGACTCTCTCCTGCACTATATAGTTCTCTAGGTATATTCTTGCCACTAATTGCTGTTAATTGCGCAATATTAGGAGGTGCATTATTTATGAAAGAAAGAGCGTATACTACTATAGTAGAAGCAACAGTATTTGGATTAGGATCTGGGGTTGGATGGTTTTTAGCTATTGTTGGTCTTGGAGCTATACGTGAAAAAATAAGATACTCAAATGTTCCTGCTCCTCTTAGAGGTTTAGGAATAACCTATATTATTACTGGTTTAATGGGTATTGCATTTATGAGTTTTATGGGAATTAAATTATAATTAATGATAATATTAAGTATTACAAAAGTCACTATAATGGCGAGTATTGTTTGCTCTCTTTTTCTAATTATATCATTAGTGATTGTTTTATTATTTACAAAAGCAAAATTATCGCCATCTGGAAAATTAAAAATAAATATTAATGGAGAGAAAGAGATAGAGGTGAATGGAGGAGACTCATTACTTACTACTCTTAGTAATGAAGGTGTTTTTCTCCCTTCAGCTTGTGGGGGAGGTGGAACCTGTATACAATGCACATGTCAGGTTCATTCTGGAGGTGGAGGTATTCTTCCTACTGAAGAGCCACATTTTACACGTAAAGAGATTGCAAATAATTATCGTTTAGGTTGTCAGGTAAAAGTAAAAGATAATATGGAGATATCAATACCTGAGGAAGTTTTTGGAGTGAAAGAATGGGAAGCTACTGTAGTTTCTAATTATAATGTTGCAACCTATATAAAAGAATTTATTATAGAAATACCGGAGGATATGGATTATAAAGCAGGTGGTTATATTCAGATTAAAATTCCAGAATGTGAGGTTAAGTATTCCAATATGGATATTACAGCACATCCAACTGATCATCCAGAAGATTCTACAAAATTTGAAAAAGATTGGAAGGAAGGTAAGCGGGCTATAAGAGATTTAGTTATGCGTAATGAGGATGATGTTGTAAGAGCATATTCAATGGCTTCTTACCCAGCTGAAGGCCGTAAGATAATGTTAAATGTTAGGGTAGCATCTCCACCATGGGACATAAATAAAGATGCTTGGATGGATGTTAATCCTGGTGTTGCATCTTCTTATATTTTTAATCTTAAACAAGGAGATAAGGTGACAATATCTGGACCTTATGGAGAATTTTTTATTAACGAATCAGATTCTGAAATGCTTTATATTGGTGGCGGTGCAGGAATGGCTCCTATGCGTTCACATTTATATGAATTATTCAAAACACTTAAAACTGGAAGGAAAGTTACTTTCTGGTATGGAGGGCGTTCTAAGGCAGAATTATTTTATATTCACTATTTCAGAGATCTTGAGAAAGAATTTCCAAATTTCAAATTTTATTTAGTTTTATCTGATGCAAAGCCTGAAGATAACTGGATTGAGAAGCAAGACATGAGCGATCCTAATGGTGATGGTTTTACGGGGTTTGTGCATCAAGTAGTTATTGATAAATTTTTAACAAAGCATGAATCTCCTGAAGATTTAGAGCTATATTTTTGTGGCCCTCCACTAATGAATCAAGCTATTCTTAAGATGGCCGATGATTGGGGAATACCCGATGAAAATGTTCGATTTGATGATTTTGGCGTCTAATTTATATTTATTTTGATTTGTTTTCTAAGGATGAAAAAGATTTATTATTTAATTTCTTTATGTTTCTTTTCATGTTTAGAAACTAGTAACAACCAGCAAATATTAGTTAAAAATTTAGGAGAAACACAAGGCACATTTTATAGCATAAGTTATTTGTCACAAAATCATAATTTCCAAAACGAAATAGATAGCATTCTTAAGCAAATCGATCAATCTTTATCTACTTACAATCAAGCATCTATTATTTCTACTATAAATAGAAATGAGAATATTAAGACAGACACTCTTTTTAATCAAGTTTTTAGAAAAGCTCAATATGTTTATAAAAAAACAGATGGATATTTCGATTGTACCATATCTCCACTTGTTAACTTTTGGGGTTTCGGACCTTATGAAAAAGAACAGATTGATAGTTCTAAGATTGAGAAGTTAGTTTCATTAGTAGGATCGGATAAACTTACTATTGTAGACAATCATCTTAAAAAACCTAAATCAGTTATGCTTGATTTCAATGGTATTGCTCAGGGATATTCTGTAGATATTATTTCTTTATTTCTTGAAAATCAGGGTATACATAATTATTTGGTTGAGATTGGAGGAGAAATAAGAGTTCAAGGATTGAATGCAGATAATATGTTATGGCGTATTGGAATTTCAGAACCATCTGAAGAATTAAACAACAATCTTTATGTGATTCTTGCTTTAAAGAATAAGAGTCTTGCAACTTCTGGTAATTATCGTAAGTTTTATAAAGAGAATGGCATGAAATATTCTCATATAATAAATCCGTTTTCTGGATACCCAGCAAAGAATAGACTTCTCAGCGCTAGTGTAATCACCAAAGATTGTATTCTTGCTGATGCATATGCAACAGCATTTATGGCAATGGGATTAGAAAAAACAAAAGAATTTTTGGAAATTAATTCTAATCTTGCAGGGTATCTTATTTATACTGATGATACAGGTTTATTACAATCCTATTATTCGAAAAATTTTGAAGAATATTTTCTTCATTAACTTTCATTTTGACATTTTTCATTTGGGCTAGCTCCACATATGCCACATGTATCTTCACTATTGTTGATTAAAGAGTTTTTACTTGCACATGTTCCAGAAAATTCCCCGTCTTTTTTTAATATAACTTTAATAGCAATTGCTATAAAAGCAATAGCAATCATTATTATAGTAATTATGAGTATATTCATTTTTTTAAAGTAAAAAAAAGAGTTGTGTTTGAAAACACAACTCTTTTATTTATTATTTATAATAGATAAACTATTTACTTATTATAACCTTTTTTGTTACGATTTTGTCATCAGAAACTAACTCAATAAAATAAGTTCCATTTGATATGTTTTTCGTATTAAATGAATTAGTATGTATACCTGCAGGAAATTCTCCTTTAGTAATATTAAGTATATTTCTACCTAATACATCTTTAATTGCTAATGATAATTCACTTGCTTTTTCTAATTCAAATTTAATATTAAGATTATCTGTAGCAGGATTAGGATAGATATTAAGCTTATTACTTAATTGATCTTCACTTATATCTGTAATACAAGATGTCATACATTGTATGTAGCTTGAATATTGGCCATTACCGGTTCCTGGGTCTACACAATTTCCTGCTCCAACACAATCCCAAGATGCAGGAGGAGCTAGATATTCAAAAATTTGTACGTTGTCTATATAAAGATTATTTCCACCACCACATATACCATTAATTGCAACCATTACATCAGGATTCCCATTATATGCACTTAGATCAACAGAATGAGTTGCCCAATCTCCTGCAGTTGGGTAAAAATTAGCTCCTGAAACAGCACTAGAAGTAGCTAATGCACCTCCAATTAATTCATCCATTAATGTCCATGTTATCCCACAGTCAGTTGAAACAAGTACTTGTAATCTATCTTGATTCCAAGAAGTTTGTTGAGCATGAGCATAGTCAAATGTTACTTCATAGTCTCCTGGGTTAGTAAAAGCAATCTTTTCCCAAACTATTTTTGCTGAACCTCCAGCACTCATTTGAGAGAATTGCCATCTATATGCGTTTTGCGAAGTTCCATACGCTCCCATTGGTTGTCCTTGGTTAAAAGTAGGATCAACAATAAACACACGATTTCCTTGAGGGTTATCAAGTAATGCATTATTTGGAGCAGGATGCTCATTTGGAAACCCTTCAAACCCTTCATCATGACTTGTTGTAAATGCTGTTGGAGATAAAGTACTGAAATCACCTGACGTTGTTATATTGTTTGAGGGAGCATTATCAATAAATGGACTTCCTGCAACTGTTAGAACACTAAATGATATATTATTCATTCCTGATGGAACTGTAACCGTAGGGAACATAACATTTGTTGTTGCTCCTGCAGCTAAAGGTGTGGTTACAGTTTGTGTTACAGCAGGCCCTCCATTTATAGAATAACCAACTTCAAAAGTTGATACAATTATATTACTATTATTTACAACATCAATTT